>NC_008609.1:676250-1014375 GCF_000015045.1 Pelobacter propionicus DSM 2379
CGGAGACCCAGAACAACCTGTTTGTCGCCATGGCGCTCTTCCTGGAGGCGACCCTTCTCGGCACCTTCCTGGCCCAGAACCTGATGCTCTTCTTCGTCTTCTGGGAAGTGGTCCTGATCCCCATGTTCATCATCGTCCTTGCCTTTGGCGGTGAGAACAAGCGCTCCGCCGCCTTCACCTTCTTCATGTACACCATGGCAGGCAGTATCCTCTTTCTGGCCGCCGTCATCATGATGGGCATGGAGAGCCTGAACCAGACAGGTGCCTGGAACTTCGAATTCGCACATCTCATGGCCCTGAAACTTGACTGGAACACGCAGCTGTTCGTCTTCATCGCCGTCATGCTGGCCTGCGCCATCAAGTGCCCGCTGTTCCCGTTCCACTCCTGGCTGCCCTTGGCCTATTACGAAGCTCCTCCGGCAGGCACCGCCCTCATGGCCGGCGCCCTGTCCAAGATGGGCGCCTTCGGCATCATCAAACTGGCCTTACCCTTGTGCCCCGACGTTGCCCGGGCCTTCGGACCCACGGTCATGCTCTTTGCCGTGATCAGCATCCTCTACGGCGCCATCATCGCCCTGAAACAGACCGACTTCAAGAAGCTGGTCGCCTTCTCGTCCCTGTCCCACATGGGCTACATCGTCCTGGGCATCTTCAGCTTCCACCAGGCCGCCATCCACGGTGCCCTGTTCCAGATCTTGAGCCACGGCGTCGCCGTTGCCGGCCTGTTCCTGCTCCTGGGACTTCTGGAACTGCGCCTGGGCAGGGAGTACCTGAACCTGACCGCCCTTTCCACCCATGCGCCAAGGCTTGCGGTCATGCTCATGCTCTTCATCCTGGCCTCCGTCGCGCTGCCCTTGACCAGCGGCTTCACCTCCGAATTCCTGATCCTGTTCGGCGCCTTCCAGCAGGGCATCGCCGCCTTCCAGGCCAACGCCGGAGCCACCATGCTCACCAGCGTGCTTCTGGCCTCCACCGGCATGGTGCTTGGCGCAACCTACATGCTGCGCTTCGGCCGGGCCATCCTCTACGGTCAGACCAAAGAGGGGGTAGGGGTCAAGGACATGAGCCTCATGGAAGGGATCGGCTTCATCCCGCTGCTTGTCATGATCATCTGGATCGGCGTCAACCCCATGCCGATCATGAACAAGGTAACCACCGCGGTAAGCGCGCTTGGCACCCAGCCGGCAAACGCCCAGATCCAACCGGCGGCGGCACAACCGGCGGCGTCACCCGCGGCGCCCACACCATCTGTCAAGGGAGGCGCCAATGGCCACTGATCTTCTGTACGGCCTTCTGCCGGAACACATCCTCTTGGGCCTGATCCTGGTCCTCATGCTGCTGGAGATACTCAGCGTTGACAAGCGTGCCGGCAGCGCCCTGTTCATCGCCTCGCTCCTGGCCGGCGCCGGCGTCCTGGTCATGCAGCTTCAAACCGGGTACACTGCCGACATCGTCATGAATGAGATCCGCATCGACCGCTTCTCCGAGATCGGCCGCCTGATCATCGTAAGCTGCGGCGCCATCCTGGGGGTCTACTCCCTCTCCAGCGAAGCGGGGCACAAATACTGGATCCTCATCGCCTCATCGCTTCTGGGCGCCATGATCATCCTGGACAGCGCCGGCTTCATCTCGCTCTTCATGGGCATCGAGATCCTCTCGCTCCCCGGCTTCGCCCTGATGGTCCTGAACAACGGTAAATCAACCGCCTCCGAAGGCTCCATCAAGTATCTCCTGCTCTCCTCCGTGGCCACGGCACTGGTCCTGTTCGGACTCTCCTTGGTGTACGGCTCTACCGGCAACCTGAACATCAGTTCCTTCACCGCAGCCGTCGCCACCGGCGGCGTGCAGAACCTGGCCGCCAGCGTCATGATCCTCTCTGGCTTCTTCCTGAAAGCCTCCGTGTTCCCCTTCCACGGCTGGGCACCCGACGCCTACTCCAGCGCCCGTCTGCCGGTAACGGCTTTCCTGGCCTCCATCGTCAAGGCCGCCGTGGTGCTGGGCCTGGTGCGCATCCTGGGCAACGCCGTACTCAACCCGGAAGCGGTCACCGTGATTGCGCTCCTCTCCATGCTCTCCATGTTCTACGGCAACATCACCGCCATCCACCAGACCGCCTTCAAGAAGATGCTGGCCTACTCCTCCATCTCCCACGCCGGCTACATGATGTTCGCCCTGGTTGACAACACCGGAGCCAGAACCGAGGCGCTTCTGTACTACGTGGCCGTCTACGCCGTCACCACCATCACCGCCTGCGCCTGCTTCAGCATCTTGAGCGGCGAGGACGACAACCTGGACAACCTGAACGGCATCTTCAGGAAGAAGCCGGTGGCCGCCATCCTGCTTTCCCTGTGCGTACTCTCCCTGGCCGGCATCCCGCCGCTGCCAGGCTTCCTGGCCAAGTTCTTCGTCTTCAAGACCGTCATCGCCTCCGGTCACCTGACCGTCGCCGTCCTGGCCTTCGTTGCCAGCTACATCGGCACCTTCTTCTACCTGGGCGTGGTGCTGCGGATGTTCCGCTCCGACGCCGAAACCGTGGAGCAGCCAGCCAACGCCACCTGCCTCTGCTGGACCTGGGGCGGAGCGCTCCTGGGTACCCTGGCCCTGGCACTGTTCATGCTGCTCCCCAATATCTTCCACTGGGTGATGACGGGAATCTAGACACAGGTACATACCACCCTTCAAGGGCGCGTTGCCGACGGTTAAACCGTACGGTAACGCGCCTTTGATGTTTGGGGGGGAGGATAAAGCAGCATCCTGCTGTGGTGAGAAGACGGTTCCGGCGTGGTTGCATAATGGAAAATCAACGTTACAGTTGTGAATGAGTTTTTCCTAACTGCAAAGGAATGAGTACGCCAAATACTGCTACGGAGGCATGAATGCTATGACGAGAAAATGGGTGTACCTGTTCGATGAACTGGACCAGGCATCGAGCTACGTCGGTGGAAAATGGGATAATGTGCGGGGGTTGTTGGGGGGCAAGGGCGCAAACCTGGCGGAAATGACCAGGATCGGCCTGCCGGTGCCTCCCGGATTTACCGTCACGACCGAGGCTTGTAACGCCTATCTGGACGCTGGAATGGCTTTCCCCGAAGATATGTGGCAGCAGGAACTCGCCGCACTGGCCGAGGTGGAGAAGAAGACCGGCAAGAAATTCGGCGATCCGGGCAACCCCCTGCTTGTATCCTGCCGCTCAGGGGCCAAGTTCTCCATGCCGGGCATGATGGATACGGTTCTCAACATCGGGCTGAACGAGGAGACAGTCCAGAGCATGATCAAAAGCACGGGGGATGCGCGCTTTGTCTATGATTCCTACCGCCGGCTGATACAGATGTTCGGATCCGTGGTAATGGGTGTTCCCGATGAACCGTTCGAGGAGGTCATTACCGAAGTACGTAAAAAACGCCGGGTAAAGAGCGACGCCGAACTGACCGCCGAAGATTGGATGAGCATTGGCGAACGCTTCAGGGATATTTTCCGCCGCTACAACCGCATAGATTTTCCGACCGATCCGCTGGAACAGCTGCGGTTGGCCACCGAGGCGGTATTCAAATCCTGGAACGGCAAGCGGGCTATCGACTACCGTAACGCTGCAAAAATAGCCCATGACCTTGGCACGGCGGTGAACATCCAGACCATGGTCTTTGGCAATATGGGAAACGACAGCGCCACCGGTGTTGCCATGACACGCAATGCGACCACGGGGGAGAAGAGGATCGAGGGCGACTACCTGATTAACGCCCAGGGAGAGGATGTTGTTGCCGGTATCCGTGCCACCGACCCGGTGGAGAAGATGGCCCAGACCATGCCGGCATCCTGGGAACAGTTTGTTGAAATCACCCGTATCCTCGAAAAGCATTACCGCAACATGCAGGACGTGGAATTCACCGTGGAACGGGGCAAGCTCTGGATGCTGCAGACCCGCGATGGCAAACGCACAGCCCAGGCTTCCGTCCGCATAGCCGTCGAGATGGTGGACGAGGGGCTTATATCCAGCGAGGAAGCGGTCATGCGCGTGACTCCCGAACAGGTGGACTTCTTCCTGCATCCCCAGTTCAATCCGCACTCAAAGAAAGCCGCCGGTGCGGAGGGGCGTCTGCTGGCCAGCGGTCTGAACGTGTCTCCCGGAGCCGCCGTGGGCATGGTTGCCTTTGACGCTGACCTTGCCGAAGCCTGGGCGAAGAAGGAGGGGAAAAAGGTTGTCATGGTCAGGCCCGAAACAAAGCCAGACGACGTGCATGGCATGCTCGCAGCCGAAGGGATCCTGACCAGTCGCGGCGGACGCACGAGCCATGCGGCCCTCGTCGCACGCCAGTTCGGCAAGCCGGCCGTGGTCGGTGTTGCCGCCCTTGAGATAGACATGTCCCAGCGCCTGATGATCGTGAAAGAGCAGGTGATCGAGGAAGGGGACTGGATATCCATAGACGGGTCTACCGGTGAGGTGTTCCTGGGTCGGCTGGATACGATGGTGCCGGATATCTCTGATCCATGGCTGAAGCGCCTGCTCGTCATGGCCGACAGTTTCCGTCGACTGGGCGTCTGGGCCAACGCAGACTACCCCGATGACGCCAAGCGCGCGCGGGAGTACGGTGCCGGCGGCATCGGCCTTTGCCGCACCGAGCATATGTTTTTTCAGAGCGAGCGGCTTTCCTTTGTGCAGAAGATGATCATGACCAACCAGCCGACGGAGCGCCGCGAGGCGCTGGATGCGTTGCTCCCCTTCCAGCGAGAGGATTTCATCGGCCTGTTCCGTGCCATGCACGGTCTGCCGGTGATTATCCGCCTTATCGATCCTCCTCTGCATGAGTTTCTGCCGAACTACGAGTCGCTGATGACCGGGCTTGCCGACAACAAGATCCGTCTGCTGCGCGCCGCCAACCTGCACGAGATTGACGAACTGCTGCGCAAGATCGAGGATGACGAACATGTTCTCGGCCGCGTGCAGGACCTTCATGAGGCCAACCCCATGCTCGGCCTGCGCGGTGTGCGTCTGGGTATCATGATGCCGGACCTGACCCAGATGCAGGTGCGGGCTATTTTCGAGGCTGCCTGCCAATGCACGAAAGAGGGGATCGATGTGCATCCCGAGGTGATGATTCCGCTCACCAGCCATGTCAATGAACTGAAGGTGCAGCGCGAGGCGCTGGAGGAGGTGGCCCGACAGGTGCTTGAGGAGCAGGGTGTCGTCATCGACTACAAGTTCGGCACGATGATTGAGATACCGCGCGCGGCCCTGACCGCCGACGAGATCGCCGGTCATGCCCAGTTCTTCTCATTCGGTACCAACGACCTGACCCAGACCACCTTTGGCATCAGCCGTGACGATGCAGAGAAAGGGTTTCTTATCGATTACATCCAGTCCGGCATCCTCCCGGATAACCCGTTTGAGACGATCGACCGGAATGGTGTGGCGCAGTTGATGGCAATCGGCGTCGAGCGTGGTAGGAAGACCCGTCCCGGGCTTGAAGTCGGCATCTGTGGCGAGCATGGGGGCGATCCCAAGTCCATTGCCATCTGTCACGAACTGGGGCTCAATTACGTCAGCTGTTCACCGTTCCGGGTGCCGATTGCGCGCCTGGCGGCTGCCCAGGCGGCACTTCGTGAGAGGATGACGGATGGCTAGGTGTTGAAGCCGTCAATTACCCGGTTCTGGCTTACATCTGCCTGCTGTTGGCGCTACAGGGACTATGGGGGGAACCTGGCTGGGATTCTCTGCCTGCAACTGTGCCGCGTGTTGTGATTCTTCTCATGGCTCAAGCGATGTGCTACTCTGCCTGCCAATGAAGCATGACTACATGGACCACAGGGAGGGATCGTGAAAAAGGATATTCTTGAAAAAGGCGCCATTCTGCAGCGGGACCGTGAAACCTATGCCATTGCTCCCCACATCCCGGGGGGGCTCACCGACAGCGCCACACTGCGCAAGATCTGCGCTGTGGCCGACAGGTATGGCCTGCAGCTGAAGCTTACCTCGGCCCAGCGCATCATGCTGATCGGCATCAGGGAGGATGACCTGGACAGGGTCTGGAGCGAACTGGCGGAGAAGCCTGGCGCTGCCATCGGCCTCTGCGTGCGCAGCGTCAAGATCTGCCCCGGAACGACCTACTGCAAGAGAGGGGTGCAGGATTCCATCTCGCTGGGGCTCAAGATTGATGACAAGTACCACGCCATGGTCCTGCCCAACAAGATGAAGATGGGGGTCTCCGGATGCATGGTTTCCTGCGCCGAATCGGCATTGAAGGATATCGGCATCGTTGCCACGGCAAAGGGATGGAGGATTCTGGTGGGGGGTAACGCCGGTGCGCGCCCCCGCCTGGCTGATCTTCTCACCGATGTGGAGGCCGACGAGGAGCGGGTGTTGGAGGTCGTCGACAGGATCGTCAGTTGGTACCGCGGTTGCGGACGCGAGGTGCGTCTCGGTCGCCTGGTGGAGGAGATGGGTATCGACGCCTTCCGCCAGCAGATCCTGGGTTGAATTCACTCTGGACCGGGGCGCTGTTCAGGGACAGACGTCCGAACAGTGCCCCAACCGCTTTGTTATATCTCAACAAGATTATCAGTGCCGCACAACGGAATCAGTACTCTTTCGACGGGTCACCGCCGTCAAAACCGCCCCCGCCACCGCAGAATCCGTTCCTTTGTGGTACCTCCGCCCGGTCATGGCGAGATGCCGTCGTTGTGGTCATAGTACAGCTTCAGGACGCATAGGCCGCAGTTGCAAGCCAGCGGGATGATGTTGGCCAGGATCAGCGGCAAATCGTGGATAAGCATGCCGTAAACCATCCAGAGCGCAACGCCCACAGACAGCAGCAGTGGCTGCCAGATGGAGATGTCCCTGGTATGGCGGGTTCGCAGGGTCTTGATCACCTGGGGAAGGGCGGCAATGCTGGTGAGGGTGCCTGCCACAAGACCGACGTTGGTTGGGTTCACAGGCGCTTCCTGCCGTCGAAGCCGGAGCAGGCCCAGTCCACCTGGGAGAACATGCCTCGCAGGATGGCCAGTTCGCGGTTATCCAGTTCGGAACGAAAGAGAATCCTGCGCAGGGAACGCATGATGTGGCCGGGGTTCTGTTCGTTGAGAAAGCCGATGCGCTGCAAGCTGGTATCCATCTGGCTGAAGAGCGTCTCCATTTCGGCCGAGGTGGCCGGTATTTCCGTTCTGCCCCCACCGGGAGAGTCACTGGCCTTGCCCAACTCATAGCAGAACAGTAGGACCGCCTGGGACAGGTTGAGGGAGCCATACTCGCTGGAGGTGGGGATGGTCGCGTGCCAGCGGCAGAGGGATAGTTCATCGGTGGTCAGGCCGCTGTCCTCGCGGCCGAAGACGAGAGCTCCCCTGCAGTCGCCCTGTGCCCGCGTCCTGAGTAGGGTGGCCACCTGGGGAGGGGAGAGTATCTCCTGGCGGTACTTGCCGTGGCGGCGGGTGGTTCCCACGGTCAGGGCGCAGTCTGCCAGGGCGGATGCCAGGTCGTCGTACAACTCCGCCCGCTCCAGCAGATCCTTGGCCGAGACCGCGAACTTGAGTGATTCGGGGTGAAATCGGTCGCACCCTTTCACCAGGCGCAGGCGGGAGAGCCCCATGTTCTTCATGGCGCGACAGACCATGCCGATGTTGCCGGGTGATTGCGGTTCCACCATGACGATGGAAACACTGTCCGCGATGCTGTTGTCTGGTTCGTTCATTTTCTGTACTCATGCTCCGTACGGCCCTGCTTCAGCGAGTTCAGGCGAAGCTGTATTCGGGCAGGTTTCATGACTGGTTGTCGTAAAGTGGATAATGAAAGCAGCGCCGTTTTGGCTCTTTCCGAGGTCGGGTCGGATGCCGTGTTGTTTTTCCCGCTTTCATGGTGCAGGGTGCGCCAGCCAGACAAAGGCAGGTGAACTGCTTCGGCGTCAGGGAAAACGGTGAGATGGCGCATAGTGGTTTTTTTGCTGAACGATAACCTGGCCAGACCTGCTGAGCAGGTTGATGTCTTTGTAACTGTTTTTGAGCTGTTCCGCTGGGAAACGCGTTTTCCGGGTTCAGGGCAGTGCATTAGCAGGGTGCGAACGGAGATGCAACACTAATTCATTTTCCGGCTCGTGTCAAAAGGTAACCGGTGGCCGTGACGAGTCAAAGAAACCGCTGATTTAAGAGCGTTATTGTTCTTGACATGCCGTGCCGGTTACTATAATTTTCGTAGCTGTTTTAATAAAAAAAGCGCTTATGTGGGCTGTTTTGCAACGGTGGAAAGGAACGGGGATCGGTGAGTTCAAAGAAGGATAAGCTCATAGCGGAAGCACAGCGGTATGCGCTTCGCGGCCAGCTGGACAAGGCAGTGAAGGCTTATGAACAGGTCGTTGCCCTGGATCCCTCCGCCATAAATCAGCGACAGCGACTGGCTGAGCTCTTGGTTAAAGCCGGGCGTATTGACAACGCCCGCAACGAGTTTGAGGAGATCGGTAAATATTACACAACCAACGGCTACTACCTGAAGGCCATCGCCGTCTACAAGAAACTCCAGGTAATGTTTCCCGGCGATATGGACATTACGCTGAAGCTGGCCGAGCTCAACGAAAAACATGGCCTGGCCGCGAACGCCCTGGCCGAGTACAAGCAGGTCTACGATTACCACGAGAAAAACGGCAACAGTGACGCTGCCCTGAGTGTCCTCGAAAAGATGCATGCCGTTGACCAGCAGAATGTCGGAATCATGCTGAAGCTGGCCGAGGCGTACTGTCAGGCAGGCAACCGCGACGAATCCTACGATATCTTCAGTCGCCTGGCGACGCTGCTTCAGGAACGGGGCGACAGTGCGGGGCTGGGCAGGCTGAACTCCCGCATACAGCAACTATTTCCGGAAAAGAACGGTTTCATGTTGGATGTGCTGGCTGGACAGGTGCGGGGTGACGCCGCGAGCACACTCGGCGCGGTCGGCGCCCTGCAGACCATGCTGAAGAGCACTCCTGACGACAGGCGGATCTGGGAACTTGTCATCGAGGCCTACCAGCGCCTCGACCAGCCAGAGCGGGTCAGGATAGCCTATCAGCACTGTATCAGGTTCTTTTCTGACGAAGTCTCCGTGCAGAAAGGCTTGCTGGAGTGCCTGATTGCCGAAAAGGACCTGCAAGAAGCAATCTCGCTGCTGGACAGGTACGAGCAGAACTTTATCGACAAGGATGCCCTTGGCGACCTGCGGGACATCTACAGGTCGCTTGAACTGGTCGATCCCATCAACATGCGTGTCATCTTGGGATTGAAGCGGACCCTTACTGCGCTGGGGGACGGAGAGGGCGCCGCCGCGCTGAACCACAAGATTGACTCCCTGCAGACGTTCTCCGACAGCCATGCTGCTGTCCGGACGACGGACGCAGCCGCCGGCGGGATGCAGCCGGGTGTGCCCTCCGCGGAGTCGGATGGTGCGGATCAGGAGCTTGAGCTCTCCCTTGGGGAGCCAGAAACGGTCGGAATGGAGCCGTCTGCGGCGGAGCCTGTCGCGTTCGATTTTTCCGAACCGCCGGAGCTCGAGGTTGAAATCGAGATCGATGAAGATTCCGGGCCTTTTGCCGCCCTGTCCCCGGATGCTGCCGTTCCCGGCGTTGCCGAGGAGGCTTGGCTTGAAGCGGTGGAGGATGTTTTTGACGCGGCTGCCGGTTCGGAACGGAGCGTTAAGTTTGGCAGCGAGGTGGAAATAACCGATGCTCAGTCGCACTACGATCTGGGTGTTGCGTTCAAAGAGATGGGGCTCTTCGATGAAGCGCTCAACGAGTTCCGCCAGGCTGCCGATGATCCGTTGCGCCGGGTCGCCTGCCTCGTCCTCCAGGGAACCTGTCTGCGGGAGAAGGGGGCTCTGGAAGCTGCCGAGACGGTGCTGCGCGATCTGCTGAGGGGCGAGTTGGCCGTAGAGGACAGCTGTTCGGTCAAATACGAGCTGGCGCTGGTTTGCGAGGCCGCCGGCAAGTCAGAAGAAGCCGCCAGCCTGCTGGCCGAGATCGATGTGGCCCAGCCCGGTTTCCGCGATGTCCGTTCCCGTCTGGACGCCTCTGGGAATAAGCTGTCGCTAGATTTTTCCGATGAAGATCTGCGGGGTTTCGATTTGTAGCATTCCATCCCTGGTCTGTCCCGCTGGTGGCGGCAGGCCTTCCGCGTTCAGCATTTCTTCCTGTTCCGCTGAATCTTTTCGTCTGCCATATGCCCTCTGTCAGGCTGGGACCGTTCCAGCGTTCTGCTGGCGGGCAACGGCGTTATTCCACAAATCCTGAATATCCACAATCTCCAACAGGTCGGTCTCCAGCGGCTCGGCCATGGCCGGGGTCGAATAGAGGTCTATTTTGGCCCCGGACAGGGATGCGATCCACTGTGATTCATTGGCGACCGTCTCCAGGTCAGAGGAGCCGTCGTGAAAGAACCCCAGCGGACTGCCGTCCTGGTAGAATATAAGGGACGATCTGTCGTTGGTGTAGGTGCGCAGGCAGCCGGTGATCCGTTCCGAGCTGATCTGCTGAAGCAAGCCGGCGATGTTGAGCAGTTTCAGCTCCTGTGCCCCATAGACGACAGTACCCCTGAGGAGCGCCCGGATGCAGGCGCAGAGCCTGGGGGAGAGCGTGTACACACTCATTACCCCCTCCCCGGTGGAGAGCATCAGGTCGCTCAGCTCTGCCAGCGCTTCCCGGTCCGCTCTTCGTACTCCCCCCTGCTCTTCGAGCAGCAGGCAGCCCATCTTCCCCGTTTCGAGCGTCATGATGATCGTTGCCGAGGGGAACAGGAAGCTGACGTAACCGCTGAAACCCGCCGATCTGAGCTTGGTGAGGACATCGGGCAGCATCAGCTTTGCCGTATCCAGGTTTTCGAACAGGGGGTTCCCCTTGGGAAGAAAAAGCATCCGTGCCTCCATGGCGTACCTCGGTTTCTCACGGTGAGCCCTGGGTTCGTCACGGCTCACCGAGCCTACTGTAACCAAAATTGCCCCGAAGTCAAACCTGTTCTTGTCCGCTCAAAGTGGATGTTTTCGTACAATTCTCCATCTCCCGCGCTATTTGTCGTTGTCACTCGCCCGGCTACTGCTACAATTTGAGGCAATGGAATCAGCGAGGAGGAACGTCTTATGGAAAGAATCTGGGCGCCGTGGCGCATGACCTATCTGGCGTCTCCGGTCAGGGAGGTCGGTTGCGTATTTTGCAAGGTGCGGGATACGGCCGGCCAGGACCGTGAACTGCTGGTGCTGGCGAGGGGGAAACATTCGCTGATCATGCTCAACCGCTACCCCTATACCTGCGGTCATCTGATGGTTGTGGCCGCACGGCACACGGCTGAACTGGATGACCTGGATGATAGCGAATTGCTGGACCTTATGCGGGGCGTGCGGAGGGCGCGTGCCCTTTTGCGGGAGGTGGCACGGCCCGATGGTTTCAATATCGGTGTCAACCTGGGCAAGGCCGGCGGAGCGGCCATTGAGGAACATCTGCATATTCATGTCGTTCCGCGCTGGATCGGAGATACCAACTTCATGGCGACCTGTGGAGGGGTGAGGGTCATTCCCGACGGACTGCTGGAATCCTACGACCGACTGTATCAGGCCCTGGGGAGATGTCCCTGATCATGACGGAAAGGAACACTCTCGCCATAGCCGTTGATATCGGCGGCACCAATCTCCGCTTCGCCCTCGTGGATGCCGCCGGTTGCGTTCTCTCCCGCAACCGGACTCTCAGTCGTATCGACCATGGCCGCGACCCCTTCTGCCGTCGCCTCCTGGAGGGAATCTCCGGGATGGAGCACGAGGCTTCCGCGAGGGGGGCGTCCGTCGTCGGTATTGGCGTCGGTGTGCCCGGACTCGTTGGCAGGGATGGAATGATCCATGCCTCGGTCAACATGCGCCCCCTGGACGGTTTTGTCCTGTCCAGATTTCTGGAACAGCAGACTTCACTGCCGTCCACATGCGACAATGACGCCAACCTCATCGCCCGGGGAGAGGCAGCCCACGGTGCCGGTCGCGGGCTGCACTCCTTCGTGGTGATCACCCTCGGAACGGGGGTGGGGAGCGGGCTTGTTCTCGACGGTCGGATCTGGAACGGTGTCGGCGGTTTTGCCGCGGAATTCGGCCATGTTACGGTTGAGCCGGAAGGGGCGCCCTGTAGCTGCGGCAACAGGGGCTGTCTGGAACAGTATGCCTCAGCCAGCGCGATTGCCCGCATCGCGGGGGAACTCATCAAGGGGGGGCAGGTGGATGATGCCTCCCCGCTGGACGCGGCCCGGGTCGCCCGACTGGCCCGCCAGGGGTGGGTGGAGGCGCAGACGGCATTCGAGGTGGCTGGCCGCTATCTGGGGATTGCCCTGGCCTCGTTGACCACGACCCTCAACCTGGAGGCGGCAATCATCTGCGGCGGCGTGGCGCCCAGTCTGGAGTTGATGCGCCCCTCCCTGGTCAATGAACTGCGGATGCGCTGTTTTTCCCAAATCCTTGCCGATTTTTCAATCCTGCGGGGCGAACTGGGTGACGACGCCGGGTTGCTGGGGGCAGCCGCGACAATACGTGCCAGGGCCGCCCATGATGTCCCTGGTGACTCCTTGGCCACTTGAAGCCGGGGCCTGTGCGCGGCAAGGGGATGAGGGCCAAATCCAGTAGCAATTCATTGACTTTGTGTGGTTTGTTCTATATTGATACAGATTGCCTGAACCGCTGTGCTATTTCGTGCAAACCGGGGTGCTCACGCAATGCAGAAAATTACCTTGAAGTCCGCTGCCGCGGGAATGGTACTAGCCCGGGATATCTTCCGGAACGGGACTACTGCCGGATTTCCCGTCTGCGGGAAAAAGACCGTTCTGACCGCCTCTTTGATAACCCGCCTGGAACACATGGATATTGCGACCATCTATGTGGAGGGGTGCCCCTGCGGGGAGGAAGGCGACCGATCTCTTGATGCTGTGCTGCATGATCTTGAACACCGTTTCGTGAAGGTGCGACATGATCCTCTGATGGCCAGGCTGTATGACATCTATTCTGATTATTACAAGCGCTCCATGGGAGATGAGGGTGGAAGACAGACGGAGTGAAATAAAGAAAATTATCATGGATACGCGAACCTTGCCGACACTGCCGGGGGTTATCCTCAAGCTCAACGAGCTCTCGGAGAGCAACAGGGCTTCGGTGCAGGAGATGGCCAGGATCGTTACCTCCGATCAGGCGCTTTCCGCCCGCATCCTGCGGCTGGCAAACTCCCCTTCCTACGGTTTTTACCGGGTTTCGACCATTTCCAATGCCATGATCCTGCTGGGGGTCAATGTGGTCAAGAGTCTGGCGCTCTCCTCTTCCTTCTTCGAGATCATGGAAAACGACAGCGTCGGATTGTGGGAGCACTCCCTGGGAGTCGGCGCGGCGGCCAACCTGATAGCCGGCAAGCTCAAGCTTCCCGAGAGCGAGGAGATAGCAACCGCCGGGCTGTTGCACGATATCGGCAAGGTGGTCATCTCCCTGAAGTGTCGTGATGCAGAGAGTCGCATCCGTTCCGCTGTCAGGGAAAAACAGCTCTTCTCGCGGGAAGCGGAACAGGAAATGCTCGACACCGATCATGCCGAGGTGGGCGCCTGGCTTGCAAAGTGCTGGTTTTTGCCGGACAAGCTGAGCGAGCCGATCGCTTTTCACCACGACGTCAGCCGGGCAATGAACCACCGGGTGAAAACCGCCGTGGTGCATCTTGCCGATGTGCTCATCAAGGCCAGCGGCTTCGGGAATGGCGGAGACTGTCTGGTTCCCTTGATCCAGCAGGAAGCCTGGGATCTGCTCAGGCTGACCGATCAGCAACTTGCCGAGCTTGTGGATGAACTGGAAGATAAGCTAATTGAAGTAAAGTGTTTCAGTCAGGAGATGCAGGCGTAAACCATGGCTCAGACGGTCAGGATAATGTTGGTGACAACCGATGCCTCCCTGGCAACCCATGCCCAGGTACGCCTGTTGAGCAAGGGGTACCTGGTCGTCTGTATTACCCGCAGCGACGAGGTCCTTAATACCGTCTACGACGATCCTCCCGATATGATGGTCGTGGATCTCTCGACGGGTAACGACGGCAGCGCCGAAATGATAGCCAGCCTGCGGGGTGACAGCTTCTTCAGTGCCATCCCGATCATCGGCCTGGTTAAGCCGTGCGATGCCGGCGCCTTTGAATGGGAAAATTGTCCCCTGGACGATTTTATCCAGTTGCCGCTCGATTATAACGAACTCTTCTGCCGCATCTCTCTGGCGCTCTTCCGCATCAAGCGCATCTTCGACAACAACCCTCTGACGCGCCTTCCCGGCAACACCTCCATCCAGCGGGCCATCGAGGAATCCATGGGCAAGCCGCTGGCGGTCTGCTACCTGGATATCAACTGCTTCAAGCCCTATAACGACGTGTACGGTTTCGGCCGCGGCGATGAGGTTATCCGCATGCTGGGGCGCATCATATTCAATGCGGTGCGGGAGTCGGGGGGCGGTTTCTGCGGCCATGTGGGAGGTGACGATTTCGTCGCCATCGTCCCCATGGAACGGGCGGAGGTGGTCTGCCAGACGGTCATCGCCTACTTTGACCGAATCGTGCTGGACCTGTTTGACGAAGAGACGAAGGCCCGCGGCTATTACAATGGCATCAACCGCAAAGGGGCTATGGATCAGATTCCGCTGCTCTCCGTCTCCATCGGCGTTGTCCCCACCGATTCTCCCCACCTGCGGCACGCCGCCAAGGTGGCGGAGGTGGCGGCGGATCTGAAGGCACAGGCCAAGGATTCCAAAAAGAGTTGCTATATCATGGACAGGCGGAGAGGGTAGTGTCCTGCCCGCCGCCAACCAATGGTACGGATGACAGAGGCGCCTTTTCTCCGAGAGGCGCCTTTTTTTGTTGCGGGCTCAAGCCGTATGGATTTCACCCTCGCGGACAGGCCGCATGATGACTCTGTCCCCCGACTCCTACGCTTGCCCTTGGGGTGGGCGGATTGGGAAACGATAAAAAAAGCGCGCTTTATCATCAGGGGACAGGAGTCCTGCAACGATTTGTGTCTGATTCTTGGCGGTTATTTTGCCCTGGATGCTCCACCGGACAGCGTAGGCTTTTGTCCGCCCCCCTGGAAAGCACTGCCCGGCGCGCCGGTTTTGCGGTTGATACCCCCCCTAACCTGTGGTATACAGGGACACATTTACCCTATCAGGCGGATGACATGCTTACACTTGACCGATTCATCGATGCTGCCCTGGCCGAAGACATTCACACCGGAGATATCACCACCCGTGCCCTCCTGCCGAAGAAGCGGCCGGCAACCGCGCGCCTGGTGGCCAAGGAAGACTTCGTGCTGGCCGGCATCTCTGTTGCCGAAAGGGTTTTTGACCGCCTTGGCGGCTCTCCCGTTGATTTTGCCGCCCGCGCCGTCGACGGAGAGTTGATCGCCAGCGGGAGCGTCTTCGCTACCCTGGAGGGGGATGCGGCCGACCTGCTCATGGGTGAGCGGGTTGCCCTCAACCTGCTGCAGCGCATGTGCGGTGTCGCCACCATCACCTCCCACTTCGTCCAGGCGGTGCGGGGGACCAGGACGCGTATCGTGGATACCCGCAAGACCACCCCCGGCCTGCGGGAGCTGGAAAAGTACGCCGTCCGGGTGGGCGGGGGCTTTAACCACCGCACCGGGCTGTACGACGGCGTGCTGATCAAGGAAAACCACATTGCCGCGGCTGGCGGCATTGGCGAGGCTATCAGCCGCGCCCGGGCATATATTCCCCATACCCTGAAAATCGAGATCGAGACTGAGACCCTGGCACAGGTTGAAGAAGCGCTGACTGCGGGGGCCGATGTGATCATGCTGGACAACATGACTCTGGATGATATGCGTGCGGCTGTCTCGCTGGTATCCGGTCGTGTGCCGCTGGAGGCGTCGGGAGGTGTCTCGCTGGATACGGTGAGAGCCATTGCCGAAACAGGGGTCGACATCATCTCGGTCGGCGCCCTGACCCATTCGGCGCGGGCCATGGACATATCGATGCTGCTTGAATAGCCCGGACAGCCGTTTGATCCGGGCATGTTTTATCTTTCTGGGAGGCTTGTAGCTGGAGATGTTACCATCGGCCGCCATACTGCGACTGTTCCGTGAACAGGACGGATTCGTCTCGGGTGAGATGATCAGCAGGGAGTTGCATGTCTCCCGCACCGCCATCTGGAAGCAGATCAATGCCCTGCGCAAGGCCGGGTACGTGATCGAAGCCGTGCCGTCGCGCGGCTACCAGTTGCTGTCCGCGCCTGACCTGCTCTCCTCCGCCGAGATCGCGGTCCAATTGGATGCGGTCGTCATGGGCAGCCGTATCGTCTGTCTGGAGCAGACCGCCTCCACCAACGGCGATGCTTTCCGCCTGGCGGAGCAGGGGGCCGCGGAGGGGACGGTGGTCCTTGCCGATACCCAGAGCGGCGGTAAGGGGCGCATGGGGCGGGTCTGGTCATCGCCACCCGGGGTCAACCTGTACTGCTCGATCATCCTGCGGCCGGCTATCATGCCCTACGAGGCGCCGCAACTCACCTTTCTCTCCGCCGTGGCTGTGGCCCGTTCCATCGAACGGATCAGCGCTATCGTGCCGGAGATCAAGTGGCCCAATGACGTGCTGATCAAAGGACAGAAGGTGGCCGGCCTGCTCAACGAAATGAGCGCCGAGACCGATGCTGTCAACTTCGTCATCCTCGGCATCGGTGTGAACCTGAACATGACTGCCGGGCAGTTCCCTGACGATCTGCGCCACCCGGCAACATCAATTTTGCTGGAGTCGGGGCGGCCGGTGGGGCGGGCGGGCTTCTGCGCGATTATGCTGAACGAACTGGACCGGCTCTACGCCGATTTCCGCACCCATGGCTTCGGTCCGGTGCGCGAGGAGTGGCAGCGGCGCTGCAACGCCCACGGACGCGAGCTTTCGGTCAGCGATGGCGGTTCGGAAGTTGTCAGAGGCATGTTCGCCGGCATTGATGGTTCCGGCGCCCTGCTGGTGAGCGGGGCGGATGGGGCGATCAGTAAAATTCTCAGTGGAGACGTGAGGGTACTTTGACATGCTTCTGGTAATAGACGTCGGCAACAGCAATATCGTTCTGGGTATCTGCGACGGGACGCAGCTGGTCCGCAACTGGCGGATCTCCACCGACAAATCGCGCACGTCGGACGAGTACGGGGTTCTGCTGCACAGCCTGTTTGCCTCGGCCGGACTGGGTTTCGATACCGTCGATGCCGCCATCATCTCCTCCGTCGTGCCGCCGCTCACCGGCGTGATGGAGGCCATCTGCCGGGATTTCTTTCACCTGACCCCCTTCGTGGTGGGGCCGGGCATCAAGACCGGCATGCCCATCCTGTACGACAACCCCCGCGAGGTGGGGGCGGACCGCATCGTCAACGCGGTGGCCGGCTACGAGAAGCACAAATGCTCGCTGGTGATCGTCGATTTCGGCACGGCGACCACCTTCGACTATGTCAATGCCAGGGGTGAGTACTGCGGCGGCGCCATTGCCCCGGGACTGGCCATCTCCCTGGAGGCGCTGTTCCAGCGAGCCAGCAAACTGCCGCGGGTGGACATCGCCCGGCCGCCCCAGATCATTGCCCGCAACACGGTAAACTCAATGCAGGCCGGCATATTCTACGGCTATGTGGGGCTGGTAGACGAGATCGTCAACCGCATCGTGGCCGAGAGCAAAGACACTCCCCGGGTGATCGCCACCGGCGGCCTGGCCAAGCTGATTGCCCCCGAATCCCGCACCATCGTCGAGGTTGATGACTTTCTGACCCTGGACGGGTTGAAAATACTGTACGAGAGGAACCGCTAAGGATTACATAGAGCGACGTGCGTCGTGATGAATGAAGACGGTTGCGATGGCATGCCGTTCCAGTAGTGGAAACGTTGGTGTACCGATTTTATTTCATTCCAAGGAGGAATCAGAATGGGACGGTTTGACACGAGCAAGATCCGCAATCTGGGTATCATCGCGCACGGTGGCGCCGGCAAAACTTCGCTGGCCGAGGCAATCCTCTTCGATACAAAGATGATCGACCGACTGGGACGGGTAGACGACGGCACCGCTACCATGGATTTCGAGCCCGAGGAGGTCAAACGCAAGATCTCCATTACCTCGGCCCTGGACCACTGCGAGTGGAAGGATCATTCCATTCACATCGTGGATACCCCGGGCTATGGAAACTTCATCGCCGATACCCGCGCCTGCATGCGCGCCCTGGACTGCGCGGTGGTGATCCTCTCCGCCATTTCCGGCGTCAAGGCCCAGACCGAGGAGGTCTGGAACTGGGCCAACGAGTTCGAAATTCCCCGCATCGCCTTCGTCAACAAGATGGACCGGGAGCGGGCCAGCTTCCTGCGCGCCATCGACGACATGGAAAAGTCGCTGGGTGCGCGCGGCGTAGCCGTCCAAATGCCCATCGGCGCCGAGGCCGAGTTCGAGGGGATCATCGACCTGATCACCATGAAGGCCTGCTTCTACGCCAAGGACGGCTCGGGCGACTACAGCCAGGGGGATATTCCCGAAGAGTGCCTGACCGAGGCCAACCGTCTGCGGGAACTCATGGTGGAGACGGTTGCCGAGGCCTATGATGCCCTGACCGAGAAATATTTGGATACGGGCGAGTTGACCGAGGAAGAGATCCTGGACGGCCTGCGGGTCGGCACCATGCGCAGTACCTTCACTGCTGTGCTGTGCGGCTCCGCCACCGCCAACATCGGTGTGGCGCACCTGCTGGATGCCATCTGCGCCTATCTGCCGTCGCCCCTGGATCGCACCAAGGCGGTGGGCACCCATCCCAAGAGCGGCGACATCGTTGAGCGCGCTCCCGACGAGGCGGAACCGTTCTCGGCGCTGGTATTCAAGACCACCTCGGATCCGTACACCGGCAAGATCACCATTCTGCGGGTCTATTCCGGGGTCCTGAATTCCGACTCAATGGTTTTAAACTCCACCAAGGGGGTCGAAGAGCGTATCGGGCAGCTCTACGAGCTGGAGGGGAAGAAACAGCATCCCATCAAGCAGGCGGTTGCCGGCGATATCGTGGCGGTTGCCAAGCTGAAGGAGACCGTGACCGGCGACACGCTCTGCACCCCGGCCAACCCCATTGTCTTCGAGCCAGCCAGGCAGCTGCTTCCGGTCATCTCCTACGCCATCGAGCCCAAGACCAAGGCAGATGAGGACAAGATCCACAACGCCCTCCACCGCATGATCGAGGAAGAGCCGACCCTGGAGTCGCACCGCGATGCCAAGACCCGTGAGATGATTGTCTCCGGCATGGGGCAGGTTCACCTGGAAGTGATCGTGGAGAAGATGAAACGCAAGTTCGGCGTCGACGTGGTGCTCAAGACCCCCAAGGTGCCTTATTTGGAAACCATCCGCGGTTCGGCCAAGGTACAGGGAAAGTACAAGAAACAGTCCGGCGGGCGCGGCCAGTACGGCGATTGCTGGATCGAGATGTCGCCCGCGGAACGGGGCGATGGGTACATCTTCGAAGACAAGATCGTGGGGGGCGTAATTCCGCGCCAGTACATCCCGGCCGTTGACAAGGGGATCAGCGACGCGGCCCAGGATGGATTCCTGGCCGGCTACCCGGTGGTGGACTTCAGGGTAGCGCTCTACGACGGCTCCTTCCACACGGTGGACTCCTCGGAGATGGCCTTCAAGGTTGCCGGTTCCATGGCCTTCAAGAAGGCCATGGAGGTCTGTAAGTCGGTGCTCTTGGAACCGATCATGAACATGAAGGTGACCGTGCCGGATGAGAACATGGGCGACGTCATCGGCGACTTGAACTCCCGTCGCGGCAAGGTGGTGGGGGTGGAGCCAAAGGCCAACTCCCAGATAATCAGGGCGGTGGTGCCCATGTCCGAGGTCCTGGCTTACTCAAACGACCTGAAATCCATGACAAGCGACCGGGGCATGTTCACGGTGGAGTTCTCCCACTACGAAGAGCTACCCACGCATCTGGCGCAGAAGGTCATTGCCGAGGCGAATGCGGCCAAGAAGGAATGAGAGTAACACATTAAACTGCGGAATCCCGGACCAGTGCGGCCTACACGGTCGCCTGGTCCGGTATGCATGAATGCTTGGAGGTTCCAATGGGTCACAGCCGTAATTCTGTCAATACTTTTCAACTGAAATCATCCCCTGGCGGCAGGTATGCCCCGCGCACTGTTTTGGCGTTCTGTCTGGCGCTGATGATAGGCTGCTCCTCCTGCGACCGTTTTGGCCAGGAGAAGAGTCAGGATACCGAGGCGCCGGCTGATGCGGTGCAGAAGATGCCGTTGCCACGGCACGTGGAGGAACCACCCCAGGCTGGTGCTCAGGCTGATCAGGCGGCGAATAAGATCGCCTCTGAGCTAGACAAGGCTGGTGCACCTTCTCTGGCAATGAAACAGGCACCACAGCAGAAGAAAGATGAAGCGAAGAAGCCCCAGTCCGCCCCCGACAAGGTGAAGGAAGAGAAGGGCGCCGCTCTCGTCAGGGGAGAGGCGAAACTGTCCGGTCAGGCGGCCAGGGCCAAAGTGCCTGCCGATAAAAAACCGGCTCCTGCCGCGGCCAAAACGACCCTGGCGGACAAAAAGTCAGCCCCTGCCGCTGCCAAAACGCCGGCTGCCGTACCCACGGCAAAGAAGAAATCTCACTCGACAACGACCGCTGCCTCATCCAGAACGTGGACGGTCGTCATGGGCCCCTACCTGCTGGAGGAAACCATGGCCTCCGATCTGACCAGAGTGAGGAAGGCCGGACTCAGCGCGAAGATCCAGTCGACGCCGCGCCAGAAAACGGCCATGAACCGTCTGCTTCTGGCACAGTTTGGCGACCGCGCCACGGCGCAGACGGAGTTTGACAGGCTCAAACGCCATACCTCGGATGCGTTTATCCTCGAACAGGGGGGGAAGCACGCGGTCTATGCCGGTTCGTACCTTCTGGACAGCCGAGCCCAGTCTGAAAAGGAACGCCTGGCTGCCGCCGGATTCAGTCTGACTCTCAAGCGCACCGATGTGGCCGTTCCCTCCCGGCGTCTCGTGGCCGGGACTTATCACGATCGTGTTGCGGCGGAAACGGTCCAGAAAAAGCTGAAGGCTGCGGGAGTGAGGAGCATGCTGGTCCACTAGCGGCGTATGTCAGGCAAGATACGGCTCAAAATATCCTCCGCTGTTGCTGCATTGATCAGGCCGGATGTGGGAGGCGAGGTAAAGCTGCAGGCAGTGGGGACTGCCGACGGGTTCTCCCCTCCTGAACGGGTGACCCTGCTGTTCTGTCTGATGCGCGACTCGGATAGCACCGTAAAGGTGGCCGCATCAGCCGCCTTTGCCGCACTGTCCGATGAGCTCCTTTTGGCCTGCGTTGCCACTCCAGGTATCCATCCCGCCATCCTGGACACGATCGCCCGGATCCACCACGCCAGATCTGCGGTTGCTGCAGCGCTGCTGGAGTGCCCGGAACTCTCTCCCGCCGCGGCCGATTTTCTCTCCAGGAACGCTCTCGTCTCGCCCATGCCGCTGGAGGGGGGGGGAGAAATGGCCGCTGGCGATGCGGCGGCCGATGTTGCGGTCGGTGCAGCTTCTCCGGAAGAGTGTATGGCCGAGGATGAGGAGGGGTTCCTCAGCAAGTACCAGATGCTGCAGCGCATGGGGATCAGCGAAAAGATAAAGATGGCCCTTACCGGCGACAAGGAGTGGCGTGCCATCCTGGTCAACGACAGCAACAAGCTGGTGTCGGGCAGCGTGATAAAGAATCCCCGCATTTCCGAAGCCGAGATCCTTCAGTTCCTCAAGGTCGGCGTGCAGAACGACGAAATCGTCCGCCTGATCTGCGCCAACAAGGAATGGGTCAAAAACTGCCAGATCCGCAAGGCCCTTGTCGATTGTCCCAAGACCCCCTTGCCCAATGCCCTGCGCTTCCTTATGACTCTTGGAGAGAAGGACATTGCCGCCTACGCCAAGAGCAAGAACATTTCATCGGTACTTTCAACACAGGCCAAGAGGATCATGCTGGCCAAGAAAAAATAGCAGGGCTGGAGTCTGAATGGCGCTTGTCAACCACGCAACAAAGGAGATCAACGCAAAAATCGTCTACTACGGTCCGGAGAAGAGTGGCAAGGCCACCTCCCTGCGCTATGTACACGCCAGGATTCGCCCTTCGCTGCGCAGCGAATTGAAGAGCATACCGGCAAGCGGTTCCCCCCTGCTGTTTTTCGATTTTACCCCCTTTGAACACCTCGTCTTTGGCGGCTACCGCATCCGTTTTCATCTCTACACCCTGCAGGGCTCTGTTGCCAACCCGGCTGCCTGGAAAATGACCCTGAAAGGCGCCGATGGCCTGGTGATGGTCATGGATGCAACGCCGGGGAGGTATCAGGCCGCCCTGCAGAGTCTGACGCAACTGCGGGATTTCCTGGACAACTACGGTATGGGGTTGGATGACATTCCCGCTGTACTTCAGCTCAACAAGGCCGATCTCTCCGGAGAGCTGGTTGCCGAGGTTGCTGCCAGGGGGCTGGGCTTGAAGGGGTGCCGCGTCTTGACGACAAACGCGCTGACGGGTGCGGGGGTCCTGGAAACCCTATCTGCTCTTTCTCCTCTGGTCATGGGGCGTGTCGGCGAGCGTGACGACCTGCCCCGTCTGCGTGGTGCGGAAGCCCCTTCCGCGGAGAGCGGTATTCCAGCTGACACTGCCCCGGAGAGACCCGCCGATGACGCGGGCGCCGTTGATGCCGGGCCACGTGGGGGCGAGTCCGCGCATCACCTGGCCGCGGCCGCACCCCCTGGCCAGGCGGTCGGACAGGTGAGCGTGTCGCAGGACGGGGTTCGCGTAGAGGCGGGAACGGTGGTCATCCCCCTTGAAGTCAGCTCTTCCCAGGGTATTCAGCGGCTGACGGTGACCGTCATGGTCGCCCCCGCGCCGTAGGAAAACGCGGTGTGCAGGCCGTTTCGTTCGTTCCAGCCGGGCTGGAGCACAGGTCAGTTGAGGTTGGGCGTCCGTGACCTTCGCGGCCAGGGGATCAGGAAAGGGATCTGTTGCCGATAGCGCCGGTAGCTATCGCCGAACTCTTCCACGAGGCGTCGCTCTTCCAGATGTCCGCCGATGATGAAATAGGGAATTGCCAGGACCGTCAGCAGGGCGCGCTGTGCCGTCATCACCGGACTCAGTATCAGGAAGATGATCGACAGGAGATACAACGGGTGGCGCACAACCGCGTACCAGCCGTCATCGATCAGCTGGGGCTGGCGATCCCCGCTGCCATGCAGTTGGGCAATCCCGAGAAAGTTCCCGACGCCGGTCTGGCGGAGGCAGCTGAACAGGGCTGCAGTGACCAGGATCTGGAGCAGGTACATGGCCAGGCTCCACACTCCCGGCGCAAAGTACAGCACCCTTCCGCAACCGGTATCCGCCATGACCCATGCCAACAGTACCAGGGAAAGCAGGTTGTAGAAGAGGCGACAGGCGGCCAGTATCTTTTTCGAGCCACGACAGACGAGGCTCTTGCACCACTGCGAGGCCAGGAGAGAGTGGATGATCGCGAAGAGTATAAAACGGAGCGTAAACGGCGTGCAGTCTGACAGAACGGACCCCTTGAATGTGGTGTCCGGCAAGAGTATCATTACGACCTTGTGTGTACAACCGCTACATGATATATAGCGAGCGCACTTGCGTACCGTAAACTTGCAGGAGGGTGGTAATGGCAATCATCACAATATCGCGGCAAATGGGTACAGGCGCCTATCAGATCGCTACGGAAGTAGCCAAAAAACTCAAATTTACCTTCGTGGATGGAGATTTGATCACAGCCAGTGCTCCTAAATACGGGCTTTCGCCCGAAATGCTCCAGATGGTGGATGAGAAACCCCCTTCGTACAACACCATCGAGGACCGCAAGCGCGCCGCGGCCTTGAATACGATCGAGTTGATCCTGCTGGATTATGCCCGCAAGGGTAACGTTATTCTCTACGGCCGCGGCTGCCAGTACCTGTTGAAGGAGTGTGGCAATGTGCTGCGTCTTCGCGTCATCGCCGACTTTGAGGACCGGGTGGAGCGCTTTGCCGAGCGGGAGTGGATCGACCCTGATCTGGCGCGCTCCATGACGCGCCGCAGCGACCACCAGCGCCATGGTTTCATCCACTTCTACTTCAACCGCCCTTGGGACGATCCGCTTGGCTATGACGTGACCTTCAATACCTCGCGCCTCTCACCGGAGTCGGTTGTGGAGAGCATCGTGGTCGCAGCCAAGGATCCCTATCTGAAGGAGGCCGAGGCTGCTGCCCTGCCGCTGATCGATAACGCCATCATGACAACCAAAATCAAGATCGCGCTGCTTAATGCCATGGATCTGGACTACCGTCCCTTCACTATCGTTGTCGAGGGGGGGGATGTCTCTCTCAGCGGTTACCTCACCTCCGAAGAAGAGAAAAAGAGCGCTATCAGGGTCGTTAAATCGGTCAAGGGGGTCACAAACGTGGAAGAGGATATCCAGGTGGTCAACTACGATGCCTACCGGGACAAGAGCTAGGAATCTGGCCTGAAAACGACGGCGGTGCTGAGGATGCTACCTCAGTCGTCGCTGTGCCAGGCGTTCCCTGAGGGGGGCGAGGAGGCGCGCGCTGAAGCGTATGCCTCCCCGTCCCCTTCCCATTTCCTGACCTGCCTCGATGCCGTGATAATCAGACCCGCCGGTCAGCAACAGTCCTGCCTCTTCTGCGCGTCGCCGCAAAAATTCCATTTCGTCTGCTTGCGCCTGATTGTTGAAAACCTCGATGCCGTCGAGGCCCAGGTGGTGCAGTTCCGTGATAATGCGCCATAGTTCGGCCATGTCCTGGGAAATGGAGGTCGGATGAGCCAGGACCGAGACGCCACCCAATCGTCGAATCTCGGGAATGGCCTCCTCCATGGGCCAGTAGTTCTTGGGGACGTTGCAGGGGGTCAGGTAGCGCCGGAATGAGTCCTCAACGCTCTTGGCGTAGCCTCGCTCCAGAAGGGCGCGGGCGATGTGGGGCCGTCCGATGGCGTCCCCGGCATGGGAGAGAACCTCGTCGAGAGCTATGGTCATGCGTCCTTCGTGAATCAGGCGCTGGTTGATCATGGCCAGCATCTCCTCGTTGCGGCGTTCCCTGTGCTGGCGAAAGGCATTCAATGTTGACCGGAAATCAGCGTCGGTATGGTCCACTCCATACCCCAACAGGTGAACATCCTTGAGTATCCCGTACTGCACGGACAATTCCACTGCGGGCATCAGTTCGATACCCCTCAGAACGGCGCAGTGCGCCGCCTGGTCCACAGCGACTATGGAGTCATGGTCGGCGATGGCTATGGTTGACAATTCAAGCCGTTTGGCCTCTTCTACCAGCGCTGCGGGGGAGAGTGCGCCGTCCGAGCAGTTCGAGTGGACGTGCAGATCGATGTAACCTGGCGTAGATGCAATCATGGAGCGCATACTAGCCGCACGCCGTGCAAAAGTAAAACCATCTCTTGCGCTGCCATCCTGTGTTGGGCTAGCATGCCCACATGAAAGTCGATGAAATTCACCGAGTGATGGCGCTCCTGCGCGAAGAATACGCCTCCTGGCGGACGCCGGCGGTCACGATTGTCGCCGAATGCGAACGCAGCCCGTTCAAGGTCCTGGTCTCCTGCATCATCTCCCTGCGCACCAAGGATGAAGTAACCGCTGCTGCGTCGGCGCGCATGTTCGCCCGTGCCGACAGTGCGGAACGCATGCTGAAACTGGCAGAGGATGAAATCGCCGCTCTGATCTATCCTGCAGGTTTCTACCGCACCAAGGCCGGTCAGATTCATGGAATCGCGCACCGCCTAGTGACGGAGTTCGGGGGGAACGTGCCCGATGAGATGGAGGATTTGCTCAGGTTCAGGGGCGTCGGTCGCAAAACCGCCAATCTGGTGCTAACCCTCGGGTTTGGAAAACCCGGCATCTGCGTCGATACACACGTGCATCGTATCTGCAACCGCCTCGGCTATGTCTCGACGCGCTCCCCGGAGCAAACTGAAATGGCCCTGCGTGCACAACTGCCCGGGGAGTACTGGATTGCAATCAATGACCTGCTGGTGGCATTTGGACAGAACCACTGTCATCCGATTTCGCCTCGCTGCACAACCTGTCGCATAGCAGAATTCTGTTCTCGCGTCGGAGTGAAAACATCCCGCTAAACACCTGCTCAGCCCGGTGATTGCCGGTTGAAGTTGTGTCGCCTCTGTATCTGGTAACTATTCGGTCGGCGAATAACGCTCAGGTCGGTGAGATAAATATCCTTGATTTTGTGATGGTTTGTTGCTAGATTTTTGGCAGTCGGACGGCTTGAGTGCTAATGTGCGCCAATCTGTCGTGAACGAGGAGAATCATGTATGGTGGCACGTCTTCCGGTTGTTGCGGATAGCCTTGCGCTCTATCTGGCTGAGATCAGAAAATTCACCCTATTGAGCGAAGAAGAGGAGCATCGCACAGCGATTGCTTTTTACGAGAAAAAGGATCTTCGGGCAGCCCACACCCTGATTACGTCAAACCTCCGCTTTGTCGTTAGGGTTGCCTATGAGTACCGGCACTATGGCCTCAAGATGCTCGACCTGATCCAGGAGGGTAATATCGGCCTGATGATGGCGGTGAAAAAATACAACCCTTTTAAGGGGGTACGCCTGATTTCCTACGCGGTCTGGTGGATACGAGCCTATATTCAGAACCACGTCATATCGGCATGGAGTCTGCTCAAGATAGGAACCACCCAGGCCCAGCGTAAACTTTTTTTTAAGTTGCGCGAGGCCAGGAACGCAATCCGCCACCTGAACGGAGGAGAGGACGACCTCCAATCCACGGCCCGCTCCTTAAATGTGTCCGACAGCGAAGTCGTGGAGATGGAGCAGCGCTTGCGGGGCGAGTGCTCCCTGGATGCAGAGTTGCCGGGCGGCGAAGGTGTTACCGGGCTGGACGGCCTGGTTGACGATCGCATGAACCAGGAAGAACTCCTGTCGGAGTGCCAGTTGCAGCGCAAGCTGCGCACGGACGTTGCGACCGCTGTTTCCGCTCTCAATGAAAAGGAACGTTTTGTCATCGAGCATCGGGTTTCCGCAGATACGCCGCTGACGCTGCAGGAGATTGCCTCCCGTTTCTCAATCTCGCGCGAACGTGTGCGACAGATAGAAGAAGCAGCGCTTAAGAAGCTGAAGCTGTCCCTTGTGTCAGCGGTAGCAGCAGTTTAGTCGCTTCTGCGTAGGCCGCCACGGTGACTTGGTCGTGATTTTTTTGTTGAATCGAAAAAAACAAATTGACAACCGCTGGTTTTTTCTTTATAGACATAAATTCTGTTCACGAACTGGTGTGAGCCAAAGCTGGCGTAGCTCAATTGGCAGAGCAGCTGACTTGTAATCAGCAGGTTGCGGGTTCGAGTCCCATCGCCAGCTCCAGTGAATAGAGGCGCAAATCTCCCTTGGAGGGATTCCCGAGCGGCCAAAGGGAACAGACTGTAAATCTGTCGTCGTAGACTTCGGAGGTTCGAATCCTCCTCCCTCCACCACATACATCACCGAAGACCTGACAGGTGATGCCTGAATCCAGGAGACGAGAGTCGCATACTGGTAAAGGTGAGCAGGTTGGTCTTCATATATCTTCGTCTGGATGCGCGGGAGTAGCTCAGTTGGCTAGAGCATCAGCCTTCCAAGCTGAGGGTCGCGGGTTCGAGTCCCGTTTCCCGCTCCAGAATAAATGCCCACATAGCTCAGGAGGTAGAGCACTTCCTTGGTAAGGAAGAGGTCACCGGTTCGAGTCCGGTTGTGGGCTCCATTTCAGTAGAACAGCCAATAAACTGGTCATACGCACATCAAAGCAATAAACAGACTTCAAGGAGGGCCTGCTATCATGGCGAAGGCTAAATTTGAGCGCACCAAACCGCATGTAAACATTGGCACGATTGGTCACGTCGACCACGGCAAGACCACGTTGACTGCCGCCATCACAAAGGTGCTGGCAGGCAAGGGTCAGGCAGAGTTCAAGGCTTTCGACCAGATTGACAACGCACCTGAAGAGCGTGAGCGCGGTATAACCATTGCCACCGCACACGTGGAATACGAGACTGACAAGCGTCACTATGCCCACGTTGACTGTCCGGGTCATGCCGACTACGTCAAGAATATGATCACCGGCGCCGCTCAGATGGACGGAGCCATTCTGGTTGTTTCCGCAGCTGACGGCCCTATGCCCCAGACCCGCGAGCACATCCTGCTCGCCCGTCAGGTTGGCGTACCCTATATTGTCGTGTACCTGAACAAGGCCGACATGGTCGATGACGAGGAGCTTCTTGAGTTGGTCGAGCTCGAAATCCGCGAGCTACTCTCCTCCTATGACTTTCCCGGTGACGATATTCCTATCGTTAAAGGTTCCGCCCTCAAGGCGCTAGAAGGCGAAAAGAGTGAGTTGGGCGAGGATTCCATCATCAAGCTGATGGACGCTGTTGATAGCTACATCCCCGATCCGGAGCGTGCGGTGGACAAGCCCTTCCTGATGCCGGTAGAGGATGTGTTCTCCATCTCAGGTCGTGGTACCGTTGCCACCGGTCGTGTTGAGCGCGGCATAGTCAAGGTTGGTGAGGAGGTCGAGATCGTTGGCATCAAGGCCACCGCCAAGACAACCGTCACCGGTGTGGAGATGTTCCGCAAGCTTCTCGACGAGGGTCGTGCCGGAGACAATATCGGCGCACTGCTGCGCGGTATCAAGCGCGAGGAAATCGAGCGCGGTCAAGTTCTTGCCAAGCCTGGTTCAATCACTCCGCACACCAAGTTCAAGGCTGAGGCCTATATCCTCAACAAGGAAGAGGGTGGACGTCACACCCCATTCTTCAACGGATACCGTCCCCAGTTCTATTTCCGGACAACGGACGTTACCGGTATTGTCGACCTGCCGGCAGGCACTGAAATGGTCATGCCTGGCGACAACGTGGCTGTAACCGTCAACCTGATCACTCCGATCGCCATGGATGAAGGTCTGCGCTTCGCCATCCGTGAAGGCGGCCGCACTGTTGGCGCCGGCGTCGTCAGCTCGATCATCGAATAGTCTATACTGCCGCGCGGAGCGTCTCAGGGCGCTCCGCGCGGATCGTTTTAAAGGATGCGTATATGAGAGATATAATTACCCTCGGCTGCACCGAATGCAAGCAGAGGAACTATACAACAACCAAAAACAAGAAGACGACACCCGCAAAACTGGAATTCAGCAAGTACTGCCGTTTCTGCCGCAAACACACTCCTCACAAGGAAACTAAGTAGTTCAGCAGACGGTATCAGGGCATGCAGGCCAGTAGCTCTAACGGCTAGAGCACCGGTCTCCAAAACCGGGTGTTGTGGGTTCGAATCCCTCCTGGCCTGCCATATTTTGATACTGCTAAAAGCTTCCCTAAAAATACACCTCTACAACTGAATGTGTGTTTGCTGAACCTGACCTCGGGAGATACTAGTGCAGAAACTCAGGAGCTTTCTTGAATCGGTAAAGATAGAGCTTGCCAAGGTTACTTGGCCGACACGCAAGGAGACAGTAGCAACTACCGGCGTCGTGGTCGTTATTATTGTTCTGATATCACTCTATCTGGGTGTCTGCGATCTCGTCCTGGCTAAACTGATGCGACTGATACTGGGGTAAAGGAATTAAAGTCATGTCCAAAAAGTGGTACGGTGTTCACACTTATTCCGGTTTTGAAAATAAAGTCAGGCTGAATCTGCACGAACGCATCAAGAACGAAGGGATGGAAGAACATTTTGAAGAGATTCTCATTCCATCGGAAACGGTAGTCGAACTTAAAAAAGGTGAGAAGAGAACCTCCTCCAGAAAATTCTTCCCCGGATATATCCTGGTCAAGATGGAGCTCAATGACGAAACCTGGCATATCGTTAAGGAAACAGCGAAGGTTACCGGTTTTGTCGGTGGTAATACTCCTTTTCCGATTGCCGACGAGGAAGTCAACAAGATCACGCGACGCATGGAGGAAGGTGCTGAAAAGCCCCGTCCGAAGGTGCTGTTCGAGGTCGGAGAAACCGTTCGTGTGATTGATGGTCCCTTCCTCAACTTCTCGGGAATTGTCGAGGATGTTAAGCCAGACAAGGGCAAACTTCGCGTTACGGTAACCATCTTCGGAAGGGCTACGCCGGTCGAGCTTGAATTCATGCAGGTTGAGAAAAACTAGATACGCTGTTGTATTTAAGATAAGAGCATTCGGACATAAAGGAGCACCATAATGGCAAAAAAGATCACAGGATACATTAAGCTGCAGGTCCCTGCCGGCAAAGCCAATCCGGCACCTCCGATTGGACCTGCCCTCGGGCAGCATGGTGTCAACATCATGGAGTTCTGCAAGGCCTTCAACGCCAAGACTCAAGCGGATGAAGGCACCATCACGCCGGTCGTCATTACGGTGTATGCTGACCGCTCTTTTACCTTTATAACAAAGACTCCTCCTGTCCCGGTACTGATCAAGAAAGCCGCAGGGATTGCCAGCGGTTCTGCCGTGCCGAACAAAACCAAGGTAGGCAAGCTCACCAAGGCACAGGTGGAGGAAATTGCAAAAACGAAGATGCCGGACTTAAATGCCGCCTCACTGGAGGCAGCCATGCGGACCGTCGAGGGAACTGCACGCTCCATGGGCGTTGATATCGTCTAGATGATTCATATTTACGATACTAAGAGAGGTTGGACCAATGTCTAAGACTGCAAAGAAACTTGCTGCGGCATCCGAAAAGATCGACAGAACAAAGGTCTATCCCGTTGCGGCAGCCATTGATGTTGTCAAGCAGGCGGCGTATGCCAAGTTTGACGAGACGGTCGACGTAGCGGTGCGTCTTGGGGTTGATCCTCGACACGCAGACCAGATGGTGCGCGGAGCGGTCGTTCTTCCCAACGGTCTGGGTAAGGATGTTCGCGTGCTGGTCTTCGCCAAGGGTGAGAAGGAAAAAGAAGCTCTTGACGCTGGCGCTGATTATGTGGGAGCCGAAGATCTTGTTTCCAAGATTCAGGAAGGGTGGTTTGAATTCGATACTGCCATTGCTACTCCCGACATGATGGGGGTTGTCGGCAAGATCGGTAAACTGCTCGGACCACGCGGACTGATGCCGAACCCCAAAGTGGGAACCGTTACCTTTGAAGTGAGCAGGGCGGTGAAGGAGTCAAAAGCTGGTAAGGTCGAGTTTCGCGTAGAGAAGGCCGGTATCGTGCATGCACCGGTGGGAAAGGTTTCCTTCGATGCCGACTCCCTGAAGGGCAATCTCCTGGCACTCGTGGAGGCGCTGGTCAAGGCCAAGCCTTCCGCCGCTAAGGGAATTTATATCAAGAAAATATCCATGTCTTCAACCATGGGCCCGGGCATTAATCTTGATATTGCCGATGTAACATCGCAGATCTGATGTTGTTCTGATGTGCCAAAGTTAAAGACAGCAGGCGAGCAGTTGGCTTAATCCGTTGTGTGCGGACCTGCCGAGACTTGGGTGCCGCGACGCAGTGTCGCGCTTCCTAGCTTTGGCCGGGGCCATGCCCCAGATACCAAAAGAAAGGAGGAGAAAACTTGAACAGGGATAACAAGCAGGAACTAGTTACTCAGATGCACGAACGACTGTCCCGTGCAAAGGCGGTCTTTCTGGCTGACTTCCGCGGTATGGCTGTCGGACAGGCAACCAGCCTTCGCAACGAACTTCGTGGCGCATCTGTAGAGTACAAGGTTTTTAAGAATACGCTGCTTGACCTGGCTGCCAAGGGTACCGATGTCGAGTGCATTTCACCGTACCTCGCAGGTCCGACCGCCATCGCCATTTCCTATGACGATCCGGTCAGCGCAGCCAAGGTCCTCAGCAAGTTTGCAAAGGATCCCGCCGGCAAATTCGTGCTGAAAGCCGGTGTGCTGTCCGGAAAACTGCTGGATGTCACACAGATTCAGGCTCTGGCAGACCTTCCCTCGCGGGAAGTGCTCATCGCCAAGATGCTGGGTTCCATGCAGGCACCCGCGACCAACTTCGTTGGCGTGCTGGCTGCGCTTCCAGGCTCACTTGTGCGCGTGCTTGATGCAATCCGCGCTCAAAAAGCTGACAACTAATCCTATTACGCATTCAAACACACTATTCAGATTCTCTGGAGGAATACGAACATGGCTGAAATCACGAAACAGGATGTAATCGAATATATCGAAAAGATGTCGGTTCTGGAGCTTTCCGAGCTGGTCAAGGAACTTGAAGAGAAGTTCGGCGTTTCCGCCGCTGCTCCCGTTGCCGTCGCCGCCGCTGGCCCCGCGACTGCCGATGCAGCTGCAGCTGAAGAAAAGACCGAATTCGACGTCATCCTCAAAGCTGCTGGCGCCAACAAAATCAACGTTATCAAGGTCGTTCGCGCCCTGACAAGCCTGGGTCTCAAGGAAGCCAAGGACCTGGTTGATGGCGCACCTGGTGCGGTAAAGACCGGTGTTTCCAAGCAGGAAGCCGAAGACGCACAGAAACAGCTGGTTGAAGCAGGCGCTGAAGTAGAAGTTAAATAGCAGCTTGTATCGCTGCGATGTTGAAAGCCAAGGTCGCCAGGTGCGGCCTTGGCTTGTCCTGTTTGGGCGGTTGCCCAACACTCCTGCAATCAGTAACTCCAGCCGGTAATCCCTCTTCGGCCGGATGTCGTCACGATAATCGCCAAAGGAGAAGCTATGGCTTATTCGATCGCCAACAACCACCTGCTGCGTAAAACTTTTACCAAAATCAAGAATATCATCGATATTCCCAATCTCATTGACATACAGAAGAACTCCTACCGACGTTTCCTCCAGCAGGAGGGTGTTTCCGAATCCCGAAATAACACCGGGCTTGAAGCCGTTTTCAGAAGCGTTTTCCCGATCAAGGATTTCAGTGAAAGCGCTTCCCTCGAATACGTCTCCTATTCGCTCAGCAAGCCAAAATACGATGTGGTCGAGTGCCATCAGAGGGGCATGACTTTCGCCGCTCCCATGAAGGTCAAGGTTCGACTGGTTATTTGGGATACCGGTAAAGAAAGTGGCATCAGAGCAATCAAGGATATAAAAGAGCAGGAAGTTTACTTTGGTGAAATTCCCCTGATGACTGACAACGGGACATTTATCATCAATGGCACGGAGAGGGTTATCGTCAGTCAGTTGCACCGCTCCCCCGGCGTTTTCTACGATCATGATAAGGGCAAGACCCACTCCAGCGGAAAGGTGCTTTACTCTGCGCGCGTGATTCCTTACCGCGGGTCCTGGCTGGATTTTGAATTTGATCATAAAGATATACTTTATGTACGTATCGATCGCCGACGCAAGATGCCGGCTACGGTCCTGCTGAAGGCGCTTGGATACTCGGCGGAACAGCTGCTGAACTACTATTACAAGAGCGAAGAGATTTTTCTTACCGGCGAAACGCCTTCCAAGAGCATTGACGCGGAACTGCTGACGCTTCAGAAGGCGCTGGTTGACGTGGTCGATCCGAAGAGTGGCGAAGTCATCGTCAAGGCCAACCGCAAGTTCACCAAGGCTTCCATCAGGAAGATGGTCGAGCACGACATTAAGGCGGTACCCATCACCTTTGATAGCATCATCGGGCGTTACGCTTCCAGTGACGTCATCGATCCCGCAACCGGCGAGGTGCTGCTGGAGTGCAATGAGGAAGTGACGGCAGAAAAATTCGATGAGATTAAAGCCAAGGGGGTCGAGAGCTTCCGTCTGCTGTTCATCGACAATCTGCACATCACCTCATCCTTCCGCGACACACTGCTGATGGACAAGATCAGCACGAATGATGAGGCACTGATCGAAATCTACCGTCGACTCCGTCCGGGCGATCCTCCCACGCTGAAGAGTTCACTGGCGCTTTTCGAAAATCTGTTCTTCAACCCGGAGCGCTACGATCTCTCCGCAGTCGGCCGCTTGAAACTCAACTTCAAACTCGGTCTCAAGGTCTGGCCGGAATGCACGGTGCTCAATGCCCCCTGCATGTTCGGTGCTGAAGACATCGCTAGCTTCGATGAACTTTTCAGGCTCCTGCTTGCAGCTGATAACCGCTTTTCACAGTATGTTCTGGCGCGGCTTCCCGAGGATTTCGTTAAGGTGCTGCGCAAGCACGAACCTTCACAGCCGGTTGCGGAAAAATTGCGTGAACAGCTGCTTAAGGAACTGAATAATCTGGTCAAGGATCCTGACTTTTATCAGAAGGAACTGTTCACCGGCCTTGCGCTCAGCCAACAGACCGTTGCGCTGACGGAAGCCATCGAAGGGGGCGTCTTCGAGGAGAACCGTCGTGTGATCGAGGTTCTGCGCCGCAACCGGATGATCTTTGAGGACCTCTACGCCCCTGTGGTTCTGACCAGCCCCAAGAATGATATTCTTGAGATCGTCCGCTATCTGATCGACTTGAAGAACGGTCGCGGTGCTATCGATGATATCGATCATCTGGGCAATCGCCGCGTGCGCGCCGTGGGCGAACTGCTGGAGAACCAATACCGCATCGGCCTTGTCCGCATGGAGCGGGCCATCAAGGAACGCATGAGTCTGCAGGAGGTTGAAAACCTCATGCCGCATGACCTGATCAACTCCAAACCGGTATCTGCGGTGGTCAAGGAGTTCTTCGGCTCGTCCCAGTTATCCCAGTTCATGGACCAGACCAACCCGCTCTCCGAGGTAACCCACAAGCGCCGTCTCTCCGCTCTGGGACCGGGTGGCCTGACGCGCGAACGCGCCGGTTTCGAAGTTCGCGACGTTCATCCGACCCATTACGGCCGAGTCTGTCCGATTGAAACCCCCGAGGGACCAAACATCGGACTGATCGCATCTCTTTCTACCTATGCCCGGATAAACGATCATGGTTTCGTGGAGACCCCCTACCGTATCGTACTGGACGGCAAGCTGACCAATGAGGTCCGTTTCTTCTCAGCCCTTGAGGAGGAGGGGCATGCCATTGCCCAGGCCAATGCCGAGGTGGACGCAGAGGGGCGCTTTGTGAACGATTATGTTTCGGCGCGCAAGAGCGGCGAGTTCATCCTCGTTCACCGCGACGAGATCGAGCTGATGGACGTGGCTCCCAAGCAACTGGTTTCCGTTGCTGCCGCACTCATCCCGTTCCTTGAAAACGACGACGCCAACCGCGCGCTGATGGGCTCCAACATGCAGCGTCAGGCCGTTCCGCTGCTGCGCGCCGATTCACCGCTGGTCGGCACCGGCATGGAGCGCATCGTGGCCAAGGACTCCGGGGTCTCCGTGATAGCCCGCCATAACGGCGTGGTGGAGTCGGTCGATGCCTCCCGTATCGTTGTCAAGATCGACGAGTCCGAAGTGGATGAAACCGGTACCGGCGTGGACATTTACAACCTGATCAAGTTCGCCCGTTCGAACCAGAACACCTGCATCAACAATAAGCCGGTAGTCAAGGTCGGTGATGTGGTCAAGCGGCACGATGTCATCGCCGACGGTCCCTCGACCGATATGGGGGAACTTGCCCTTGGCCAGAATATCGTTGTGGCATTCATGCCGTGGGGCGGTTACAACTTCGAGGACTCCATCCTGGTATCCGAGAAACTGGTCAAGGATGATCGCTATACCTCCATCCACATAGAAGAGTACGAGTGCGTGGCGCGCGACACCAAGCTCGGTAAGGAAGAGATTACCTCCGATATTCCCAACCTGGGAGAGGAAGCTCTCAAGGACCTCGACGAATCGGGCATCATTCGCATCGGCGCCGAGGTAAAGCCGGGTGATATCCTGGTGGGCAAGATCACTCCCAAGGGAGAAACCCAGCTTTCGCCCGAGGAGAAACTGCTGCGGGCCATCTTCGGCGAGAAGGCCGGCGATGTGCGTGATACCTCCCTGACCGTTCCCCCCGGTGTCGAGGGGACGGTCATCGGTGCCAAGGTGTTTTCTCGCAAGGGAGCCGACAAGGATACCCGCACGGAACTCATCGAGAAGGCCGAAGAGGAGAAACTGCGCAAGGATGAGCAGGATGAGATCAGGATTATCCGCCAGTCTGCGGAAGGCAAGCTTCATCGTCTGCTGATCGGAAAATCTTTGTCCGTCAAGTTGGAGGACGGCGAAGGGAACCTCATTCTGGCCAAGGGCAAGGAAATTACTGCCGAGGCCCTGAAATCCCTTTCCATCAACGACATGGGCGCAATCTCGGTGAGCGACGATGGCCAAACCGATGACAATGTCAGCAAGGTCATCGATACGCTCAACCGCCAGATAGAGCTTATTCAGAGCGTGTTCGAAGACAAGATTCAGAAGCTTCGACGCGGCGATGACCTTCCTCCCGGGGTCATCAAGATGGTCAAGGTGTACATCGCCATCAAGCGCAAACTGCAGGTGGGCGACAAGATGGCAGGTCGCCACGGCAATAAGGGTGTTGTATCGCGCATCCTGCCCGAAGAGGACATGCCCTACATGGAGGACGGGCGGCCGGTGGAGATCGTCCTCAATCCCCTGGGTGTTCCCTCTCGTATGAACGTGGGCCAGATTCTTGAGACGCACCTCGGTTGGGCGGCAAAGGGGATCGGCTGGCGCATTGAGGAGATGCTCCAAAAACAGACATCCGCAGAGAGCCTGAAGGCGTATCTCAAAGATGTCTACGGCGACGACGAGGTTGGAACGTTCATAGATGGCATGGACCAGGAAGAACTCATGCTGGTCTGCAGGCGTCTCCAGCGCGGTGTATCCATGGCCTCCCCGGTTTTTGAGGGGGCTTCCGAAGACAAGATCAAGTCTATGCTCGGCAAGGCCGGATTTCACTCCTCCGGGCAGGTTACTCTGTTTGATGGCCGTTCCGGCGACCCGTTCAAGCACAAGGTCACCGTTGGTGTTATGTACGTTCTCAAGCTGCACCATTTGGTCGATGACAAGATCCATGCCCGTTCCATTGGCCCCTACAGCCTGGTTACCCAGCAACCACTGGGTGGCAAGGCCCAGTTCGGCGGCCAGCGTCTGGGCGAAATGGAGGTTTGGGCCATGGAGGCGTATGGCGCGGCCTACGCCCTGCAGGAATTCCTCACCGTCAAGTCCGATGACGTGTCCGGTCGTACGCGTATGTACGAAGCCATTGTCAAAGGCAAACATACGCTCGAACCGGGCTTGCCCGAATCCTTTAACGTTCTTATCAAGGAATTGCAGTCGCTCTGCCTTGATGTAGAGTTGCTAGAAGGCGAAGACGAATAGTATTTCGCGTGCGAGAAGGATTCGCGCATACCGCAGACCAGCACTGTCCGCCACGCACGGCGTGACGCGCAGCTTCAGATATATACGGAGGAGAGCAACGTGGAAGACTACTTCAGCTTCTTTGATAAACCCAAAGATCCGCTCCATTTTTCAGCAATTCGGATTTCCGTTTCCTCGCCGGAAAAGATCCGTGAGCGGTCCCACGGCGAAGTAAAAAAGCCAGAGACCATAAATTACCGGACGTTCAAGCCGGAACGGGATGGCCTGTTCTGCGCAAAAATATTTGGCCCGACCAAAGACTACGAGTGCAATTGCGGCAAATACAAGCGCATGAAGCACCGCGGTATTATCTGTGAAAAGTGCGGCGTCGAGGTTATTCCGTCCAAGGTCCGTCGCGAGCGACTCGGACATATCGACCTTGCCACACCGGTCGCTCATATCTGGTTCCTCAAGTCGCTGCCGTCGCGCATCGGCAACCTGCTTGACATCACCCTCAAGGATCTGGAAAAGGTCCTCTACTTTGAGGCCTTCGTTATCAGCGATCCCAAGAACAGTCCGCTCCAATTCTGCGAGGTGATGTCTGAGGACAAATTTCTCAAGGCTCAGCAGGAATATGGCTACGATGCCTTTTCAGGCGGCATGGGTGCCGAGGCCATCCGCGAGTGTCTGAAAGCCATCGATCTGGACGAACTCTCCGGTCAGTTGCGCACCGAGATGATGGAGTCCACCAGCGAGGCCAAGCGCAAGAAAACTGCCAAGCGCCTGAAGGTGCTGGAGGCATTCAAGTCTTCGGGAAACAAACCAGAATGGATGATCCTGGAATGTATCCCGGTCCTGCCGCCCGAGTTGCGCCCCCTGGTGCCCCTGGACGGTGGTCGCTTTGCAACATCAGACCTCAACGATCTGTACCGCCGAGTTATCAATCGCAACAACCGTCTGAAGCGATTGGTGGAGCTTCAGGCGCCTGAGGTTATCATCCGCAATGAAAAGCGCATGCTGCAGGAGGCCGTGGATGCTCTGTTCGACAACGGCCGCCGCGGCAGGGCGATCGCGGGTCCCAACAAGCGGCCGCTGAAATCCCTCTCCGACATGCTCAAGGGAAAATCCGGCCGTTTCCGTCAGAACCTGCTGGGAAAGCGCGTCGATTATTCCGGACGTTCAGTTATCGTTGTCGGCCCGGAACTGAAGTTGCACCAGTGCGGTCTTCCCAAGAAAATGGCCCTGGAACTGTTCAAGCCTTTCATCTACAACAAGCTTGAGGAGCGCGGCTACGTCACCACTATCAAGAGCGCTAAGAAGATGGTGGAGAAGGAGCGCCCCGAGGTGTGGGACGTGCTGGAGGAGGTTATCAGGGAGCACCCGGTCATGCTCAACCGCGCTCCCACACTGCACCGCCTCGGCATCCAGGCCTTTGAGCCGGTATTGATCGAGGGCAAGGCTATCCAGCTTCACCCGCTGGTCTGTACCGCATTCAACGCCGACTTCGACGGCGACCAGATGGCGGTACATCTCCCGCTTTCCGTGGAGAGCCAGGTGGAAGCTCGCGTCCTGATGATGTCCACCAATAATATCCTCTCGCCGGCCCACGGCAAGCCGATCATCGTGCCTTCCCAGGACATGGTTCTGGGAGCCTACTACATGACTCGTGACAGGCGCTTCGAGCGCGTGATAGACGAGACGACCGGCAAGGAGAAGATCGATGCGGAAAGCGGTCTGCCGATCTACCGCAAGGTAAAGGGCACCGGCAAGGTCTTTTCCGGTCCAGACGAGGTTCGCATCGCCTTTGACGCCGGTGAGGTCGACATGCAGGCCACCGTCAAGGTGCGCATGAAGAATCTGGTCAGCGACGAAAAACCGCAGATGATCGACACCACTGTGGGGCGCGTTATTCTCAAGGAGATACTGCCGGATTCGGTACCGTTTAGCGCCGTAAACAAGGTCATGAACAAGAAGGAACTCTCCAATCTCGTTGATACCTGTTACCGCATGGCGGACAACAAGGAGACGGTCATTCTTGCCGACAAGCTGAAAGACATCGGCTTCCGTTACGCCAACCTGGCAGGGATTTCCATCTGTCTCGACGACATGGTCATCCCGGAGGGCAAAACCGAGATTCTCACCAAGGCTGAGGACGAGGTTAAGGAAATTCAGAACCAGTATACCGAAGGTCTGATTACCGATGGCGAACGCTACAACAAGGTCATCGACATCTGGGCTAAAGCTACCGAGGATATTGCCAAGGAGATGCTTGATAACCTTTCCAAGGAAAAATTCTTCGTCGAAGGGGTAGGCGTTTCTGAGGAGGCCTCGTTCAACGCCATTCATATGATGGCTGATTCAGGAGCGAGGGGTTCGCACCAGCAGATTCGTCAGCTGGCCGGCATGCGCGGCCTTATGGCTAAGCCGTCGGGCGAGATTATTGAAACGCCGATTACCGCCAACTTCCGTGAAGGATTGACGGTGCTGCAGTACTTCATCTCAACCCATGGTGCACGAAAGGGTCTGGCTGACACAGCCCTCAAAACGGCAAACTCCGGATACCTGACCCGTCGTCTGGTGGACGTTGCTCAGGATGCCATCATTGCTGAGGAAGATTGCGGCACGCTCGATGGCCTGGTTGTGTCGTCCCTCACCGAGGGGGGCGAGGTTATCGAGCATATCGGAGACCGCATTCTCGGCCGCGTGGCTCTGGATGACATCCTCGACCCGATTACCGGAGACGTACTTGTTGCTGCTAACGAGGATATCGATGAGAACCTGGTCAAGCGCATCGAGGATGCAGGACTTGAGAAGGTCAAGATCCGCTCCGTGCTTACCTGTCAGAGTCGGCGCGGCATCTGCTCCAAATGCTACGGTCGAGACCTGGCGCGCGGTCACAGCGTCAATATGGGTGAGGCCGTGGGAGTCATTGCGGCGCAGTCCATCGGCGAACCGGGAACGCAGCTTACCATGCGTACATTCCACATCGGCGGTACCGCGTCCCGTCGCGCCGAGCAGACTTCGCTGGAATCTCGTACTGACGGTATTCTCAAGTTTATCAACCTGAACACGGTTATTAATGCCGAGGGACATCATATCGTCATGAACCGCAACGGGGAAATCGCCGTTGTGGATGAAACCGGCCGTGAACGTGAAAAATATCTTGTCCTCTATGGAGCGAAAATTAAGATCGCTCCGGGGGGCGCGGTCACCCAGGGGGGCATCCTGGCCGAATGGGATCCCTATACCATGCCGATTCTTACCGAGTTCAGCGGTAAGGTGAAATTCGGTGACATAGTTGAGGGTGTGACCATGGAGGAGCAGCTCGACGAAGTCACCGGCCTGTCCCGCAAGGTCATCATCGAATCGAAGGACAGCGACAAGCGCCCGCGCATTGCCATCAAAGGCATGGGCGGCGACTCAGCCGATGCGGTCACCGGTACCATCGGGCGCTACTTCCTCCCCGTCGGCGCAAACATCACGGTGCAGGACGATAGCGTCATTAGCGCCGGTGACATCATCGCCAAGATTCCCCGGGAAACGACCAAGACCAAGGACATTACCGGTGGTCTTCCGCGAGTGGCCGAGTTGTTCGAGGCTCGCAAGCCGAAGGACTTTGCCGTTATTTCGGAAATTGACGGACGTGTTTCCTATGGTAAGGATGCAAAGGGGAAGCGCAAAGTCATTGTCACGCCTGAGATGGGCGAACCGAAGGAATACCTGATTCCAAAGGGGAAGCACATCAGCGTGCACGAGGGTGACCATGTCCGTGCCGGGGAGCCGTTGATGGATGGCTCATCCAACCCCCATGATATCCTGCGCGTATTGGGCGTCAAGGAACTTGCCAAGTATCTGGTGGATGAGGTTCAGGAGGTGTACCGCCTGCAGGGGGTTAAGATTAACGACAAGCATATCGAAGTAATCGTTCGCCAGATGCTGCGGCGTGTTCGCATCAAGGATGTGGGCGATACATCACTGCTGGTTGACGATCAGGTGGAGCGCTGGGTTTTCGAGACTGAGAACCAGAAAGTAATGAATGAGGGCAAGCGTCCCGCCATAGCAGAACCGCTACTACTCGGCATTACCAAGGCGTCTCTTTCCACAGAATCGTTTATTTCCGCAGCCTCGTTTCAGGAGACGACCAAGGTGCTTACGCAGGCGGCTATCGAGGGTAAAGTGGACTATCTGAGGGGCTTGAAGGAAAATGTCATTATGGGGCGGTTGATCCCCGCTGGTACGGGGCTTTCAAGCTACCGGAACATCCGCATGCTTACGGAAGCCAGTGAACCGGTTGCGCAGGCTGCTGAAAGTGAGGATGTTCCCGATGTGAGTCAGCAGGAAGCAGCATAGAGATGTTTGATGAGCGCCGATGGGTAGGGTCTCCCCATCGGCGCGTGTGTTGCCCTGACTCACAAGTTTATCGGTTATTTGTACCAACCGAATGGATGCAGGGAATAATTTTGTTGACAGTGGGTTTACAATACTGTATTTAACTAGTCTCTTTTGAGATCGAGTGCCCAAGGCCAGCGAGCCTTGATACATGAATGGAGATGCCCTAGCGGCCCTACACCTATTCCATTCCCCACCTCAGTACGCCGCGATTTGCGGCTCATAAAAGGCGAGATCTCAAGTAATGTGTTTGTTTGGATGTCTGGAGTTTTGGGCACTATAGTTGGGTGTGTAGGTTTTTGGTTTCTGACTTTTGAAGTTGCGATTGCCTGTTGGTGGTCGAGCTAAATTTTAGCTGGGAGAAGACAAGAATATGCCAACGATTAATCAGTTGATTCGTATAGGCAGGGAAAACAAGCGTGACAAGTCAACCGCGCCTGCACTGAAATGCTGCCCCCAGAAGCGTGGGGTCTGTACTAGGGTGTATACAACGACACCCAAGAAGCCGAATTCGGCTCTTCGTAAGGTTGCCAGGGTTCGCTTGACTAATGGAATCGAAGTTACGTCCTATATCCCCGGTGTTGGTCATAATCTGCAGGAGCACTCGGTTGTTCTGATACGTGGTGGCAGGGTTAAAGACCTTCCTGGTGTGCGCTATCATATTGTTCGTGGTACGCTTGATTCTGTTGGGGTGAAGGACCGCAAGAAGAGTCGTTCCAAGTACGGCGCGAAGCGGCCGAAATAATTTTACGCTGTCTGAATTGAGGGGATTGGTATGCCGAGAAGAAGAGAAGTTCCCAAAAGAAATATTCTGCCGGATCCGAAGTTTCACGATAAGACGGTTGCGAAACTCATCAATGTCCTGATGCTTGCGGGTAAAAAAAGTATCGCTGAGTCCATACTCTATGGTGCGCTTGATATTGTTGCGCAGAAAACGAATGACGAGGCCGTAAAGGTGTTGAAGAAGAGCCTCGATAATATAAAGCCCGCTCTTGAAGTAAAGTCCCGCAGGGTTGGTGGTTCTACTTACCAGGTACCGATCGAGGTTCGCCCTGATCGCCGTGTGTCGCTGGCGATGCGCTGGTTGATTAAGTATTCGACATTGCGTAGCGAGAAGACCATGAAGGATAAGCTCGCAGGTGAGATTCTCGATGCATATAACAGTCGTGGAGCCGCGGTGAAGAAGCGTGAGGATGTACATAAGATGGCAGAAGCCAACCGCGCTTTTGCCCACTATCGCTGGTAAGTAGTTCAGATCTGTTTGGAGGATTTTGTGCCCCGTTTAGCAACGCTTGATAAATACAGAAACATCGGCATCATGGCCCATATTGACGCGGGCAAGACTACGACAACCGAGCGTATTCTCTACTACACCGGTGTCTCGCATAAGATTGGTGAGGTTCATGAGGGCGCGGCCACCATGGACTGGATGGAGCAGGAGCAGGAGAGGGGTATTACCATTACATCCGCTGCTACTACCTGTTCGTGGCGTGACCATCGCATAAACATCATTGACACCCCCGGACATGTGGACTTCACGATCGAGGTAGAGCGCTCGCTGCGTGTGCTCGATGGCGCGGTCGCCGTATTCTGTTCTGTAGGTGGTGTTGAGCCACAGTCAGAGACTGTGTGGCGTCAAGCTGATAAATATGGCGTTCCCCGCATCGCCTTTATCAATAAGATGGATCGGGTCGGCGCGGATTTTTTTCGCGGCGTCCAGATGATCAGGGATCGCCTCAAAGCGAATCCTCTGCCGATCCAGATACCGATCGGCAAGGAAGAGAATTTCAAGGGTGTAGTTGACCTTGTGCGCATGAAAGCTGTTATATGGGAAGAAGAAGCGCTTGGTGCCAACTACCATGAGGAAGAGATTCCTGCTGATCTGCTTGTCGAAGCTCAGGAGTACCGTGACAAGATGATCGAAGAGATTTCTAGTCATGATGATACTCTCATGGAGAAGTATCTGAGTGGCGAGGAATTGACCGAGCAGGAAATCATGGACGCCATCAGAACCTGTACCATTGGCATCAAATTCTTTCCTGTTATCTGCGGCACTGCGTTTAAAAATAAGGGCGTGCAGAATTTGCTGGACGCGGTTGTTGATTATATGCCGTCCCCACTGGATATTCCTGCTATCAAAGGTCTTGATGCCGATACAGGTGAAGAAGTTGAGCGTCCTGCATCTGATGATGTGCCCTTTTCGGCCCTCGGTTTTAAGATTATGACTGACCCTTTCGTAGGTCAGCTCACTTTTTTCCGCGTGTACTCAGGTGTCATAAATTCTGGTTCGTATGTCTATAATTCCACGAAGGGCAAAAAAGAACGCATAGGTCGCATTCTGAAGATGCATGCAAACAAGCGCGAAGAGATCAAGGAAGTCTTTGCTGGAGATATTGCGGCCGCCGTTGGTCTTAAGTATACGACAACCGGTGATACGCTCTGCACCGAGGATGATGCAGTAATTCTAGAGTCAATTGAGTTCCCTGAGCCGGTAATTTCCATCGCGATTGAGCCGAAGACCAAGGCTGACCAGGAAAAGCTCGGTCTGAGTCTTCAGAAGCTTGCAAGCGAGGATCCGTCCTTCCGTGTGAAAACCGACGAGGAAACCGGACAGACTATTATTTCCGGCATGGGCGAACTGCATCTCGAAATTATCGTCGACCGACTCCTGCGAGAGTTCAAGGTCGAGGCGAACGTTGGCAAGCCGCAGGTTGCCTACCGTGAAACGATTACCAAGAAAGTCAAGGTAGAGGGTAAATTCGTCCGTCAGTCCGGTGGTCGTGGACAGTATGGCCATGTCTGGCTTGAGGTTGAGCCTCAGGAGGCTGGAAAAGGTTACGAATTTGTTGATGCCATTAAAGGTGGAGTTGTACCCCGAGAATATATACCTGCTGTTGATAAAGGAATTAAGGAAGCAACAGAGAACGGTGTTCTGGCTGGCTTCCCAGTTGTGGACATCAAGGTTACCCTCATCGATGGATCGTACCATGAGGTTGACTCTTCGGAGATGGCGTTCAAGATCGCCGGTTCAATGGGTTTCAAAGAAGGCTGCCAGAAAGCTTCCCCAATTATCCTCGAGCCTATAGTATCGGTTGAGGTTGTTGTCCCTGACGAATATATGGGTGATGTCATCGGTGACCTAAATTCGAAGCGTGGCCGGATCATGGGGATGGATACGAGAGCTGGTGCACAGATTGTGAACGCCATGGTTCCTATGGCTTCAATGTTCGGTTATTCCACCGATCTGCGCTCCGCTACCCAGGGACGTGCTACATATTCGATGACGTTTGATCACTACGAGCCGGTACCTAAGTCGGTAGCAGAAGAGATTGTAGCTAAAGCAAAAGGTTAAGAATACAAGGAAGAGGAGGGCCTGTTATCATGGCGAAGGCTAAATTTGAGCGCACCAAACCGCACGTAAACATTGGCACGATTGGTCACGTCGACCACGGCAAGACCACGTTGACTGCCGCTATCACAAAGGTGCTGGCAGGCAAGGGTCAGGCAGAGTTCAAGGCTTTCGACCAGATTGACAATGCACCTGAAGAGCGTGAGCGCGGTATTACCATTGCCACCGCACACGTGGAATATGAGACCGACAAGCGTCACTATGCCCACGTCGACTGCCCGGGCCATGCCGACTACGTCAAGAATATGATCACCGGCGCCGCTCAGATGGACGGAGCCATTCTGGTTGTTTCCGCAGCTGACGGCCCTATGCCCCAGACCCGCGAGCACATCCTGCTCGCCCGTCAGGTTGGCGTACCCTATATTGTCGTGTACCTGAACAAGGCCGACATGGTCGATGACGAGGAACTTCTTGAGTTGGTCGAGCTCGAAATCCGCGAGCTACTCTCCTCCTATGACTTTCCCGGTGACGATATTCCTATCGTTAAAGGTTCCGCCCTCAAGGCGCTAGAAGGCGAAAAGAGTGAGTTGGGCGAGGATTCCATCATCAAGCTGATGGACGCTGTTGATAGCTACATCCCCGATCCGGAGCGTGCGGTGGACAAGCCCTTCCTGATGCCGGTAGAGGATGTGTTCTCCATCTCAGGTCGTGGTACCGTTGCCACCGGTCGTGTTGAGCGCGGCATAGTCAAGGTTGGTGAGGAGGTCGAGATCGTTGGCATCAAGGCCACCGCCAAGACAACCGTCACCGGTGTGGAGATGTTCCGCAAGCTTCTCGACGAGGGTCGTGCCGGAGACAATATCGGCGCACTGCTGCGCGGTATCAAGCGCGAGGAAATCGAGCGCGGTCAAGTTCTTGCCAAGCCTGGTTCAATCACTCCGCACACCAAGTTCAAGGCTGAGGCCTATATCCTCAACAAGGAAGAGGGTGGACGTCACACCCCATTCTTCAACGGATACCGTCCCCAGTTCTATTTCCGGACAACGGACGTTACCGGTATTGTCGACCTGCCGGCAGGCACTGAAATGGTCATGCCTGGCGACAACGTGGCTGTAACCGTCAACCTGATCACTCCGATCGCCATGGATGAAGGTCTGCGCTTCGCCATCCGTGAAGGCGGCCGCACCGTTGGCGCCGGCGTCGTCAGCTCGATTATTGAATAAAACGTTACGAGGATATCAATGCAGAGCCAGAAGATCAGAATTCGCCTTAAGGCATATGACCACAAGTTGCTTGATGTTTCTGTTACAGAGATTGTCGATACTGCAAAAAGAACTGGTGCACGTGTAGCAGGTCCGATCCCTCTGCCCACAGTGATAAACAAGTATTGTGTACTTCGTGGACCTCACGTGGATAAAAAATCAAGGGATCAGTTCGAGATCAGGACACATAAACGCCTTATCGACATCTTGGATCCGACTCAACAGACGGTTGATGCTCTTATGAAACTTGACCTGGCTGCTGGTGTTGATGTTGAAATCAAACTGTAACGTACTTTTTTCGAATAGGAATAGATATGAAAAAAGGTATTATCGGAAAAAAAATTGGAATGACACAGATTTTTACGGAGGATGGGACTCGAGTTCCCGTTACCGTTATCCAGGCAGGTCCGTGTGTGGTTACGCAGAAGAAAACCGCCTCTATTGATGGGTACAGCGCCGTTCAGGTTGGCTTTGATTCCACGCCGGCTGCGAACGCTTCGAAACCGATGCTTGGCCATTGTACCAAGTCGGGCCAGGGGGTATTTAGGTATCTCAGGGAATTTAAATTTGATGCTGCGTCTGAAATGAATCTTGGGGATGTGCTGACTGTTGAGCAGTTTACAGCAGGTGATTTTGTTGATGTGACCGGCACAAGTATAGGCAAGGGGTTTCAGGGGGTTATTAAGAGATATAACTTCAGGGGCGGCCGCGCAAGCCACGGTTCTCGCTTCCATCGTGCCCCTGGTTCCATTGGAGCATCTGCCACACCTTCACGTGTTTTTAAGAATAAAAAGATGCCCGGGCAGTTGGGTAATACCCAGGTCACCATGCAGTGTCTTCAGGTGATTCGCGTAGATGCAGATGATAATCTACTTCTTATCAAGGGAGCCATACCGGGCCATCGCAACAATATTGTTCTTATCAAAAACAGTGTAAAAGCTTAAGAATATAGCGGGAGTACGTGTATGCCTTCGATAGCAGTCTATAACATGAACAGACAGCAAGTTGGTGAGTTGCAGTTAGCAGATGATGTCTTTAATGCAGATGTTAAAGAACATCTGATGCATCTTGCACTCCGTATCCAACTTGCAAATCGCCGCGCCGGAACCGTTAAAACTAAAACGCGCTCGGAAGTGGCAGGAAGCGGTAAAAAACCTTTCAAGCAGAAGGGCACGGGGAATGCTCGTCAAGGGTGTGTAAGGGCTCCCCAGTATCCTGGTGGCGGTGTTGCCTTTGGCCCACAGCCCAAAGAGTATCATCTGAGTATGAACAAAAAAGCGCGCAAATCTGCGATCTGCTCTGCTCTCTCTCTTCAGTGCAAGAATAATCGTATCACTGTGATGGATAAGCTAGATTTTTCGTCTATCTCAACCAAGGCTTTTGTCGACTTCATGAAACGCTTTGAGATAGAGCGCTCTCTTATTATTACTGACGATTTCAGCAACAATCTTCAACTCTCGTGTCGCAATGTTCCACATGTGAAGCTTCTCAAGCATGACGCACTCAATATCCATGACATTCTGAAATACAAGAATATCATTTTCACACAGGGTGCCGTGCAATCCGTAGAAGGAGTTCTGAATAAATGAACGTTTACTCAGTTATCAAGAAGCCGCATGTAACTGAAAAGGCTTCACTTGGTAGTGATGCCACAAATACGGTTACTATAGTGGTGGATAGAGATGCAAACAAGATTGAGATCAAACAGGCTGTCGAGACCCTCTTCAAGGTTAAGGTTGACAGTGTGAGAACAGTTAATGTGGCCGGGAAGGTCAAACGTTTCGGTCGCAATTTCGGCAAACATTCAAACTGGAAGAAAGCATTTGTCACCCTTTCTGAGGGACAGTCACTCGATTTCTTTGAGGTTTAAAAACATTTTCGGGGTTCACAATGGGAATCAAGATTTATAAGCCGACATCGCCAGGTCGTAGACACCAGACCTGCTCGTCGTTTGAAGAGATCACGACATCAACGCCTGAAAAGTCTCTTCTTATAAAACTGAAGAAGTCAGGCGGCAGGAATGCTTTGGGACGAGTAACATCTCGGCATCAGGGCGGGGGACACAAACAAAAGTATCGAATTATCGATTTTCGCAGGGATAAGATCAGCATCCCTGCCAAGGTCGCGAGCATAGAGTACGATCCGTACAGAAGTGCTCGCATAGCATTACTTCATTATGTTGATGGTGAAAAACGCTACATTCTGGCACCTCTGGATCTAAAAGTCGGGGATACTGTGCTCAGTGGCCCTGAAGCCGACATAAAGCCGGGTAATGCGCTTCCACTGAAAGCCATTCCGCTGGGTACGATCATTCATAATGTCGAACTCAAACTTGGTAAGGGTGCCCAACTAGCACGCAGTGCCGGAACGTTTGCTCAACTCATGGCAAAAGAGGGCAGATATTCTCAGGTTAAACTTCCCTCGGGTGAAGTGCGCATGGTCCTTCAGGATTGTTATGCCACTATTGGCCAGGTAGGCAATGTTGACCATGAAAAGGTAAGTTTGGGGAAAGCCGGACGTGCACGGTGGCTTGGGAAGCGTCCCAAGGTTCGTGGTGTCGCAATGAACCCGGTTGACCACCCCCATGGTGGTGGTGAGGGTCGGACATCTGGTGGTAGACATCCCGTTACTCCTTGGGGTATTCCTACCAAAGGTTATAAGACTCGTACCAATAAATCCACTGATCGCTTTATTGTTAAGAAGCGCACCAAATAATCTGTGAGGTCTGAACATGGCACGTTCCATTAAAAAGGGACCCTTTATTGATGAGCACCTGGCTAAAAAAGTGCTGGCTGAAGGTCCCAATTCTAAAAAAATAATTAAAACTTGGTCGCGTCGTTCTACGATCACGCCTGACTTCATAGGTCTCAGCTTTGCAGTTCACAATGGCCGCAAGTTCGTACCTGTATATGTCACTGAGAATATGGTTGGTCATAAACTCGGAGAGTTCTCTCCGACCAGAACGTTTCACGGCCATGCCGCCGATCGAAAGAGTAAAGCCAAGAGGTAGTAAAAGGAGTTTTCATGGAATCCAGTGCTAAGCTGACATCTGTTCGCCTTTCACCGCGTAAAACAAGACTTGTTGTTGATCTCGTTAGAGGTAAGGTAATCCAGGAAGCGCTTAATACTCTGCGGTTCCTTCCTCAGCCTTCAGCGAAGCTTGTTTCTAAGCTGTTGCAGTCTGCGGTAGCAAATGCGGAGCAAAAAGGTGTTTCAGATGTTGATGCTTTATATGTAAAGACAATTTATGTTGATGGCGGTTCTGTGTTGAAACGGTTTTTACCGCGTGCCATGGGACGGGCCAGCAAGATTCGTAAGCCGACAAGCCATATCAGTGTTACACTGTCAGATTCGAAATAGTTTGATTTTCGCGGAGGTGCAGTTTGGGACAAAAAGTTAATCCGATAGGTTTCAGACTTGGAGTAATTAAATCATGGGACTCCAAATGGTACGCTGAGGCTGATTATGCAAAACTTCTGCACGAGGATCTAAAGATTCGTGCATTCCTTAAAAAACGTCTGTATAGTTCCGGCATTTCTAAGATAGAAATTGAAAGAGCTGCGAATAAGACGAAGATAAATATTTATACAGCTCGGCCCGGTCTGATCATCGGTAAAAAAGGTTCAGAGGTTGAAACGATTAAGAAAGAGCTTTCAAATCTCACCTCCAAAGAAATTTTTATAAATATTATCGAAGTTCGTAAGCCAGAGCTTGATGCCCAATTAGTTGCTGAAAATGTAGCATTGCAGCTTGAAAGGCGAATCGCATTTCGCAGGGCAATGAAGAAGAGTGTTACTTCTGCTTTGAAGTTTGGCGCTAAAGGCATACGTATTACATGCTCTGGACGGCTTGGTGGAGCTGAAATGTCGCGTACCGAATGGTACCGCGAAGGGCGTGTCCCACTGCATACTCTTCGTGCTGATATTGATTATGGCTGTGCCGAGGCAAAAACGACTTATGGTCTTATTGGCATAAAAGTACTCATATTTAAAGGCGAAGTTCTTCCAGGTCATTAATACATTCTTTGTGGAACAGGAGTAAGTTTCAATGTTATTGCCGAAACGGGTTAAACATAGAAAACAGATGAAGGGGCGCATGACCGGCAAACCCTGCCGTGGTATTTCCCTGTCCTTTGGAGAGTTTGGCTTGCAGGCTACAGAATGCGGATGGCTTGACTCGAGACAGATTGAAGCAGCCCGTATTGCCATGACTCGTTACATTAAGCGTGGCGGGAAAATATGGATTCGTATCTTCCCTGACAAGCCGCTTACCTCGAAACCTGCTGAAACAAGAATGGGTAAGGGTAAGGGTTCTCCTGATTCATGGGTAGCTGTTATCAAGCCTGGTACCATTCTGTACGAGATGGAGGGCGTTTCGGAGGAAGTGGCACGGGAAGCGCTCAGGTTGGCTGCTCACAAGCTGCCAGTCTCGACAAAGTTTATTACCAGGAGTGAAAATCATGAAGCCTAGAGACCTACGGAACATGTCCGCTGAAGGACTCGTGTCAAAGAAAAGCGAACTTGTTCAAGAATTGTTTAATCTCAAATTCCAGTTGCATACGGGAAGGCTAGAAAATACATCTAAGCTGAAATGTATACGTCAGGATATTGCCAGAATTAATACGATCCTCACCGAGAACAGGGCATAGGGAGCGCTAGATGAGCGAACGTGGTCATAGAAGAACACAAAACGGAGTTGTTGTCAGCGATAAAATGGATAAGACTGTAGTTGTAAAAGTTGATCGTCTGATTAAGCATCCCGTTTATAATAAATACATTAAAAGAAGCGCGAAATACAAAGTACATGACGAGAATAATGTCTGTAAGATTGGGGACCGTGTTCAGATTATAGAATGCAGACCTTTAAGTAAAGACAAACGCTGGAACCTTAAACAGATCAGCAATTAATGCATCTCTTAAGACAGGGGTACTGAGTAATGATACAGATGCAAACAATATTGGATGTAGCAGACAATTCTGGTGCCAAAAAACTTTTTTGTATTAAAGTGCTTGGTGGTTCTAAACGGAAATATGCGGGAGTGGGCGACATAATTGTCGCTTCGGTTCGTGAAGCTCTGCCCAATTCCAAAGTCAAAAAGGGTGATGTGGTAAAAGCTGTTATTGTGCGTACCGCAAAGGAATTGGGACGTCCCGATGGGTCATATATCCGTTTTGATGATAATTCAGGAGTAGTAATAAACAACCAGAAGGAACCGGTAGGAACGCGCATCTTTGGTCCTGTTGCCAGAGAATTGCGTGCTAAGAAGTTTATGAAAATAATCTCACTTGCGCCGGAAGTACTCTAATCTAATCGGAGAATCATAGATGCAAGCCACAAAAACACATGTCAGAAAAGGTGAGACTGTAATGGTCATTGCCGGTAAAGATAAGAATAAGACTGGTACAGTCATGCAGTTCTTACCCAAAAAGGACGGTATTATTGTCGAAGGCCTTAATATGGTAAAACGTCATGTAAAGGCTCGTGGTAATGAACCAGGCGGGATCAAGGAAAAGGAAGCCTCAATCCATATCTCCAATGTCATGCCATACTGTGCAAAGTGCGCCAAACCTGTACGGGTTAGGTTAAAAGTGCTTGAAAACGGCGATAAACAGAGATTATGTGCTAAGTGTGGCAATTCTCTCGAGAAATAGACAGGAGGAAGTGATTAATGGCTCGTTTGAAAGAGATTTACCATAAAGACGTAATGCAAAAGCTACGTAGTGATTTTAGCTATGCAAATATAATGGAAGTGCCCAAAATCGTAAAAGTTGTTGTAAATATGGGCCTTGGTGAAGCAATTCAGAATGTGAAAATCCTTGATTCTGCTGCTGCTGAGTTAGCTGCTATTACCGGCCAAAAAACTGTTATCACAAAAGCTAAAAAATCGATAGCCACGTTTAAGCTCCGCCAAGGTATGCCTATTGGCTGTATGGTAACACTCAGGCGTGCAAAAATGTATGAGTTTCTTGACCGGCTTATGAATGTGTCCCTTCCCAGGGTTCGTGACTTTAAGGGCGTGTCCGCAAAAGCTTTTGACGGAAAAGGCAATTATACTCTTGGCATCAAGGAACAGCTGATTTTTCCTGAAATTAATTACGATGCTGTTGACAAGATAAAAGGCATGAATATTACCATTGTTACCAGCGCTAAAACAGATGAGGAAGGTAGAGCTCTACTTAAGTACTTGGGCATGCCGTTCAGGAACTAAGACATTCTGGAGGATTCCGTGGCAAAAGTTTCAATGATAATCAAATCTCAACGTAAACCAAAATTTAAAGTCCAACAACATAATCGTTGCGAAGTTTGCGGCAGACCTAAAGCTTTTTACCGCAAATTTAGAATGTGCAGGATTTGTCTTCGTAAGTATGCATCTATAGGACAGATTCCTGGCGTTATTAAATCGAGCTGGTAATCAACACCAAAAGAAGAAATTGACAGGAGTACATGTACGATGTCTATGACAGATCCTATTGCCGATATGCTTACAAGAATTAGAAATGCTAACATGGTTAAGCACCAGAAAGTTGACATTCCGTCTTCAACCATGAAAGTAAATATTGCTTCAGTTCTAAAGCAAGAAGGATATATTAAGAATTATAAGGTGATATCCGATAATCTGCAGGGCATACTGCGTGTTTACTTGAAGTATATTGATGATAAGGATGGTGTCATCAACGAAATCAAGCGCATCAGTAAACCGGGCGGTAGGGTGTATGTTAAAGCTGACGAAGTCCCGACAGTTAAATCAGGACTTGGTGTTGTTATTCTATCAACCTCCAAAGGAATAATCACCGACAGTGCTGCTCGTAAGGCTGGTTTGGGCGGTGAAATCATCTGTACTGTTTGGTAATCATACATTCAAGGAGCACGAAGCAATGTCGAGAATAGGGAAACTTCCCATAGATATATCCAAGGATGTAAAGCTTGCTTTTTCTGATTCTATACTGTCGGTTCAAGGTCCATTAGGAAAATTATCGCGTCGGATCATGCCCTGTGTAAATTTAGAGATTACAGACTCATGTATAATTGTAATGCGAAATGACGAGTCAGGAACTGCAAGGTCAGCTCACGGCCTTACGCGTACATTAGTCAGTAATATGGTGAACGGTGTTACCAAAGGTTTTCAGAAGAGCCTTGAAATTAATGGTGTAGGATATCGTGCTGAAGTCAAGGGAAGTGAACTTGTTTTGAGTCTTGGCTACTCTCATCCTGTTGTTTTCACGATACCCGCTGGGGTTACTATAGAAGTTGATAAACTGACCAAAGTGGTGGTTAAGGGTTTTGATAAGGAACTTGTAGGGGAAACCGCTGCAAAGATTCGGTCATTCAGGCCGCCTGAACCCTATAAAGGTAAGGGTGTTAAATATGCTGACGAGACTATCCTGAGAAAAGCCGGTAAGACAGGCAAGAAATAGTCTTTATAAGGAGAAAGCTGTGGCAAGAACGGCACAAAAACTAATCACGAGAATTAAACGTAAAGTTAGGGTACGCAAAAAAATAGTGGGTACTGCTCAGCGTCCTCGATTGAACGTTTTCAAGAGCGCACGCCATATCTACGCACAGTTGATCGATGATACTGCAGGGATTACTCTTGCTTCATGCTCAACTCTTTCTACTAGTGCAGAATCTCTTTCATATACTGGAAACATCGCAGCTGCAGTTCATGTTGGTAAGGAAATTGCCGGTCTTGCCAAAGAAAAAAATATAACTGCTGTGGTATTTGATCGTAATGGTTTTCTGTATCACGGAAGAATTAAAGCACTTGCAGATGCTGCACGTGAGTCAGGTCTTCTTTTCTAACTAGATTTAGGAGGTTTCAATTGAGTAGAGTGAATCCAGCAGATTTGAACTTGACTGATCGCGTCGTGCATATCAGCCGTGTTGCAAAGGTGGTAAAAGGCGGCAGACGTTTCAGTTTTTCTGCTCTGATTGTAGTAGGCGATGGTTGTGGATATGTTGGTTACGGCCTTGGGAAAGCTAATGAAGTTCCGGAGGCTATTCGAAAAGGGGTTGAGCAGGCAAAGAAGAATCTCATCAAGGTTCCAGTAAATCAAAATCAAACGATTCCCTTCGAGATTGAAGGCAAGTTCGGGGCGGGACGCCTGCTGATGAAGCCTGCTTCCGCCGGTACTGGTGTTATCGCTGGAGGAGCAGCCCGTGCAATATTCGAGGCTGCTGGTATTAATAATATTCTTTCTAAGTGTTTGGGTTCTAACAATCCCCACAATGTGGTAAAGGCTGCTTTTGCTGGACTTCAACGTCTTAAGTCTCCTGAAGAGCTGGCTGCTCGCCGCGGTATTACTGAATAATATGAGGTGTATTTATTATGAGCAACACTTTGAAGATCACACTGGTAAAAAGTCTTATAGGTACGCCTAAACAGCAACGAAATGTTGTTGCTGGCTTGGGATTGAAAAAGCTTAACACGACGGTTGTCCGTTCTGATACTCCTGAAATTAGGGGTATGATTAATAAAATTAGCCATATGCTTCATATTGCTTAGTAAAGGTGGATTGAATGGATTTGAATACTCTCAAACCTGCATTGGGTTCAGTTAAACAAGGCAAGAGGATTGGTCGCGGGCCTGGGTCCGGGCACGGAAAGACTGCCACAAAAGGGCACAAGGGACAAAAGGCACGCTCAGGCGGTAGTATCAAAGCCGGTTTTGAAGGTGGTCAGATGCCCTTGCAACGTCGTTTGCCGAAACGTGGCTTCACTCCGCTCAGCAGAGTTGAATATGCAATCGTAAATCTTAAGCAACTCGATGCATTCGAAGCAAACTCATCTGTCGATACTGAGTCTCTTGTTGCCATGGGTCTTGTTAAATCTACAGCTTGTGCTGTCAAGATTCTCGGTAACGGAGATCTTGCTAAATCACTTCGCGTTTCTGCCTCTAAATTCAGTCAGTCAGCAAAGGATAAAATCCTTGCTGCTGGCGGAACAGTTGAGGAGACGGTCTAGTGCTCGATGCACTAAGGAATATTTTTAGGATTCCAGAGCTAAAAAAGAGAGTTTTGTTTTCTCTGGCAATGCTCGCGGTCTATCGGATAGGGTGCCATATTCCTACCCCTGGTATAGACCGCATGGCATTGTCACATTTTTTTAAACAGGCCCAGGGAACGCTGCTTGGTCTGTTTGATATGTTTTCAGGTGGCGCGTTAGAGAGGCTTTCCGTATTTGCTCTTGGAATAATGCCTTATATCTCTTCATCGATTATTTTTCAGCTGTTGACTGTTGTTGTTCCTGCAATAGAGAAGTTGTCGAAAGAAGGCGAGTCGGGACGCAAGAAGATCATTCAGTATACGCGATATGGAACCATAGTACTGAGTATCGTTCAGGGGCTTGGTATTGCCGTAGGGCTTGAAAGTATGCGCGGTCCCGCAGGAGAGTTAGTCGTACCCACTCCTGGATGGTCTTTTCGTTTGATGACGGTTCTGACGCTAACAGCTGGGACTGCGTTCATCATGTGGTTGGGCGAACAGATGTCAGAAAGGGGGATTGGTAACGGAATTTCCCTGATCATATTTGCCGGCATAGTCGTGCGGATTCCTACTGCTCTCGGGAATACATGGAAGCTGCTGGGAGCTGGACAGCTTTCGCTTTTTGTTATTCTCTTCATCGTTGCGTTTATGTTCGCTGTGATTGCTGGAATTGTGTTCGTTGAACGTGGTCAGAGGCGATTGCCAATCCATTACGCAAAAAGGGTTACAGGTCTTAAGACATACAATGCGCAATCATCTCACTTGCCGTTGAAGGTCAACATGGCTGGTGTAATTCCTCCCATTTTCGCGTCTTCGATTATTATGTTCCCCGCGACTATAGCCAATTTTATTAATGTACCGTGGGTACAAAACATTGCAAAGAGTCTCATGCCGGGGCACTGGGCCTATAATGTTTTTTTCGTTGCCTTTATAGTCTTTTTTTGCTATTTCTACACGGCTGTGACATTCAATCCTGTGGATGTCGCTGAAAATATAAAAAAACATGGTGGGTATATACCAGGTATTCGGCCTGGAAAAGAGACATCTGATTTCATGGATTCGGTGCTGACTAAGTTGACCTTCGCCGGAGCAATATATATTTCAGTAGTGTGTGTCCTTCCGTCCATCCTAATTGGTAAGTTTAATCTACCATTTTACTTTGGTGGTACGGGTCTTCTTATCGCTATTGGCGTTGGGATGGATACTGTTTCGCAGATAGAATCTCATTTGATTACGCGAAGCTATGAAGGTTTTATGAAGGGTGTTCGAATTCGAGGAAGAAGGTAATGAACGTAATACTTTTTGGCCCTCCGGGGGCTGGTAAAGGCACTCAGGCTCAGTATGTTGTAGAACGATTTGGGATTCCTCAAATATCTACCGGTGATATGCTGCGTGCTGCAGTAAAGAATTGTACTCCGCTTGGTCTTAAGGCCAAGGAGATAATGGATGCGGGCGGTCTTGTTTCTGATGAAATCGTACTCGGTATAGTCGCTGATAGGCTATCTTGTGAAGATTGTGGTACTGGTTTTGTGCTGGACGGTTTTCCTCGGACAATACCTCAAGCTGAGGCATTGATTGAAATCCTTGCATGCTTAGGAAAACAAACTGATCATGTTATTTCTCTTGAAGTGTCAAATGACGAAATTACTCGACGCTTGTCTGGTCGTCGTACTTGTCCTTCTTGTGGTAAAGGTTTTCATGTGCTTTTTGCTCCACCCAGAAAGGCGGGAGTTTGCGATTTCTGTGGTGCGGACTTGGTTCAGAGGGGAGACGACCACCCTGAGTCCATATGTAACCGGTTGAGTGTATACGAAAAGCAGACATCACCTCTGAAAGCGTTTTATGCACAAAAAGGACTTTTGAGGGCTGTTGACGGTAGTCTGCCTGTAGAACAGATACAATTGCAGATTCGGAAGGTGTTGGAAGGTTGCTCTAGTGATTGTGCTTAAATCTCTCCGTGAGATTGAACGGATGAGAGTAGCTTGCAGATTGGTTGCCGAAGTCCTTGAGATGCTGAAAGAAGCTGTAAGGCCGGGTGTATCGACTTGCGATCTTGAAGATATCGCTTTGAAACACACTCTGAAAAACAAAGCCAAGCCGGCTTTTAAAGGTTATTGTAATTATCCTAGTGCTCTGTGCTGTTCACCTAATCAGCAGGTGGTGCATGGAGTGCCAAATCGGGAGCCTCTTCGGGATGGTGACATCTTAAGCCTTGATTTTGGGGTTCTTTATGATGATTTCTACGGAGACGCAGCAGTAACGCTTCCTGTCGGAATTGTTAGTGAAAAGGTGAAATCGCTTATTGCGACAACGGAGCAGTCTTTATATCGTGGTATTGAGAAGGCTATCCCTGGTAACCGTCTTACTGATATTTCGCATGCCATACAGGATTACGTTGAGAAACGGGGTTTTTCCGTGGTTCGCGACTTTGTGGGGCATGGTATCGGTAGAGGGTTACACGAGGAACCTCAGATCCCTAATTATGGTGCGCCTGCAAAAGGGGTAAAGCTCAAAGCGGGTATGGTCTTTGCTATTGAGCCAATGATAAACGAAAAATCGCATGAAGTGAAAATCCTCGATGATGGTTGGACGGTTGTTACCTTGGATGGTGGTATGTCTGCGCATTTTGAGCACACCGTAGCGATTACGGATAATGGACCTGATATTTTAACTCGGCTTGTTTAAGCGTGAAGGGGAGTAGAGATGAAAGTGCGTGCTTCTGTAAAAAAAGTGTGTGACAAGTGTAAGATAATTAAACGTAAGGGTGTTGTACGCGTTATTTGCGATATCCCTAAACATTCCCAGCGTCAGGGTTGAGTAGATAAGGAGGAGATCAATTGGCACGAATTGCTGGTATTGACTTACCAAAAAACAAGCGGATAGTAATTGCCCTGACCTATATTTATGGAATCGGCAATTCTACAGCGGAAAAGATTCTTGAGGCGACGAACGTTGATCCGAACACACGTACCGACAATCTGACCGAAGCGGATGTGTCTCATCTGCGTGACGAAATCGATAGAAACATTAAAGTCGAAGGCGATCTGCGCAGAGAAATATCCATGAATATCAAGCGTCTCATGGATTTAGGTTGCTATCGTGGTTTGCGTCATAGAAAAGGGCTTCCGGTGAGGGGACAGCGTACAAAAACAAACGCTCGTACTCGGAAGGGACCTGCTCGTACCGTTGCTGGTAAGAAGAAATAATATAATTTAGTCCTGGAGAATAGAATGGCGAGTCCAGCTAAGAAAGTTGTACGTAAAAAAAGAGAACGTAAAAATGTAACTAATGGTGTGGCACATATTCATGCGACTTTTAACAATACCATGATAACTATTGCCGATACCGCCGGTAATGTCCTTGCATGGTCCACTTCAGGGGCCAAGGGGTTCAAGGGATCTCGCAAGAGTACCCCTTTTGCTGCTCAAGTAGCAGCTGAGGATTGCGCGAAAAAGGCCCAGGAACATGGCTTGCGAAATGTGGAGGTCTATGTAAAAGGGCCGGGTTCTGGTAGAGAATCTGCTTTGCGTGCGCTTCAGGCGGCTGGCTTCAATATAAGCTTTATAAAAGATGTGACGCCCATTCCTCATAATGGATGCCGTCCGCCTAAGAAGAGAAGAGTATAATAATAGCCTAACCATTTAAGGAGGTTTTCATTGGCTCGGTATACAGGTCCATCCTGCCGTCTGTGCAGAAGAGAAAATATGGAATTATTTTTGAAGGGTGACAGATGCTATACGGATAAATGTGCCATAAAGCGTCGTAACTACCCTCCTGGACAACATGGTCAGGGCCGTACTAAGAACTCTGCTTACGGCATACAGTTGCGTGAAAAGCAGAAAGTACGCCGAATCTATGGATTGATGGAGAATCAGTTCCGCGGTTACTTCGCAGAAGCTGATCGTATGAAGGGTGTGACTGGCGAGAACCTTCTTTCGCTTCTTGAACGTAGACTCGATAATGTTGTTTATCGACTTGGTTTTGCCTCTTCGCGCTCTGAGTCACGCCAACTCGTGCGCCACGGTCATTTCACACTTAATGGCAAGAAAGTAGATATCCCCTCGATACAAACAAGAGTTGGTGACGTAATAGAGTTGCGCGAAAAGAGCAGGAAGATTGTCTCGATTAATGATGCTCTTGACGCAGTGGCCCGTCGCGGAATACCGCAGTGGCTGGAACTTGATCGTGATGCCTTCAAGGGAAATCTGAAAGCTTTGCCTGTACGTGAGGATGTGACTACCCCCATACAGGAGCAACTGGTCGTCGAACTCTATTCAAAATAAGTAATGCTGACTGAATACGAGTGTTTTCAGTAACTCCCAGCACCGGGCGTAATCTCCGGAGGAGGTAGTAATGTATAAAAACTGGCGCGATCTTATCAGACCTAAGCAATTACAGTTTGAAAAAGAGTCGCTTTCAGATACATACGGTAAATTTTTTGCAGAACCTTTTGAACGTGGTTTTGCTACAACTTTGGGAAATTCTTTGCGGAGAATACTTCTTTCTTCACTTCAGGGTTCCGCAATTACTTCAGTTCGTATAAAGGGTGTTTTGCACGAATTCAGTGCCATCCAAGGTGTTACTGAAGATGTTACAGATATCATTCTTAATCTTAAGGGCGTTCGTCTGAAGCTTCACTCTGTTGTTCAGGCTACTATACGTGTAGTCCATACCGGTGAGGGTGTCGTAAAAGCTGGCGACTTTGTCGTCGGTCATAACGTTGAGATAATGAATCCCGAACACCATATTGCAACATGCGGCAAAGATGCTCATTTTGAAATGGATATGACTGTCAAGATGGGTAAGGGTTATGTCTCGGCTGATAAAAACCGCGATGAAAAAGCCCCGGTTGGTACAATTCCCATTGACTCGATATTTTCTCCGATCAAGAAAGTTAATTTTACCATTTCCAACGCTCGTGTTGGTCAAATGACAGACTATGACAAACTGACCTTAGAGATTTGGACGGATGGAAGTGTCAAGCCTGATGATGCTCTGGCCTATTCCGCAAAAATTATGAAAGAGCAGTTATCTATTTTCATTAATTTTGATGAAGAAGCTGAGCCTCAGGCTCCTGAAGAGTCACAGGATGAAATAGATAAGATAAACGAGAATCTCTACCGTACGGTTGAGGAACTTGAACTTTCTGTACGATCAGCCAATTGCCTTAAGAACGCCGGTATCAAACTTATTGGCGAACTCGTTTCTAAGACTGAGGCTGAAATGTTAAAAACACAGAATTTCGGTCGTAAGTCTCTGAACGAAATCAAAGATATTTTGAGTGATATGGGACTTACGTTTGGTATGAAGCTTGACTCTTTTCCCGAGCCTGATATGTTACGTCGCTTGCGTGGAGAGCAGAACGAAGAAGAATAAATCCTTTTATTTAAGCGTATTTTGAGAAAGGAACCGATATATGCGGCATTTAAAATCAGGAAGGCGTCTTGGAAGAAAAACGAGTCATCGTGAGGCCATGTTCAGAAATATGGTAACTTCGCTTTTTGCGCACGAGAAGATTACGACTACCGATGCCAAGGCAAAGGAAATCAGGTCAGTGGCTGAGAAGATGATAACACTTGGTAAGCGCGGAGATCTTCACTCTACCCGTATTGCAGCTGCATTCATTCGTGAAAAATCCGTTGTTACCAAACTCTTTTCCACCATAGCACCTCGATACAAAGAGCGTGCTGGCGGGTATACCAGAATCATCAAGGTAGGCTCTCGTAATGGTGACGCTGCTCCCATGTCTATCATTGAGTTGGTGGAGGAAGAATTCACCCCTAAGGCATCCCGCGCTTAATGTAGTTTGGTGGGACCCGTATTTGTGATCGTACCATTCGAATAAAGTAAGTTCATATTTGAACGAAAAGAGGCAAGTGCATACACTAGCCTCTTTTCGTTTTAGCCGCTTGAACAGACCGTGAGTGATACGTTGATTACGCTATTCACGTTGTAAGGTCGACGACGAGTCCCTTGATCCCAATTATTTTTTCCGTAATTGCCATATGGTTGCGTTGCTCGTCAAGCAGCAATTTGTAAAGTTGGTCTGCCTCTACATTGATAACCGTTATTATCTCGTAATAGCGTGGGTTTTGGGGCGTACCATTGATTTTATTCAAACGATAGGCTTCCGCGCTTATTCGCTTCGCAATCTGTCCCAATAAATTACGGAATCTGTGTAAATTATCTAAATTCGGTTCCCGCTCCAGCCTATCCCCTGCTTCGTCTATTTCTTGCTTCAACTCATCAACTTCCCGCTTATAGTCATTGTATTCATTTTCCTTTTGGGCCAACTCAGTTGTGAAGGTCCTTGTTGACGAACGTTTTAGATTTCCGGTTTTTGTGGTCTTATGTTCGAGGTCCTTGAGACCCGAAGTCTGAATGATCTTCATGGTGACTTCTCCCTGGGAGCTGGATGCCGAGATTTTCGTCTTTATAGCACATACGATTTATAAGGCAATTGAAGCAAAAATGCTACAATCGCGTTTTCATCATGCACTGTTTGTGGTAGTTTGAAGCGGTTAGGAGTGGACGCTGCTGTCTGTCCGCTCTGAATGTGATTGTGTGTTTCATAAGGAACAGGATGACAATCGAAGCGTCTGACCATTACCTGAGGACTATGTAACGGAGCATGGGATACAAACTGTCAATCAATGAGCGCAAAAAACGTGCCCGTGAAGCAATCGTTATTGTTGTTGCTTTGCTGTTGATTCTCTTTCTAACATCCGCGGAAATACGCCTTACCCAGTTAAGCGCAGATACATCAATGGGCAGCAACATCATGATCTTCGGCATCATCAATGTTGTGGTGTTGTTGGTAATTCTGCTGGTGTATCTGGTAAGCCGTAATGTAGTCAAACTGCTATTGGAGAACCGCTCCAATCCTGTTGCTACACGCCTGAGAACGAAGCTGGTCGTATCGTTTGTGGGTCTGTCCTTGGTGCCGACCTTGTTGCTTTTCTTCGCTGCGGCTGGTTTTATCAACAATACTGTACATAACTGGTTTAACACCCAGGTTGAAACGTCGCTTAGCGAGTCTTTGGAGGTTGCCCAGACCTATTACAAGAACTCGGCGTCCAACACGATTTACTACGGACGTCAGATCAGCGCCATCATCCGCTCCTCGAAACTGCTTAACCAGGAAAATCTGCCCAAGCTTGAAGCGCTAATCAGGCAGAAGCAGAAGGAATATAATCTCGGTGTCGTCGAGGTCTACTCTGCCCAGCAGGAGGAACTAGTTCGCGCCACAAACCCTCTGGTTCCCAGGGGAGAGTTTACCAACCCTGCTTCGGATGATATCGTTCGTGCGCTGTCAGGTAATGAATTGACCAGGATTAACCCGGTCGGCAAGGCTGATCTGATACGGGGAATAGTGCCGATATATTCAACCTGGAATGATCGTGATGTGGTTGGGGCGGTGGTGGTCAATTATTACGTACCCTATTCGCTGGTCAATAAAATGAAGGAAATCACCGAGTCGTACCACGAGTTCCGACAGCTGAAAATTATGAAGAACCCGATACGCACCGGTTATATCGTCACGCTCTTCTTGATTACTGTAGTTATTGTGTTCCTAGCCTATTGGATAGCCGTGTATCTGGCCAACAGTATGTCAAAGCCGGTACAGGAACTGCTTGAGGCAACCCGTGCTGTTGCGGAGGGCAATCTCGACGTACAGATAGAAAGTGCCTCGCTGGACGAAATCGGCATGCTTGTCACTTCGTTCAATCGCATGACCACTGACTTGCGTACTAAGCAGCAGACCTTAAACGCGGTAAACCATGAATTGACCAAGATCAACCTGGAACTGGATCAGCGGCGGCGTTACATGGAGATCGTGCTTCGCAATGTTGCCGCGGGTGTAATCTCCATTGACAGGGAAGGGTGCATTACCACCATTAATAAGTCAGCGGAGAAACTGCTCAGCATCTCAAATGGCGCGGTTGTGGGGCGCAATTTTCGAGAGTTGCTGCAGGATGCCCACCTCGATATCGTTAAGGACATACTGCGCGACCTGCTCCTGTCAAAGCAAGACACCATAAACCGGCAGATCGTTCTCGATGTAAATGGGAACCGGCTGGCACTGCATCTGCATCTGAATATGTTGCGCGATGAAAATGGAAGCTTTGTGGGCACCGTGCTGGTGCTGGACGACCTGACCCAGGTCATGAAGGTGCAGCGCATGGCCGCTTGGCGGGAGGTTGCCAGGCGCATAGCCCATGAGATAAAGAATCCGCTCACCCCGATACAGCTTTCCGCCCAGCGGCTTCGGAAACGCTACCTTTCGCGCTTCAGCGACGATGAAAAGGTCTTTGACGAATGTACGGAAATGATAATAAAGTCGGTGGATGATCTTAAGAATCTGGTGAACGAGTTTTCCAACTTTGCCCGCATGCCCGCCATACAACCGGAGCCCAACGACCTGAACGATATCATTCGTGAGGCGCTGACACTGTACCAGCAGGCACATCGCGATGTGCAGTTCGATTTCAAGCCCGATAGCAGGCTGCCGTTTCTGAAAATTGACCGCAGCCAGATCAAGCGCGTTGTCATCAATCTGCTGGAGAATGCCGTTGCTGCCATGGATGGACAGGGGACGGTCAGGATAGTCTCTAACTACGACGCTGAACTGAGGCTGGCCTCGTTCGTTGTTGTCGATACCGGTCCGGGTATACCTGCCGAGGACAAGCCTCGCCTGTTCGAACCTTATTTCTCAACTAAGAAGACCGGGACTGGCCTCGGCCTGGCTATCGTCAACAGCGTCGTGTCCGATCACAACGGGTTTGTGCGTATCAGGGACAATGATCCCCATGGAGCCTGCTTCGTCGTTGAACTTCCCGCTGCCTGAGTGAGCTGCGCTGACCAGGGTAAGAGTGGGACGGGCCGGTCTCTGGCCGTGCAAAAGAGAGGAGCATATGTCGAAATTAATACTTGTGGTGGATGATGAGAATGATATCCGGACCTCGCTGACAGGAATTCTGGAGGATGAGGGCTTTCTGGTGTCCTGCGCTGCCAGTGGCGTTGAGGCGTTGGAGAACGTGTGCCATGAAATCCCTGATATCGTTCTGCTGGATATCTGGATGCCCGGGCTGGACGGTCTGGAAACGCTGGAAAAGCTGAAGCAATTGTTTCCGCACCTGACGGTCATCATGATCTCCGGTCATGGAACGATCGAGACTGCGGTCAGGGCAACCAAGCTGGGGGCTTTCGACTTCATCGAGAAGCCGCTTTCCCTGGACAAGGTGCTGATCACCGTAAACAATGCCCTGCGCATGGGGGAGTTGCGGGTTGAAAACGAAGAGCTCAGGCGCGTGGCTGGCTATGAATACGAGCTGATCGGCGAGAGCCCGGCCATGGTCTGCTTGCGGGATCAGGTCATGCGTGTTGCTCCGACATCGTTATGCGTCCTGGTAAACGGCGAGAATGGCAGCGGCAAGGAACGGGTTGCCCGCTCAATCCACTACTACAGCAAACGTTGTGCTCGGCCGTTTGTTGCCATCAACTGCGCTGCCATCCCCGAAGAGCTGATCCAGAATGAGTTGTTCGGTCATGAGAAAGGTGCCCTCGGGGGGGCGCCGTCCCAGAAGAAGGGGAAGATCGATCTTGCCGATGGCGGCACACTGTTTCTGGACGAGATCGGTGATATGTCGCTGGCGACACAGTCACGAATCCTGGGCGTCATTCAAGAGCACTGCTTCCAGCGGGTAGGCGGAAACCGGTCAGTGCCGGCGGATGTGCGGGTGATCGCCGCCAGCAGCAGGGACATTGCCGATGAGGTGCGCAACAGTCGCTTCCGCGAGGACCTCTTCTACCTCCTCAACGTCATTCCGTTGGTTGTTCCTCCCCTGCGGGAGAGGAGAGAGGACATCGCGCTTCTGGTGCCGCACTTCGTCGAGCAGTTCAATCGCCGCGAGGGGCGCGAGCAGAAGACGTTTTCTCCGCAAGCCATGGCGCTGCTTGCCCGATTGGACTGGCCCGGAAACGTACGCGAGCTCCAGAACATCGTCGAGCGCGTCCTGATCATGGTCCCCGGCAGGATGATAGCGGCGGAGGATCTCTCCGGGCTGTTTGGTGATCAGGCGCGAATTTTGGCGAATGAGGAGATGCTCCAGGCTGCTGCGCCCGGCACGTTGCGGGAGGCGCGCGAGGAGTTCGAACGGGATTTCATTGTCAGGAAGCTGGAGGAGAACGACTGGAATATCTCGCGCACCGCCGAGACCATCGAATTGAAGCGGAGCAACCTGCACAGGAAAATAAAGAGCTACGGAATAGATGTCAAAAAGTAGCTCTCCTGCCTGATGGTCATTGGCTAACGGTTGCCCAGCAGTATGCGCAACTGGGAGCCGATGTCCGTCTCGCGCATCAGTGACTCGCCGATCAGGAAGGCGTCGGCGCCATCGGCCGCGAGGCGCTCAATGTCCGCCCGGGTGGAAATGCCGCTCTCCGCCACCAGCAGGTGTTCTGGCGGCAGCATGCTGGCAAGGCGTCCGGTGGTGGCAAGATCAGTCGTGAACGTGCGCAGATTACGGTTGTTGACGCCGATCAGGGTGCAGTCGGTGCGTAGGGCGACATCCAACTCTCGCTCGTCATGGACCTCCAGCAGGATGTCCAATGACAGATCCCGTGCCAGTGTAATGTAGTCGATCATCTGGGGCAGTTCGAGGATAGCGGTGATCAGCAGGATAGCGTCTGCCCCGGCGCAGCGGGCCTCGTATATCTGGAAGGGGTCCAGAATGAAATCCTTGCGTAGGAGTGGCAGGTCGACCTCGCCACGGATCCTGGTTAGATTCTCCAGACGGCCCATGAAAAAATGCTGGTCAGTCAGAACGGACAGGCAGGTGGCTCCGTTTGTCTCGTAGATGCGCGCGATCTCCAGCGGGTCGAAATCGGCCCTGATCAGCCCCCTGCTGGGCGAGCCCTTTTTTACTTCGGCGATTATTGCGGTCTGCCCTTGCCCTTTCTTGCGCCGCAGGGCTGCCTCGAATCCGTGTGTCGGCGCCATGTCCCTGGCCCGTACACGGAGTTCGCCCAGAGCAGTGTGCGCCTTGAGGTCCCGCAGTTCCTCGTACTTGTGGGCAACGATCTTTTTCAATGTGTCCGGTGTGTTGTTCATGCTCATATCCCCAGTTGCTGCTCAGTCCTTCGTTATCTGGATCAATTTCCTCAGCTGCTCCATGGCCCGGCCGCTGTCGATGGCCTCGGCAGCCAGGGCGATGGCCTGCTCTGGAGTTGCCGCCCTGTCGGCGGCAACCAGCGCATAGGCGGCGTTGATCAGGACGATATCACGCCGGGGGCCGGCAACGCCCTGCAGGACGGATCTGACGATGTCCGCGTTGGCTGTCGCGTCTCCACCGCGCAACTCATCCATCGAACAGCGGCTAAAACCCAGTTCCTCCGGGTGTATGGTGCATATACTGACGCCGCTGGTGGTTACCTCGGCAATCAGGGTCTCGGTCGTGGTGGTGATTTCATCCATGCCGTCCATGCCGTGTACCACGAAACCGTGCCGGCAGCCGAGCCTGTGCAGCACGCCGGCCAGTTTTTCCACCAGGCCGGGACGGTAGACACCCATGACCTGGCAATCGGCGCCTGCCGGATTGGTCAGGGGGCCCAGGATGTTGAATATCGTACGGATGCCGATCTCGCGGCGGGGGCCGATGGCATAACGCATGGCTCCGTGCAAGGCCGGGGCGAAGAGGAAGCCGATGCCGATTTTGGTGATGCACTGTTCGACGGTTTCCGGCGTAATATCCAGGTTGACTCCCAACTTTTCCAGCACGTCAGCACTGCCGCACAGGGAGGAGACTGAGCGGTTACCGTGCTTGGCTACCTTCACGCCGCAGGCGGAAACAACGAAGGCCACAGTGGTGGAAACGTTGAATGTATTGGTTCCGTCCCCTCCGGTTCCCACCACGTCCAGTATGGTTTCCCGGTCGATATTGATGTCGTCGCGATCGATATCCAGCAGGTCCTTACCGGCGCGGATGCGTGTGGCGTGCTCCCTCATGACCCTGGCGGCGCCGGTGATCTCATCGATTGTCTCGCCTTTCATGCGCAGGGCGGTGATAAAGGCGCCGATCTGCGCCGGGGTGGCTTCACCGGTCATGATCTGTCCCATGACCTCGATCATCTCCCCCTCCGTCAGATCCTTCTGTTCGACAATGCGCGCAATGGCTTTTTTTATCATCTCTGCCTCTTCAATCCGTGTGGGTCGGTCGGATTTCGAAAAACCGATGCCGCATTCTCTCCGCCAATGCCGGTCTCGTGTCCCGCATAACGGCTAAAAAAAGGGGGATGCGTAAACACCCCCCTCAGGCTACGGATGCTTGCCTGGTTCAGGAATCGTGGACTCCCTCCCTGATCCTCTGGATCGCCTCTCGTATCATCGTTTCCGCCAGGTCCGGGACGATCTCCCAGACGATCCGCTCGATGACCTCTTTCGACATGGACGCGATGGCTGCCCGCACCTGCTCTTCTGTCACTGCTGTCGCCGTTGCCGGATGCTGCGCATCCGCAGGGGCAGTGCTGGCCGAAACAGCGGGGATCTCGGGCGCTATGGCAGGCTCGGCAACCGATGCGGCAGGTTCGGTGAAGGGCGTGTCGGCGAAGGAAAACTCGTTTACCGGGGACGGCTCGCCATAGGTCGTGGTGGTCACGTCGGCCGCGGTTTCCTCTTCAAACTGAAAGCTCTTTTCGTCGATGGGAACCCAGGGAGAGGCGATCGGTTCCGGTTCCGGCACTGCAAAAGACGTCTGCTCGAGTCCGACCAGGGGGGGCGTTGCCGCCTCTTCGGGAGACGTGGTAAAGGCGTCCCAGATGTTATTGGGGGGAACGATGCTCTCCTCTGCTGAGGCGGGGGAGAAGGGTGCCGTTTCTTGAAGGAGGGATGCCGTCTGCGGCGGTGTCTCAAGTGGTTCGAAGGAACGCAATGCGCTCCGCTCGCACAGTTCGGTGACCTTGTTGATGATCTGCTGGGATTCAAACGGCTTTGCGATGAAGTCGTCGGCGCCGCATTCCCGCGCCTTTGTCTCGTCGAACGGTTCGAAGGAGCCGGTCAGAAGCAGGATTGGCTTGGCGGCCAGTTCGGGGATCTCGCGGACACGTTGGCATACCTCATAGCCTGACATGCCAGGCATCAGGGCGTCGATCAGCAGGATGTCGGGAATGACTTCAAGCGCCCTGTCAAGGGCTGCCTTGCCATTGTCCACAACGGTGAGGGCATACTCTTCAGACCCGAAAATGATGCCGATCACCTTCTGGATCGTGATGCTGTCATCTGCAAGGAGAATCTTGGTGCTCATCGGCCCCTCCCCTGATTAATGGCTGCGTAAATGTGATAAACGAGTAAAATACCTAACATACCACCACAGGAGTGTCAAGTTTTCGCTGTTCATCGGCCGGGCTGCCGTACCCCGTTGGCATGCGCGGGTGTGGCATCGTGGAATGCGGCTACGGCGAGCGTGGAGATATCCCCGCGCAGGCGATTGAACAGCCGTATATTCCGGTAGTCAAGGCGTATTGTCAGGACGATCGCGAACAGGTCCCGCTGGGGATCGATCCAGAGCGATGAACCGCTGTAGCCGGTGTGGCCAAAGGACATCTCGGAGAAATAACTCCCCCGGGGGGTTGAATAGGGAGAGGTGATGTCCCAGCCCAGGCCGCGCACGACCCTGCCGTTACTGTAGAAGTAGGGGGCTGTCATCTGTGCCACGGTGCGCTCTGAGAAAATCCGATGGCCGTCCAGGATGCCACCGCAGAGTATGAGGCGGGCAAAGCGGGCCATGTCGTATGCCGAGCCGAAAAGTCCCGCATGCCCGGCAACGCCACCCAGGTTGCGCGCATTGGTATCCTGCACAACCCCGCTGACGAACTGTTGCGCGTTCGTCAGGGTAGGTGCAACGGAAGTCGACAGCTGGGGCGGTGGGAGGAACATGGTTTCATGGAGGCCCAGCGGAGCATAGATGTGCTGGACGCAGAAAACGTCCAGGCGCGAGCCGGAAACCCGTTGCACCAGTTCCCCCAGCAGGATGAAGTTGATGTCGGCATAGAGAAAGTGCTGTCCCGGCTGGCGCCAGGTTTTCTGGGTCGCCACCTCCCTGATGACGGTGGCAATGGGAACCGCGCTGGGGATGGTGATGTCGTGGAGGCCCGATGTGTGGGTCATCAGGTTGAGGATGGTGATGTCCTCTCGCCCTGACCCTTCGAATTCGGGAAACCAGCGGGTCAACGGGTCCATCAGGGAGATGCGCCCCTCTTCCAGCAGTTTCATGACCGCCGGCGTGGTGGCCAGCACCTTTGTCAGCGAGGCCAGGTCGAAGAGTGTTGCGTCATCCAGTTGAGCCCTGTTCGCAGTAACCGGGATGCGTCCCCGCGCCGTGCTGTGGAGCACGCCGGCGTGGTTGCCGACTACCACCACGCCGCCGGCGATCAGGCCCTGTGATATGGCCTGCTCAAGGAGGTCGTCGATGGTGGTTGCGTGCCCGGCAAGTGGGAGATCGTCGGAGGCGGAGATGATTAAGGCCCATGAGATGAGGATGATTGTTGTGAAAAAAATGCATACGGCGCGCACGGCTGGCCTCCGCGGCTGTTCAAAGGACGTTAAAAAAGCCCCCTCGAGAGGGAGCTTCTGAAGGAGATGAGACTCTCTACGGCAGGGTCAGGTGCGATAATCCGCGTTGATGCTGACATAATCGTGGGAAAGATCAGACGTGTAGACCGTGGCGCTGCCGTTGCCCAGGCCCAGGTCAACGCTGACGGTGAACTCTCGCTTCCTGAGTACCTCGGTGCCGCGCTGCTCGGCATCCCCGCCAGCGAAGATGCCGTTGCGTGCCATGAGGACGCCATCGAAGCTGAGTGAGAGCAGCGACTGATCCACCTCGGCGCCGGAGTAGCCGACAGCCGCAAAGATGCGTCCCCAGTTGGCATCCTGGCCGTAGAATGCGGTTTTTACCAGGCAGGAATTGGCAATGGCCCGGGCCGCCAGTCTGGCGTCGTCGTCGCCGCGGGCACCGCTGACGCGCACCTCCACGAACTTGGTGGCGCCCTCGCCGTCCCTGGCGATCTGCTTCGCCAGGGAGAGGAGCACGTCGTTGAGAAGTGCCTCGAAGGCGTCTCCCTCCGCTGTTCCCTCCCTGATGAGGTCGTTGTCCGCCATGCCGTTGGCCATGAGCAGACAGGTGTCGTTGGTGGACATGTCGCCGTCAACGGTGATGGCGTTGAAGGATTGGGCCACCGCTTTCCGGAAGGCCCTTTCCTGGAAGGCCGGTTCTACGGCTGCATCGCTGATGATATAGGACAGCATGGTGGCCATGTTGGGCATGATCATACCGGAACCCTTGGCAATACCGGCCACCGTGTAGCTTGTGCCACGGACCTCTGCTTCGCGGGCCTCCATCTTGGGGAAGGTGTCGGTGGTCATGATTGCCTGGGCAACGTCATCCAGCGTGCCGCTAGAGAGCCCTTCGATGAGGGGAGGGATCGCGTCCCGGATGCGTTTCATCGGCATGGGTACCCCGATGACGCCGGTGGACGAGACCTGGACCGCCTGGTCGGAGATGCCCAGGCCCTGGGCGACCAGGTTGGCTGTCTCGCGAGCCACGATCATTCCCGCATCACCGGTGCAGGCATTGGCGTTGCCGCTGTTGACAACCACCGCCTGGGCGCTGCCGCCTTTGATATGCTCCATGGAGAGCAGCACCGGCGCGGCCTTGACGGCATTGACGGTGAAAACGGCGCAGGCGCTGGCGGGAACTTCGGAGAAGATCAGGGCCAGATCCTTGCGCCCCGGCTTTTTGATGGCGGCTTCAACGGCCGAGAAGCGGAAACCTTTGATATCCATGGATGCACATCCCATATGTGTATTCTAAAACCGGCGGAGCTGAGTCAAACGCTCGCCTGAGCAGAACATTACTCCAAAACTTCGGCCGGTAGCAAGCCTATTTGACGCTGCGCTGCGTCTATCCGGCGTCTTCGCCCTCTTCCTGGCTCTCTCCCTGACGTGGTATTCACGTTTCATGCGCATGCATTTTCCCCCTGGATTGTTACAATAGGGCAGTCGTTCCGCTTGCATGGTCGCACCGGTGGCATCCTGCGGAGAGGTCCGGAAGAATATAATTGCTTTTGCTTTATAAATGTCAAATTATGGCATGCACATGGAAGTGTTTTGCATGCTGTTTTGAAGAGGCTTTTTCTGGTTATGCGGAGATTCTGATGAAGATACCATCCCGATATAACGGGCTCCTGGAGAGAATTCGCATCGTCGCCATCTACGCCCTGTTCGGTTCCCTCTGGATCTACCTCTCCGATACGGTTGTGGGATGGCTGATACATGATCCCCTCGTCATCACCCGCCTCTCCGTTTACAAGGGGATTCTGTTCATCGCTCTCACCTCAGGCCTGCTCTACTTCCTGATCGCGCGCTATCTCTCGCGCATGGCGGAGTACAACCGGGAACTGGTGAAGAGCGAAGAGCGCTTCGTCTCCATCTTCAACAACATGTCGGACGCGATCTTCATTCATGACGCAGGTAGCGGCGCCATTGTGGATGCCAATGAATCGGTGTTCAGGATGTTCGGCTATGATCGCGACGAAATGGTCCGGCTTCAGGTCGGTGACATCAGCCAGGGGGAGGCGCCCTATTCCCAGACCGACGCGTTGCAATGGCTCCGCCGTGCCGCCGATGACGCGTCGCCGCTCACATTCGAGTGGCGCTGCAGGAGAAAGGACGGGAGCCTGTTCTGGGTAGAGTGCACCATGCGCAAGGCGCTGATCGGGGGGGGGGAGTTCATCATCGTTGCGGTGCGCGACATCAGCGAACGGAGAGATGTTGCCGAAGCGTTGCGGCGATCGGAGTACACCAACACAACTTTCAACAGGATATCCAGAATCTTTCTCACCAGCCTCGATGACGAGGATATGTTCGATTCCGTGCTCAAGGTTGTCCTTGACGTCATGGCCAGCCCCTACGGTATTTTCGGTTACATTGACGAAAACGGTTCCATGGTCTGTCCCTCGATGACCAAGGAGATCTGGAGCGAGTGTCAGATGAACCACAAGAGCACTGTCTTTCCCGAATTATCCTGGGGTGACAGCATCTGGGGTGCAAGCCTGAGGGACGGCGAGTCGCGCCGCGTGAACCAACCGTTCACGGTACCGGAGGGGCATGTCCCCATCCAGCGCTGTCTCTGTGTGCCGCTGGTGTACCAGGGGAACGCCATTGGCCTGTTTATCGTGGCCAACAAATCCACCGACTATACCGACGAGGAGCTGCGGGCGCTGCAATCCATAGCCGAACATGCCGCGCCGGTGCTCTACGCCAGGCTCCAGCAGCAGAAGGCAACCAGGGCCTTGGTGGAGAGCGAAAACCGGCTGCGGGTGATCTTTGAAGCCAGCCCGGCCGGGATCATCATGACATCCCCCTCCGGCGCGATCAGCTTTGCCAACCAGCGTATGGCCGAGCTGTTCGGCTACTCCCTGGGGGAACTGGTTGGAACCTCCTACCTATCCCACGTACACTCTGAGCAGTGCGAGGCCGCAGAGCATGAGATTCAGCGTCTTGTCAGCGGAGGGATCGGTTCCACCAACACCGAGCGGCACTACATCCGTGCGGATGGGAGCGATTTCTGGGGACATGTCAGCAGTCGCCGCTATGAGGATACGGATGGTGTTCTGGTTTCCATCGTAGCGATCGTTGCCGATATGACCGAACTGAAACAGGCCGAGGAACAGCGCCGCAAGCTGGAGCAGCAGATGCTCCACGTGCAGAAGCTGGAGAGCCTTGGGGTTCTGGCGGGCGGCATCGCCCATGATTTCAATAATATACTGCTGGCCATAACCGGGAATGCCAGCCTGGCCTTGATGCGTCTCAGCCCGGACTCTCCGGCGGTGCATCACCTGCGGCAGATCGAGAAAGCGGCCGACAAGGCGGCCGACCTGGCCCGCCAGATGCTGGCGTACTCGGGCAAGGGGCGTTTTGTCGTCGAGGCCCTGAACCTGAACCAGGTGGTGGAGGAGATGACCAGCATGCTGCACGTCTCCATCTCCAAGCGGGCCACCCTCCGCTATCACCTGGCCCCGGAGCTGCCCGCCATCGAGGCCGATGCGACCCAGATCCGGCAGGTTGTCATGAATCTGGCCATCAATGCCTCCGAGGCCATCGGCGACAGGGATGGCGTCATCTCCATAGCCACCGGCAGCATGGAATGCGACCAGAGGTACCTGCGCGAGACCTGGCTGGACCAGAGTCTGAGCGAGGGATTCTACGTCTATCTGGAAGTGGCGGATACCGGCTGCGGCATGAGCCGTGAGACCATGGAGCGGATTTTCGACCCCTTTTTTACCACCAAGTTTACCGGCCGCGGCCTGGGCATGGCCGCCATCCTCGGTATTGTCCGCGGCCACCACGGGGCTATCAAGATCTACAGCGAGCCGGGCAGGGGGAGCTCCTTCAAGATCCTGCTCCCGGCCAGCCAGCGCCCCGTGGAGCGACTCCACGAACCGCTTGCCCCTGCCCATTGGCGGGGAGATGGCCTTGTGCTGCTGGTGGACGACGAGGAGATCATTCGCACCATCGGCACGGACATGCTCACGGAACTGGGATTTGATGTTGTGACCGCCCAGGATGGCCGCGAGGCGGTGGAACTGTTTCGCCGAGACCCGGGCGGGATCACCTTTGTCGTACTGGACCTGACCATGCCGCACATGAGCGGTGAGGAGACCTTTCGCGAGATGCGCCGCATCGATCCGGCGGTCAAGGTGATCATGTCCAGCGGCTATAACGAATATGAGGTCACCCAGAAGTTCGTGGGCAAGGGGTTGGCCGGTTTCATTCAGAAACCGTACTCGCTGTCCATCCTGACGGACGTGATCCGCAACATCCTCTGAAATCACGGAAGAGCGAGCAGGCAGTCGGACGCAGCCGATCCGGCGACAGGGGGCAAAGGCAGACTATGCGGTGGCAGAACAGCAATTTTCCCTACATCAGGAGCTTGAACCAGGAGTATGAGAAGGCGATACGTCAGAGCACGCTCCTGAATATCGACTCCCTGGTGATCCCCTCCCCCTATATCCTGGACAGGACCATCGATATCGACTACGAACACAGCCTGGTCTGGGATGAGGAGGGGGAACTGCTTGGCTACCTGCTGGTCTACGCCACCCCCGACAGCAGGAAGCTCCATATCTACGAACAGGTGACCAGCCCTTTCGGCAGGGGAAAGGGGATCGGTTCGGCCTTCCTGGAATACCTGGCCAACAGTGTTGACGAAGATGCCCGCATCTACCTGTTCGTCTGGGAGAAACTGATCAGCTCCATCGAGTTCTTCCAGAGCAAGGGGCTGGTGATCGAGGAACTGATAGTCTACCGCAAGATGCGTTTCCACCGCATGTCCGCCACTGCCGGGACGATCCGGGAAGCCATCGCGCTGACCAAGAACAAGGACTACTCCGTCGTGGAGGAACTGGGCAAGGTGCGCCATGACGCCAAGAAGTCCCTGAAGGTGCTCTTCGACATGGCCTCCATGCTCTCGGTGGACAACTTCAACAAGGTCACCGAGGACATAAACCGGGAAACCACCGCGCTGGTGAACACCCTCAATACCTATGAGGACAAGATCAGGGTTTCCCACAAGGTTTCCATCAAGGAGCTGATCATCGAGCGGGTGATTCCCTTTGTCGAGGCGGCCAGTTTTCCCTGCCAGATTCGCCTGAACCTGGAATCCAGAATCTCCGCCGTCATGGGCAATTACATGAATTACAGCCGTGCCCTGATCAACCTCGTTTCCAACTCCCTGGACGCCATCAGGGTCTCCGGCAGGCGGGGGATCATCGAGTTCACCCTGCGGGAACAGGACGACGCGGTGCTCCTGATCATCCAGGATAACGGGGTCGGCATCGAGCGGGAAAAACTGAAAAAGGGGAGCGACATGCTCCCGCTGTTCGTGGGGAAAACCACCAAGCAGGGGACGGTGGGCGAGGGGCTCGGCACACGGCAGATCTTTTCCACCTTCGGTCCCGACAGCATCCATGTGGAGAGCAAGGTGCAGGAGTTCACCCGCTGGACCATCGCCCTGAAAAAGAACAACCAGAAGGATGCTGCGCTTTTGACCAGCCTGGGGTCGCGTTACGTCAGGTTCATCAAAACCACCCAGAGTATCGGTGTTACCCGGGAGAGCGGCAGGCCGGAGATTTCCCGCTTCATCTGGCAGCTCAGGCAGATGGAGCTGTTCAGCTACAAGCTGCTGTACCAGTTCAGCAGGTACAACAATGTGCGCGACATTTTCCAGAACATCCTGCTGTACCGCTACGGGGGGAGGAGTTTCGAGCAGTTCAAGGCCGAGCTGCGTCAATGCCGCATCGATGACGAGGTAATCAGATCCTGGCTGATGGGGATGATGAGGCGTATTAGCCGGAACGAGACCTGGATCATGCAGAACCTCTCCTTTGACGAGTACAAGGACGAACTGCTGCAGAGCTACGGCCAGGCCATCGACCGCACCATGATCTTTACCATGGATCCGGATAACGGGAGGTTTTTTGCCACCGACCGGCGTTTTGCCGAGCATCTTGATTTCGTTCCCTACCTTGGCCGCGGCCGCGATCAGCTGCTGAGGGGAGAGTTCAGTGGCGACTTCAAGAACCTCACCAGTCCGGTGGTCATGGGAGTCTGGAGCGTGAAGGACCTGCGCGACCTGCATGACAAGTTGAGGCTGATCCGGAAGGGGGTGGCGCGGTTGCGGGAGATGGGACTTTCCGGGGAGAAGCGGCTCTCGTTCTATACCACCACCTACAACTCCATTGGCCGCGACGTTGACATCTTCAGGACCCTCTCCCTCCATGACATGCTGACCATGGAGGATGGGGCGCTGGACTGTTTGACCAGGGAGGTCGACAACGAGATGAACGAGATGGTCTTCGCGGCCGGGTAGGAGCGTCGCTGTCGACGGAGGTTGCGGCCGGCCGCACCTGTGCTACTGTTAGCACAGGTTAAACTATTTTCGGTACGAGAGGAGACCACCATGTACGGTGCGGACAGGATTTACAAGAAAGTCGAGATTATCGGCGTTTCCAAGATCAGTATCGAGGCCGCCATTGAAACGGCCGTGACCAAGGCGCGTGCCTCCTTGGACAAACTCTCATGGTTCGAGGTGCAGGATATCAGGGGCCATATCGGTGATGATGGCAAGGTCTCCGAATACCAGGTGGTGCTCAAGGTCGCCTTTCAGTTGAAGGGAGAATGACGGGAAGCGATCCCCCGCAAGCGGGGAAGGAGAAAACGATGGACAGGAAAGAAGCATATCGGGAAAAGCTGGATGCCCAACTCAAGGAGCTGAAGGCGAAGATTGATCAGCTGGAGAACCGGGTCTCCTCGCTTTCCGCCGATGCAAAGGCCGAGCTGGTCAAGGATATCCACGATCTGCGCAAAAGGAAGATGATCGTGAGGGAAAAGTGGAATGAACTGCAGAAAGCAGGCGGGGAGGCATGGGATGCCATGAGGGAGGGGGTGGAAAAGGCCACCGCCGAACTGAAGGAGTCCCTGGAGAAGGTCATCTCACGCTTCAAGTAGCCCTTTTTCCCCCACGCCATGTGATCGCCCGGTGGAGGTCGTGAATGAACAGGGGGCTGCGCTGGCAGGCCCCTGTGTCGTATCCGTCTCCGCTGTTGCCCGGTGTCTCACCCCCTCCTGAGGAAGGGGTTGCTGAACAGCTCGATGGCAATGGTCGAGGATGGTCCATGTCCCGGATAGAGCTTGGTGCTTTCCGGCAGGACGGCAAGGCGCTCACGGATCGAGCGCGTCAGCACCTCCATGGAGCCGCCCGGCAGGTCGGTCCTGCCCACCGAGCCGTTGAAGAGCGTATCCCCCGTGAACAGCACCCCCGTGCTCATGCTGTAGAAGCAGCACCCTCCCGGCGAATGCCCCGGCGTATGGATGACCTTCAGTCGCTGGTCACCGAACGAGATGGTCATGCCGTCGGTCAGGTACTGGTCCGGCTGGGGAGAATTTTCCGTAAGCACCCCGAAACTCCTGCCGGCGTCGGCAGCCATGGAGAGCAGGAAGGCGTCCCGTTCATGGATCAGAAATTTGGCGCCGGTGGCCTTCAGAAAGGCCCGGTTTCCGCCCACGTGATCGAAGTGGCCGTGGGTGTCGAGAAGGTAACGTATGCTCAGCTCCAGTTTCGTGATTCGGGCCAGCAGTCTGTCAACATCTCCACCCGCATCGATGACAACCCCTTCACGACTCCTCTCGCATCCCAGAATATAGCCGTTGACCTGAAGGGGGCCAACCGGAATGGTTTCAATGATCATGTCTTTCCTTCCCGTCTGTCGTGATTCTGTCGCTGACTTCCTGGCACCTGCTGCCAGGATGCCAGAATTAGTGCAATGGTTGTATCCTGGTCAGGCGTTCCTGTGTCGAAGCAGCTGGCATCCTACCTTCGCGGCAGGTAAAGGTCAAGTACTGCCCGGCCATTGCAACCGGCTACGCGTCTGATCGCACAACCTTGTCGGGCAGGGACAGCTGGCGGCGAAAAAGTGGCCTGCGACGGACAATATGATGCTATTATTCCACCCTCAGTTTGTCTCCCCTTGCTGAATGACATCGAGGCAGGGGCGCGGCTGTCAGGGGGGCGTGGCCCGGAAAACGGACCATTTCGCCGCCCTCCAACCCAAAAAACGAGGTGCTGCCATGCCGGTCTACGAATTCTACTGCTCTGACTGCCATACCATCTTCAACTTCCTGTCCCGCCGGGTGAATACGGTCAAACGTCCCCCCTGTCCGCGCTGCTCCCGGCCGGATCTGGAGCGCCAGGTTTCGCGCTTCGCCTTCTCCAGGGGGCGCACGGATGAGCCCGATGCCGAGGGGATGCCCGACCTGGATGAGAGTCGCCTGGAAAAGGCCATGATGTCACTGGCCGGAGAGATGGAGGGGGTTGACGAGAACGACCCGCGTCAGATGGCGCGCTTCATGCGCAAGTTCTCCGACGCTACCGGCGTGGAGCTGGGCGAGGGGTTCCAGGAGGCCATGCGGCGCCTGGAGGCGGGGGATGATCCGGAACTGATCGAGCAGGAGCTGGGCGATCTCCTGGAGGGGGACAACCCCTTTGCCAGCCAGGGGATGAAGAGAATCAGACGCAGGTACGTGCCGCCCGCCCATGACGAGACCCTCTATACTCTGGAGTAGAACCGGGCCGCGGGGATGGGCGCAGGGCCTGGCCGCCGGCTGGTGTTACAAGACTGGTCATACATAACCACAAGGAGGATCATGATGAAGGTCGTTGCCATTAACGGAAGTCCGAAGAAAGAGGGGAACACCGCCCATGCCATCGGCATGGTTGCTGCCGAACTGGAGAGTGAAGGGATAGAGACAGAGGTCATCCATGTCGGCAACCAGACCATCAGGGGGTGCGTTGCCTGCGGCCAGTGCGCCCGGAACAAAAACGAACAGTGCGTCCTCACCGGCGACGACGTCAACGAGATTATCCAGAAGATGAAGCAGGCTGACGGAATCATCCTGGGGTCTCCCGTTTACTATTCGGCCATCGCAGGGACCATGAAATCCTTCCTGGACCGGGTCTTCTACGTTTCCGGCGCCAATGGCGGGCTGTTCAGGCACAAGGTGGGGGCGTCGGTGGTGGCGGTGAGGCGCTCCGGCGGCTTGCCCGCCTTCGACCAGCTGAATAACTACCTGTTCTACTCCGAGATGCTGCTGCCCGGATCAAACTACTGGAACGTGATCTACGGAGCCAAGCCGGGAGAGGCCGTGCGCGACGGAGAAGGCGCCCAGATCATGCGGCTTCTGGGCAGAAACATGGCCTGGCTGATGAAGCTGGTTGAGCATGGCCGGGGCAGGGTGGCGGAACCGGAGCGTGAGGCCAAGATATTCATGAACTTCATTCGTTGACCAGCGCTTCAGGCCGACAGTGGTTCAGAGGGGGAGGCACAGCCTCTCCCTCCACCGTCCCCATTCCGTCTGCAGGCCATCCCATGAACCGTACCGACGAATACGCCTACATTCGGCAGGTGGGGGCTGTCGTTTTCAGGGTCAGCCCTTCGAGCCCCGAATCAGGGCAGCCGCATTCAGGCGGTTTGCCCGCCCATCTCCCGCGCCAGAAGCCACTCAGGCACTTGCTCCGGCGTGAGTGGCCTTGCGACAAAGTACCCCTGGATCCCGTCGCAACCGGCGGCGCGCAGGGCACGGTACTCATCCTCCTTCTCCACCCCCTCCGCGATGACCTGCATGTCAAGGGTATGGCCAAGGCCGATGATGGCCTTGATGATGGCCAGGTCGGCCGGTCGCTCCAGCATTCCCCGTATGAATGACCTGTCTATTTTCAGGCAGTCGATGGGGAAACGGTGCAGGTAGTTCAGGCTCGAGTAGCCGGTACCGAAATCATCGATGGAGAACAGAAAACCCTCATCCTTGAGTGTTTCCATGACCCGTATGGTCCGCACCGCATCCTCCATCAGCATGGTTTCGGTCAGTTCTAGCTCGATCCGATGGGGGGATACCCCCTCCTCCCTGACCAGTTGCACCAGATCTTCGACAAAGCGCCTGTCACGGAACTGGACAGCTGAAACGTTAAGGGAGAGGCAGATGTGGGACATCCCGACCGAACTCCAGCGGGAAAGCTGGCGACAGGCGTTGCGGATGACCTGCTTTCCGATGGGGATGATCAGTCCCGTTTCCTCGGCTATGGGAATGAACTCCATGGGAGAAATCATGCCGTGATCCGGGTGCTGCCAGCGCAGAAGGGCCTCCAGGCCGTATGGTTTGCCGGTGTGGAGATCCAGTTTTGGCTGGTAGTGGAGCAGAAGCTCGTTCCGCTCGATCCCCTTTCTCAGGCTGGTCTCGATGCTGAGACGCTGCATGGCCCGCGAGTTCAGCTCTTCCGTGTAAAAATGGTAGTTGTTCCTCCCGACCTCCTTTGCCCTGTACATGGCAGTGTCGGCATTGCGCAGCAGGGTGTCCTTGTCCAAACCGTCCTCCGGGAAGATGCTGATGCCGATGCTGCAGGAACAGTGCAGCTCATATCCCCCCGCGTCGTAGGGCTGGCGCATCAGCGGCAGAAGCCGGTGTTTCATGATCTCCTCGATCTGATGGGAATCCTCGATGTCGGCCAGAATGATGACGAACTCGTCCCCTCCCAGGCGGCTGACCGTGTCCCCGTCACGCACACCCATGGAGAGACGGTTGGCCGCCGTGACCAGGACGCAGTCACCCACATGGTGGCCGAGTGAATCGTTGATGTTCTTGAAATGGTCCAGGTCGATGAAGATCACCGCCACATGCCGTCCGTTGCGATGCGCCTGCTGCAGGGCCAGTATCAGCCGCTCCATGCAGAGCAGGCGATTGGGGAGGTTGGTGAGGGCATCGTGATGGGCGATGTGCTGGATGCGCTGTTCCTGGGACTTCTGGGCGCTGATATCGGTGAACAGGGCGATGTAGTTGGTTACCGTTCCCTGCCGGTCATGGACGGTGTTGACCACCATCCACTGGGGTGAAACCTCGCCGTTTTTATGCCGACACCAGAATTCCCCCTGCCATGAGCCGCGCTTTCTGATCCCCCGCCAGAGCTGGCGGAAATAGATGCCGTCATGCACGTCCGACCTGAGCGCCAGGGAGGACTGCCCGATGATCTCTTCCGCCCGGTATCCCGTGGTGGCGCAGAATGCCTGGTTGACGGAGACGATGCGCTGCGCGGCGTCCGTGATCATGATGCTTTCCGAGGTGCACTCGAAGACACGCCCCCACAGCTCCAGTGTTGCCTCGGCCCTCCGTCGTGCACTGATATCGATCCCCACGGTTATGAGACAATCCTCGCCTCCCAGCAGGAAGAGCCGTGAGGTCAGGAGGTAGATCTCCCGGGATGAGCTCCCCTGGAGTGATACCTCTGCTTCGGCTGCGCCCCGCCGAAATCCTCCCTGGACCATGGAACGAATCTTCTCCCTCTGGTCCGGCGGAAAATGGAGTTCGATGGAAGAGAAGGGGGAGCCGGGAGAGGTGGTCTCCCGAAAACGGTCGAAATTCCGGTTGGTGCTGAGAATCCTGAAATCGCTGCCCAGCATGAAAAAAATGCCGGGCAGGCTATCCAGAGCCGCCTGGGAGAATGCCTTCTCGTTACGCACCCCCTCTTCCAGGTGCTTGCGGAGGTTGATGGGGGTGAAGAGCGTCAGGAGCGCCTGTTCACCCTGGTAGCTCACCGGGCGTACCGAAACCTGGGACCAAAAGCAGGGAGCGCCGGGCAGCCGCAGGAGCAGCTCGTATTCATCGATGTTTTTTTCCTCAACCAGGAGCGAGAGAAAGGTTTCACGCTGGTTCTCTCCCGCTATGACGTCAAAGGGGGACCACGACTCCAGGCCAGCGGCTGTCTGATCCGGCATGAACAGCTCCAGTGCCGGCCCGTTGGCGTGGCGGAGGCTGTGGCCGCTCAGGGAGGTTACCGTGAGCGGCAGGGGGATCGACTCGAACAGGGCCCTCTGGGCATCGGAGGCGCGGGCAGCTGCCACGAGTTCCTGCTGGGTGATGCGGTCGTTGTTGAGCCGCTCCAGCATGGAGTTGAAGCAGCTGACCAGTTCGCCGATCTCGTCATTTCCCTCCTTCTTCGCACGCAGGCTGTAGTCGTTTGTCATCTGCACCGCCCCGGCGACGGTGGCAAGCTCACGAATAGGGGCGACGATTCTGCGGGCAATGTAGAAAACGGACAGCAGGATCAGCCCCAGCAGCAGACATGCGGTACCCAGGTGCAGCCACATGCGCCTGAAATACGAGTCGATGCGGTTGTTCAGCAGCAGGTCGAGTTCCTGGGAGCTCTCTTTCCAGCAGGCATGCACGCTGAGCAGGGCATCCCGGTGCGCCTGTCGTATACGGAAACGGGTGGTTGCTGTCTCTACGCTTTTTGTCCCATATGGCTGGGCGGCAATACGCTGCAGCGAGGAGATCAGCCGGGCATGGCTCTGACCGAGGCGTTCCTTCAGCCTTCCCGAGGGATCGTTGCGGAATGCGGCGTTGAAATCGGAATCAATGGCCTTTTGTGCCGCTGCCAGCTTTCCCTCCATCACCAGGAGTCCGAGCCGGGAGTGCTTATTCCTTGCTCCCGCTGATGCCATGGATTCCTGGGTACGTTCTCCATGGTCCAGCAGCAGTGAAACCATCTCAGGAAAACGCAGAAGGACCAGGGACATGGTGTAATAGCTGTCCAGATCCGGATCAAGGATCAGGTTTGATTGGTCGCCGATTCTCGCGATCAGTTGCATGGCAGCGGTGATGGCTTCGGCGTGGAGAGCCCTGGGCTCTCCGGATGCATTGATCTCGTCTTCTGTGATGATCGTGCGGATAGCATGAACCAGTTCGTGCTGGAACTGTCCGGTGTGCAGCCCCCTGCCGTAGCGCTCTTCTGCTTCGACAAGGGCTCCCGTCACGCGCTTCAACTCGTCCTGGCGCGCAGCGACCGGCTGCCGGTGCTCTTCTCTCCTTGCGTCGGCGCTCTCGATTAAAGCGAATACGCTTTCCCTGGCAGCAGCGATGTAGTGGTTGCCGGCGATTTCCTTGCGCGAAAAGTCTATGGCCAAGTACTTCTCATGGATGAGAATGGTTGTGATGAAGATTACCGCCGAGAGATCCAGGAGGTAGATCAGCAGAAGTTTCTTTGCGACACTGAGGTTGCTGATGAACCCCGTGATTCGTGATGGCATCATCTCGATCGGCTCCCCTTTGATGACCTGTTCGTGGATAACGTCGAATTTTAATGAAAGCATGAAGGGTGCCAAGGGTGGATAACGCCCCGATTCCGGCATGGCCGTGCCGGGCTCCGGCAGCAGGGGACACGCAAGTGCCCTGAAATCTGTCATGGATGTCTGTTTTGTCGGCAGCCCACTGGTCCTGCGGTACTCCGGGCGTAGTGCTGCCTCGCAGGAAACTCATCCATGACTCTTCTTTTCCCTCGTCAGGCCGGAAAAACTCTCGGGATATGATACGATTCAATCACCATACTGCAAGCTTATCTCGTCGGAGGTGGATAATGAGCAAATTTAGCATCGGAACCCGTCTGCTGGCAGGATTTTCGTTTGTTCTGATACTTCTGGCCGTTATCATCGCCACAGGGGTCAACAGCCTTAACAAGAGCGAGGATCAGCTGAAGAATGTCAAACGTATCAGCGGCCTGAGCAACAAGGTAGTGGTTGCGACCATCGCCGACAAAGATATTCAGGAGTTGGTGAAGGGGCTGATAATGGTTGACCTGAGCGCTGAGAGGGGGCGGGTCGTCGCCAGCATACGCGAACTGGAGCAGAAGTGCGCGGAAGCGGTGGATGTGCTGGACAAAAACACCAAAACACCGGATGGCAAGAAGCTTGTGGCCGAGGTGAAGGCAGCCCGTGAGGAAGTTGCCAGAGTGGATGAAAAACTCATCACCCTGGCGATCAGTGGTGACAGTGCCGGGTTTAAGGCGATGATGAATGTTGAAGGAGAAAAGGCGATTGCCAGGTCATCATCGGCGCTTGACGCTCTGCTGTCGTTCTACGACAAACGTGTGGGAGTTCGCGTAGATGATGCGATCGACAATGCCGCCTACGCAACCCGACTGATGTTTGGTCTGGGCATCGCAGCCATCCTCCTGGGAATTCTGGCAGCCGTTTTCATCACGCGCAGCATTACGGTGCCATTGCACACCTGTGTGGAGATGGCCGACAAGATTGCCGATGGTGACATGTCCATTTCCATGAGAGTCGAAGACGGCAAATGCGAAACGGTGCATCTCATCAAGGCCATAGCAAATATGGCAGAGAGAATTCGCGATGCCATCGGCCGTGTTTCCCTGGCTGCCGGCGAGGTCTCCGCCGCTGTTACGGAACTGCATGAAAATTCGCAACGCATGGTACGGGGGACTGATGAGGTTTCCTCCCAGGCTTCCATGGTTGCCACTGCCGGTGAGGAAATGGCAGCCACATCTCTGGATATCGCCAACAACTGCAACTCCGCAGCCGAGAGCTCGCGCCATGCCAATCAGCTTGCTACCAGCGGAGCTTCCATTGTCCAGGGGACCGTTGACGGGATGGCCCGCATCGCCGAGCGGGTCCGTGCCACGGCGCGCAGTGTCGAGAATCTCGGCTCACGCTCGGACGAGATCGGCGCCATTGTTGGCACCATCGAGGATATCGCGGATCAGACCAATCTGTTGGCACTCAACGCGGCAATCGAGGCGGCCCGCGCCGGAGAACAGGGGCGGGGATTCGCGGTGGTCGCCGACGAGGTTCGCGCCCTCGCCGAACGTACGACCCGTGCGACCAAGGAGATCGGCGGTATGATCAAAGCTATCCAGACCGAGACGCACCAAGCGGTTCTTTCTATGGATGAGGGCGTCAACGAGGTGGAGAGAGGTACGCAAGAAGCGTCCAAGTCCGGCAGTGCACTGGAGGAGATTCTTGCGCAGATCAACGAGGTTACCAACCAGATCAACCAGATTGCCACCGCTGCGGAAGAACAGAGCTCAACCAGTCGCGACATCAGCAACAACATGCATATGATCACCGGAATTGTCAATGAAACCGCACAGGGAACCCAGGCAACCGCCAAGGCCGCAGACCAGTTGACGGCTCTTGCCAATGACCTGAAGGTGCTTGTTGCCCAGTTCAGGCTGTAGCTGCACTGGCCGCGATGGGGCAGGGCGTCTGAATACGGCATATGAACAACCACGGCACACATACAGCGGAACATCCCCGACTTCTCGTCGGATCGATGAAAGGAATCGTTATGAAGGAGAGCAGACTGACCATGCCGGAGGTGGCGGCCCTTGCGGCCACGCGGGTGGCGCTGGGTGGGGGCCTTGGCCTGCTGCTGGCGGATCGCATCGAGACCAGGCAGCGCCAGCTGATCGGCTGGACCCTCTTCCTGGCGGGGGCTGTCACCACCGTGCCGCTGGTAAAGCTGGTGTTGGACAGGCGCGGCTGATGTGGGTGGGGGAGGTGACCGTGCAGCCATGCTCCAGGTCTGGCCTGGGGCGGTTGCTAACCGTTGAGTTTCCTGCGAATCGCCTCCACAGCGTGCCAGGCGTCGTTCAGCGCGGTGTAGATCAGATTGGGGTGCTTCTCCTCCACGATGGCCCCCTCGCTGATCCTCATGAACGAGGGGGATATGGCGCCGCCGATGATATGGATCCCCCTGCGGGTTGATTCGAACTCCGCGGTCAGAAGCGCCAGCCGTTCACCCTCCTTGCCGATCTTGCAGACCCCGCCGGTACAGGTGATCAACTGGATGCCGAGTCGTTCGAAGATCGGGCCGGGTCCCTGGGAGCCGATGCAGGCGATGACGTTCTGCATGGGAAAGCTCAAGGCGTGGTACAGGTCGATGCCGTCGGGCTGTTCGAAGATGTTGATCCGGATCACCAACCGCTCCATACCCTGGCTGTCCACCTCGCCGATGCGGGGAATGGCGCCGGGCAGCAGGCGGATGTTGCCTCCCAGCAGTATCTCCTCTCCCAGACGCTGGGCGGTCTCCTTGTTGACCCTGAAGGTTTCGGCCCGATGAGCCCAGAAGACCGGGGTGCTGTCGTTAGCCTCGCGTTTTGCCCTGAGGATGCTGATGATCACGTCGGCAGCGGAATTCCCGCCGCCGATGACCAGCGTCTTGATGCCGATGTACTTCTCCACATCGTCCAGCCCTTTGGCAACCATCTTGGCGTCGCCGTACACTGTCAGCTCGCGGGGAATGTTGCAGCCGAAGGCCAGAATCACCTTCCTGGCCCGATAGCTCTCCCTGTCCGTGCGCACCGTCAGAACTCCCCGCTCCTCATGGATGTCCTGAAGGCTTGTCTCGGTCTGGATATTGAGTCCCCCCTGCCGGACAACCTCCTGGACCTTTCGCAGGTACTCCTCCACCGTCACCGGCTCCTCGGGTGGGCGCAACTCCTCCACCAGGAACGGTTCGGATGCATCTTTGGGAATGGTGGGATAGACCAGCTTTCCCGCCGGATAGGAGTGGGCGATGCCCTGGAAGGCAGCTTTTCCCGATTCCAGCAGCAGGTGGGAGAGGCCATGGCGTTTGCACATCAGGGCACAGGCCACTCCGGCCGGTCCACCGCCAACTATAAGGACATCGTAAAGCAAGCTCATGGTCGTACTCCCCTGAATCCGGATTCCCTGCGCCGGTCGCGTGGCCGGCGGGGGTATGGGTTTAGTATGCCGCTGGTCGATGAATCTTCAACCGCTTCAGGGGTGTTGTTGCCCTGATCCGCATATTCAAAGGAGGAACCACAATGGCTCCAAAAAAGATCGTCATCATCGAGTCGAGTCCGCGGCACAACGGCAACAGCACGCTTCTCGCCCGGGAGGTCGCTTCCGGCGCGGTCAACCTGGGCGCCGATGTTGAAACAGTGCATCTGCACGGCATGGACATCAAACCTTGCAGCGCCTGCGACGCCTGCCAGGAGTCGCTGGAGACGGATTGCGTCATCGGCGACGACATGAAAGCGCTCTATTCCAGGCTGCGCGCTGCGGACGCCATCGTCTATGCCACGCCTGTCTACTGGTTCACCGTTTCCGGCCAGATCAAGCTGTTCATGGACCGCTGCTATGCCCTTACCTGTGCGGCAACAGTGCCGGGAGAAGAGGGGGGTGAGCCGGTCTATACCCTGGAGAACGATCTGGCCGGCAAGAAATTGGGCATCGTCCTGACCTATGGGGACGTGGACCCGTTCGTCTCGGGCGCGGTCAACGCCCTGCGCACCTTCCAGGACATGGCCCGCTTTCTGGGGGCCGAGATCGTTGGTCAGGTGTACGGGAGCGCCCTGACGCCGGGCGAGATAGTCGGTAACAGCGCGTTGATGCATCAGGCATACCAGCTCGGCAGAGACCTGGCAGCAGGCGCTTGAATATATGAATGAATGATGCCAAACGTTGAAACTTTTCAGGAAAGCAAGAAACCGCCCTATCGTTTGCAAACAGGGCGGTTTCATATTCTGGCCGCCAGGCGGGGCATCTGCTCTGCAGTGCCGCTTGCCTGAACGTATCTTTGCGCCACACCCCGTGAATCGCCGAGGTTGTGGCGTTGCTTAGCGCCTCGGCTTCCCATGGATCCGTCTTTTCCCGAATGTAAGCCCTTTTCCTCCCCCAACTGCTCCTCTCCGGTCATCAACTCAGTCGGTCGTGCGGCCGTGAAGCAGGGACCAGTGCCTGATGCCGCCCGGCATGTGGCTGACCACCACGCCGATCACCAGCGCCGTGGCAACGATCTGAGCTCGGTACTCCGGCCAGAGATGGATCAGGCCGAGAATTGCCACATGGGCTATGACCATCACCCCGCGTACCTGGTAGGGCCAGTGACGGCTCTGGTTGATCCCCAACAGCACCAGGATGATGCCGCTGGCGACCGCGGCCTGGTGCCAGGTAAGCAGACGACTGAACGGCATGGCGAATACCGCGCCGCCGAACAGGACGCCGGTAGTTGCGATATGGGAGGCACGCATCAGGATGTCGAACGCCCGGATCCAGCCGGAGCGATGCTTCTTTTCTTCTTTGCTTTTCGTGCTTGTTTCCATGTGATGCTCCCCTGAGGTCCTTCCCACGCATCCCTTGCGCCCGGCCTGTCCTGTTTTCCCGTTTCCGGCTGTCGTGAAGCAGTGCCGATTCGCCGGCGGAGCACATCTATAGTTCATGCGTCGGATGGATGCAAGAACGATTATCATGCGGTTCCGTCAGCAGGACCGTGACAGGTTTCTGTGGCAGGCCGAAGGGCATGGGACGAATACCTGAGCAGGTCGTTGTCACTGACATTTCCCGCTTCGGGGATATACTGGGTACTGTGCCGATACGCACCCGGGGGGTGGTATGAAGAAATACGAGAACGATCCGTCCGGCCTCGTGCCGTTGGAGCGCGATGCCTGCGCAATCATCTGTTTCATAGCCAAGAACGGGCTCCCGTCCCACGGTAATCTCCAGCGAACCGTCCAGGCGCTGGTCAAGATGGGGCACCGCGCCGGCGAGATCAACGGCGAGGGGGACGGCTGCGGCATCCTGACCGCCATCCCGCGCCTGATCTGGGGGGAAATCCTGGCCACTGCGGGGCGTAACCCGCGGTTGGCGGACTCCCCCGGTTTCGTGGTCGGCCATCTGCTGATCGACCGCAACGACCTCTCCCGCTATCCCGACCTGCGGAAGAATATCCTGCAGCGTATCCTCCAGGCCGGGCTGGAGCTGCTGGTGGAGCGCCCGGCGCCGGTGCGCAGCGAGGTGCTGGCCGGCCGAGCCCGGGAGGGGGAGCCGCTGGTGTGGCAACTGGCCCTGCACGACCCGCTTCCCAAACACGATGCCCGCCGCCTGTTCGCCCTGCAGGTTGGGCTGGAAGAGGAGTTCCCGGTGCACGTGGCTTCCCTCTCCACCCAAGTGGCTGCCTACAAGGTGCACGGCGCGCCGGAGATCCTCAGCCGCTACTACCCGGAGCTGAAACGGCGCGATTTCGTTTCCGATCTGACCATCGGCCACAGCCGCTACTCCACCAACACCCTGCCCACGGTGCTGCGTGCCCAACCCTTTTCCCTCCTGGGACATAACGGCGAGATCAACACCATCGCCCGCCTGCGGGAAGAGGCGCGCATGCTGGGGATTACCCTCACCAGGGGGGGGAGCGATTCCCAGGATTTGAACCGCTCCCTGGAGGGGCTGATCTGTGACCACGGCCTGACACTGTTCGAGGCCATGGAGATGGTCTTTCCACCAGTGTTCAGCATCATGGACCGCATGGGGGACGGACAGCGCAGCATGTACGGCTGGTTCCGGCGTTTCCTGACCGCCAGCGCCCAGGGGCCGGCGGCCATTATCGCCCGTTACCGGGATCAGTGCGTGTTCAGCGTGGATGCCATGGGGCTGCGCCCCCTCTGGGTGGGAGAGACCGACCGGGAGCTGTTCGCCTCGTCCGAGTTGGGGGTGGTTCCCCACGAAGAGATTATGGCCGATCCCAAGCCGCTGGCGCCGGGGGAGAAGCTGGGGGTTGTGCTTCAGCATGGCCAGCCTCCCCGGCTGCTGCAGCACCACGAATTGCGCCAGGAGGTGCTGAATAGCTTCCGTCGCCGGATCAGGCTGGAGCCCCACTCCCGCTCCCTGCGCAGAGCTTCGGCGCTGGGCGGGGAGCATGCCGTGCAGCCCGCCTGGGGCAGGAGCGCTGGGCTTGTGCGGGATAACCTGCTGTCGGCCCTGGCCTGGAAGTCCAGCGACGTGCAGAACGTGGTGGAAATGGCCAAAAGCGGCCGCGACCCCATATCTTCCCTGGGATATGACGGCCCGCTGGCGGCCATCTCTCGCTCGCGCCAGAACCTGTCGGACTACTTCAAGGAGCAGGTGGCGGTGGTGACCAATCCGGCCATCGACCGCGAACGGGAGGAGGAACACTTCTCCACCCGGATCTACATCGGTCCCCGGCCGCTCCCGGGTGTCGCTGCCCGTCCCGCCCTGGAGCTGGCAACGCCGCTGCTGCTGGGCGGCGGGCGCGGTTCGGCATGCATTGACGAGGCAGTTGCCCGCCGGTTCGGGACAAGCAGCCTGGAGGCGTTACTTTCCTGGGCAGGCAGGGGGCGCAGCCGGATTCTCTCCTGCGCCATGGGGCGCGACGAATCACTGCCGGCCGCTTTGGAGCGGCTGACCCACGAGGCGATCGGCGCTGCCCGGCGCGGCGTCTGGCTGCTCGTGCTGGACGATTCCCTAATCTTTGGCCGGCGGCAGAGCTTCCTGGATCCCTTCCTGGTGGTGGCGGTGCTGCACAAGGCGCTCAAGGAGACTGCCGCTTCCGGCGGCAGGAACCTGCGGCGGGAACTGTCCATCGTGGTCCGCTCCGGAGCCCTGCGCAACCTGCACGACCTGATCTTCTGCCGGGGCATGGGCGCCGACGCCCTCTGCCCCTACCTGATGTGGGAACTGGCCGCCGAGCATGACAACGGTGTGCATAACCTGCTGAGGGTGCTGGCCACGGGGCTGGAGAAGGTGATCTCCACCATGGGTACCCACGAGATCGGCGGCTACGGCAAGTACTTCGCCTCCATCGGCCTCAACAGCTGCCTGGCCGGCTATTTCGAGACCCCCGATTTCTGCGGCTCCGATTCTGGCGGCCTGACCCTGGAGCTCCTGGAGACGGACAACCGGGAACGTGGCGCGGTTGCCCGCGGCAGACAGGCAATGCAGCTGCCGACGCAGTTCCGGCTCTATCCGCGCATCTGGAAGATGGTCGGCCAGGTGGCCAGGATGGAGGAGAACTATGCCGACCTGTCGCGCCTGATCCGCCAGCTGGAGGAGGAACATCCCACCTCCATCCGCCATCTGGTGGACCTGCGCTACACCGGGGAGCTGACCGTGGATCCCGAGGAGGTGGACACGCGGGTCGGTAAGCACGATCTGCCGATCCTCTTCTCCGCCATGAGTTTCGGCTCCCAGGGGGAGACCCCCTTCCGCATCTACGCCGAGGCCGCCCGCCGGCTGAATATCATCTGCATGAACGGCGAGGGGGGGGAGATCGCCGACATGCTGGGCAGGTATCGGGAAAACCGCGGCCAGCAGATCGCCTCCGGCCGCTTCGGGGTCACCATGGCCTACCTCAACTCGGTGGACTTCCTGGAGATCAAGGTGGGCCAGGGGGCCAAGCCGGGAGAGGGGGGGCATCTGCCCGGTTTCAAGGTCACCCCCAAGATCGCCGAGGCGCGTCACGCCACGCCGGGGGTGTCGCTGATCTCCCCCTCCAACAACCACGACATCTACTCCATCGAGGATCTGGCCCAGATTGTCGAGGAGCTGCGCACCGCCAACCCGGTGGCGCGCATCTCGGTCAAGGTGCCGGCGGTGGCCGGCATCGCCACCATTGCCCTGGGGATCGCCAAGGCCGGGGCGGACATCATCACCATCAGCGGCTATGACGGCGGCACCGGCGCGGCCAGGAAGCATGCCATCAAGTTTGTCGGCCTGCCGGCGGAGATCGGGGTACGGGAGGCCCATTGCGCCCTGGTGCAGGCCGGCATGCGCGACCGGGTTGAGCTGTGGGCCGACGGCGGCGCCCGCACCGGCCGGGACGTGCTCAAGCTGATGCTCCTGGGGGCCAACCGGGTCGGCTTTGGCACCATGGCCATGGTGATCATCGGCTGCACCACCTGCCGCGGCTGCCACCTGGGGACCTGCCACGTGGGCATCGCCACCCAGATCGAGAGCCAGGAGGAGGCAGAGCGGCAGGGAGTGAAACGTTTCGTACCACGGGTGCTGGAGAACGGGGTCATCTACGAGACCACCTTCTTCCGCGGCATGGCGCGGGAGATCAGGATCCTCACCGCCAGGCTCGGCTTCCGGCGTACCCAGGACCTGGTGGGGCGGGCCGACCTGCTGGTACAGAGCCGCGGCCTGGAGCGGCTGGACCTGTCCGACCTGCTCTCCCCCGTATCCGGGACGGCGACTCCACCACTGGAGCGCGAGGCGCGCATCATCCGAAAACCGCTCAACTACCTGACTTCGCTGGTTTCTCGTCTGGTGTCCGATGCCTTTGCCGCGGGCGAGGAACGGGTGCGCTACGATGACGACAGTGCCAGCAGTTCGGACCGGGCCATCGGCACCCACCTGGCCGGCGCCATGCTGCGCGGCCGACAGCAGGGGCGTTTTTCGGCCGACTGCCAGGCCCAGCTCTGCTTCCAGCGCGACTCCATCCCGGGCAACGGCCTGGCCGCCTTCACCATCCCGCGCATCTCCCTGCATGTGGAGGGGGGAGCCCAGGATGGGGTGGGCAAATCGACCTCCGGCGGCGAGATCGTGATCCTCAAGGGGGAGAACCGCAACGGCGTCAGGGTGGGCGGTTCGGTGGGCAAGGGGCTGGCCTACGGCGCCCAGGGGGGATCTTTCATCATCCAGGGGGATGCCGACAGCCGCGCCTGCATCCGGCTCTCCGGCGCTGATGTGGTGCTGGGGGGGCGAATCACCCAGCCGTTGGACGACTCCCTGGCCAATCTGGCCGGCCGGGCCAACCTGAAGGGGTTTGCCTGCGAGTACATGACCGCCGGCCGGGTGGTAGTGCTGGGTGACCCCGGCCCCTGGCTCTGTTCCGGCATGACCGGTGGCACGCTCTACTGTCACCTGGACGAAGCCATGGGCATGGACCGGGCCGCCCTGCGCCGGCGGCTGGCCCGGGGCGCCGGGGTGGAGGTTCGCGACCTGGAGGAGGGGGATGTCTCCCAGCTGGAGGAGCTGCTGGGCAGGTACCATCAGGAACTGCTCCACTCCCACCAGCAGGAAGAGGCTGACTGGCTGGCAGGGGTTATCGCCCGTTGCCGCAGCGGTTTCGTCAAGGTCGTGCCGGAGAAGACGGTTGTCATGCCGGCCAGCACCGAGTAGGGAAGGAGAAGGGTTGCGGCGCCTCAGTTGGGCGCCAGGTGTCTGCGGAACCCCTCGGCCAGGCAGCAATAGAGCGGTCTGCGGAAGTCGGCCACGCACTCCAGAAGCTGGCCAAAGGGAATCCATCTCCAGGCGCGGAATTCGCCACCGGCCAGGAGGTCGATGGTTTCGTCGGACCCGCTGAACCTGAACAGGAACCAGTACTGCACCTGTCCCCGTCCGTTGCGGAGGCTGCGGGCGCCAGGGGGCAGCTCGTAGGCCAGCGGCTGGGGATAGGCTTCCAGCAGTTCCAGCTCCCCGGCCGGTATCCCGGTCTCCTCCTCAGTCTCCCGCAGGGCCGCGGCCAGCGGCTCCTCTTCCGCGTCCAGCCCCCCCTGGGGCAGTTGCCAGGCACCGGGTATGTCGGCCCGTTCCAGGACCAGCACCAGCCCCCTGTCGTTGATGACCACCGCGCCTGCTCCGGCCCGGAAGTACTCTTCTGGCATGCTCACGGGGTTCTCCTCTCTGGCAGATATTCTTCCCGCACGGGCGAGAATACCTCGATTGCCACGCTATCCTCCATGATTTCTGCGCCGTGGGCTGCGTCGCCGGGGATGCACCAGCTGTCGCCCGGCTCCAGTTCCCGGCTTTCCCCGGCGATTGTCAGCCGGATCCGGCCGCTAACCAGGTAGCCGGTCTGCTCGTGGGGGTGGGAGTGCAGCGGCAGAATCGCCCCCCTTTGCAGCCTGAACTCCACCATCAGGGTGCTGGCGCCATGCACCAGGGTCTTCTGCCAAATTCCATCCAGCGGCTGCCAATACTCTTCTGTGGTTTGTCTCTGAAACATTCCTGTCTCCACTTCTCTCGGATGCGGTTGTAGCGCACCGTGCTCTCCAACGTCGCTCAGCGCCGCCTGCCGGAGCCGCCGAACAGGGAGCCCAGCACTCCCCGGATGATCTGGCGCCCCACCTGGCTGCCGATGGCGCGGGCGGCGCTGCTGGCGAATGCCCCCAGCAGCGATCCCACCTGGCTGGCGGCCTGGCTCTTTTTCTCGGGCAGTTGCGCCGCGCTCTCCGCTGCCTGGGTAGCGGCCCTGGCCTGGAGCAACTCGTAGGCCGATTCGCGGTCCAGCTCCTTTTCGTAGTGTTCGGCCAGGGGGGAGGCGGCCATGATTGCCGTCCGTTCCGGGGGCGAGAGCGGCGCGAAGCGGCTGCGCGGCGGGCAGATCAGTGCCCGCTCCACCAGGCAGGGAACCCCCTTTGCGTCCAGGAACGATACCAGCGCCTCGCCCACCTCCAGTTCAGTAATGGCCGTTTCAACGGAGAACTCAGGGTTGGCGCGGAAGGTCTCGGCGGCGGCCCGCACCGCTTTCTGGTCCTGGGGGGTGAAGGCGCGCAGGGCGTGCTGAATCCGGTTGCCCAGCTGGCCCAGCACCGCATCCGGCAGGTCGAGGGGGTTCTGGGTGACGAAGTAGACCCCCACCCCCTTGGAGCGCACCAGCCGCACCACCTGCTCGATCTTTTCCACCAGAGCCTGGGGAGCCCTGTCAAACAGCAGATGGGCCTCGTCGAAGAAGAAGACCAGTTTTGGTTTCTCCAGGTCGCCTGCCTCGGGGAGCTGCTCGAAGAGCTCGGAGAGCAGCCAGAGCAGGAAGGTGGCGTAGAGCTTGGGGGAGCGCATCAGCCTGTCCGCTGCCAGTATGTTGATCATCCCCCGGCCGCTGCCGTCGGTCTGGATAAAGTCGTGCAGGTTGAGGGCCGGTTCCCCGAAGAAGTGCTCGCCCCCCTGCTCCGCCAGGGCCAGCAGGCTGCGCTGGATGGCGCCGATACTGGCGGCCGATATGTTGCCGTAGGTGGTGGTGAACTGGGAGGCGTTGTCGCCCACATGGCGGATCATGGCCTGCAGGTCCTTGAAGTCCAGCAGCAAAAGCCCATTGTCGTCGGCCACCTTGAAGACCAGGCTGAGCACGCCGCTCTGCACGTCATTGAGGTTCAGCAACCGGGAGAGGAGCAGCGGTCCCATCTCCGAGACCGTGGTCCGCAGCGGATGCCCCTGCTGGCCGAAAACGTCCCAGAAAACCACCGGGAAGGGTTCGCAGGCGAAAACGGTCAATCCCATGGCGGTGACGCGCTCCCTGAGGCGGGGACTCTCTTCGCCGGCACATGCCAATCCCGACAGGTCCCCCTTGACGTCGGACATGAACACCGGCACGCCGATGCTGCTGAAGCGTTCCGCCAGCACCCGCAGGGTCACGGTCTTGCCGGTTCCGGTTGCTCCGGCGATTAGGCCGTGGCGGTTGGCCATCCTCGGCAGCAGGCAGGCCTCTCTGGTTCCCTTGGCAACCAGCAATGCAGCTGTTTCACTACCCATGACATACCCTCCTTGCTGTGAATGGGATGCAGTACGAGTGTATCAGGCCTTTGAGTCCTGTGTGTCCTGAATTCAGTGCAGGTCCGCCGTATTCGGCGTGCCAGAGCCCTTCTCAGGCTCCATGGCTCGCCTCCTCCATCAGCCGGTCGCGCAACTCCTTCAGGGACTGGCTGATGGAAACCTTGTAGCGGTGGGGGTTGATCAGGCGCAGGCAGCCGGGAGAGCCACGGGCCTCAACTGGCCGGCGCGGCGGAGGTTCGTGGCTCCCCCGCCGTGCCGGGTTGCTGGTTCACTGGCCGGAATTCTTGCCGTACTCGGTCAGCAGGGCCTTGATCTTCCAGATGGTGGGTGAGGGGGAGGTGGGGGCGCCGGTGAAGATGTCGTTGGCGCTGATGCCCGGCTTTCCGTAGAAGTAGCCGTTCTTCTCGTCGTCAATCTGCAGCGCCGCCCCTTCCAGGGATACTCCGGCGAAGACCCCCCGGCTGCGGGAGTAGGAGAGAATCTCGGCCTTGAACAGCACGTCGGTGGAGGCCGAGGCGCTCCTGCCCACCGGGCCGGCCGCGACGCTGGCGTCGGCGCCGATGGTGAACTTGCCCTTCTTGATCCCCTCGATGCTCCTGATACTCTTGAAGATCATGATCAGGTCGGTGGCCTGGGCACCGATCTGCCAGCCGAAGCTGCCTCCCATCAGGCTGACGAAGCTGGGGTTGCTCCAGGTGCCGTCGCTCTTGTGCACCATCAGGATGCCGGTGCCGTATTTCCCGCCGATGAACAGGCCGACCTTGATGGCGTCCGGGACGATGACGATCCCCGATGCGTTGCTCAGCAGGGCCGGGGGAATCCCGGTTTCCGGAATACTGGTGATCTCCTTGAGCACGTTGTAGCTGGAAGTGATCTTCTCGCTGTCCGTGCCGGCCGAGGCCAGGGGGGCGAACAGGCAGAGCAGAAGCGCCAGGACCGTTGCTGCCAATGGAATGGGTGTGCGGCTCATGTGGTACTCCTCCTGTTAGGATCGTTCCGCATCGGGCTGGTGGAGCGCAGAGCGGCTGTTCCAGCCGTAGAATACGGGATCATGTGGCGCGATTCTACCCGCAATCGGAGCTATGTTCAACCGTTTCTCATGTTTTTGTGATCTGACGCTTGTTGCCGTCAACGCTTCCCCTCCAGGATGGGCGAGGTTGGGCAAGCGGCAACAGTGGCGCGTATTCACGGCCGCTTGCCGTCTGAGCTGCGCTGGCCTCGGGATGCCGACGGTACACACGACGAGGTTGCTCCTGGTGGGGTATGAACCTGGAAACGGTATCCTGAAACTGCCGGACGTGGAATGGCACAAGCCCCGCCGGCATTGATGCCGGCGGGGCTTGTGGTCTTTACGGGGATGGGGTGCCGTTACTGGCAGTCGGGGATCAGCCGCACCGCAACGACCCCGTCCACCTGCCGGAGCTTTTCAATCAGCTCGTCGGGTACGCTGTCGGAGACATCGATGATGTTGTAGGCCACTTCGCCCCTGTTCTTGTTGAGCATCTCGTCGATGTTCAGCCCGTATTCGCCCAGGGTGGAGGTGATGCGGCTGATGACCTTGGGCACGTTGCTATTCAAAAGAGTGATGCGGGTCTTGCCGGTGGGAGCCATCTCGCAGTTGGGATAGTTGACCGAGTTTTTGATGTTGCCGCGCTCCAGGTATTCCCGGAGCTGCTCGGCCGCCATGATCGCGCAGTTGTCCTCGCTCTCGGGGGTGGAAGCGCCCAGGTGGGGGATGCAGAGAACCTTGTCAACCCCCAGCAGCTCGGCTTCGGGGAAGTCGATCACGTAGCCCCCCAGCTGTCCCTCGGCGATGGCCGTCTTGACGGCCGTGTTGTCCACCAGCCCGGAACGGCTGAAGTTGAGCAGGCGCGCCCCCTTCTTCATGCGGGAGATGCGCTCGGCGTTGAACAGCCCCTTGGTGTCGTCTTTGAGCGGAATGTGGATGGTGATGTAGTCCGACTCGGCCAGCAGCATATCCAGATTGGGTGCCTTGATCACCTCGTGGGAGAGTTTCCAGGCCGCTTCCACGCTGATAAAGGGGTCCAGCCCCAGCACCCGCATGCCCAGGTTGGCGGCGGAATTGGCCACCATTACCCCGATTGCACCCAGGCCGATCACGCCCAGGGTCTTGCCCTGGATCTCCGGTCCCACGAAGCGGGATTTCCCCTTCTCGATCTGCTCGGGGATGTTTTCGGTTCCCGCCAGGCTGTTGGCCCAGCTGATCCCCTCGTACAGGTTGCGGCTGGAGAGGAACAGGGACGCGATGACCAGTTCCTTGACGCCGTTGGCATTTGCGCCGGGGGTGTTGAACACGACGATGCCCCGCTGGGTGCAGGCAGGGATGGGGATGTTGTTGACTCCAGCCCCTGCCCGGGCGATGGCCAGCACGCTGGGGGGGAGTTCCATGGAGTGCATGTCCGCCGAGCGCACCAGGATGGCGTCCGGGTTGAGTATCTCGGTGGCGGCCTCGTACGTGTCGCGGGACAGCTGGTCCAGGCCGCAGCGCGCGATCTTGTTAAGTGTCTGTATCTTGTACATGGGTCTGTCCATACCTGCTTTGGTAGTTTTTTGTCCTGAAACGAGAGTCAGCCACAGAAGTGAAGAACAATCAGTGGAGGCTAGCCGGTATGCCCGGAGGTATGCCGGCCAGGATTGGCTCTCCGCTGAGAACTCTCGTGTGCTCTGTGGCCAGACGCTCTTTCCGGTTTTATGCGCAGCGCGCCTCGAACTCTTTCATGAATGCCACCAGGGCCTGCACCCCTTCCAGTGGCATGGCGTTGTAGATCGACGCGCGCATGCCCCCCACGGAGCGGTGTCCGGCAAGGTTGACCAGGCCGGCCGCCTCGCTCTCTTTGACGAACTTCTTGTTGAGCGCCTCAGCCTTGTCCGCGTCCTTCTCGGTGGTCAGGAAGGGAACGTTCATCAGCGAGCGCACGCTCTTCTCCACCGGGCTGAAGAAGAGTGAGGAACTGTCCAGGAAGTCGTACAGCAGTCTGGCCTTCTCCTGGTTCTGGCGGTAGATGACCTCCGCACCACCCATGTCCCTGATCCACTCCTGAACCAGCTTGAAGATATAGATGGCATAGCAGGGAGGGGTGTTGTACATGGAACCGCCGTCCACATGGGTCTTGTAGCTCAGCATGGCCGGAAGTCCGGCCGGGATGCGCTCCATCATGTCCTTGCGGATGATCACCAGGGTTACGCCGGCCGGGCCCAGGTTCTTCTGTGCCCCGGCGTACAGCACGGCGAAACGGGTCACGTCCAGCGGCGCGGAGAGCACGCCGGAAGAGATGTCGCCGATCAGCGGCACGGCGCCCACCTCGGGGATGCTGTGATACTGGGTGCCCTCGATGGTGTTGTTGTAGCAGATGTGGAAGTAGTCGGCTTCCGGGTCTGCGCCCGTGATTTCCGGCAGGTAGGACCACTTCTTGTCCTTGGAGGAGCCGACGATGTTGGCCGTACCCAGCCTCTTGGCCTCTTCCGCGGCCTTCTGTGCCCAGGTGCCGGTGAGGGTGAAGTCGGCCTTCTTGTTGATGGTCATGAAATTGAGCGGCAGCATGTGGAACTGCAGGCTGGCGCCTCCCTGCAGGAAGAGCACGTGGTAGTCGTCCGGGATAGCCATGTTCTGGCGAACCAGGGCCTCGGCGCCGGCGATGATGGCTTCGAACGGCTTGGAGCGATGGGACATCTCCATGACCGACTGGCCGCTCGTCTCGTAGCAGAGCATTTCGTCGGCTGCCTTGGCGAGCACGGATTCGGGGAGCATGGAGGGGCCTGCGGAAAAATTGTAAAAACGCTTCATTGTCATTTCCTCTACTGTGTGAGATGAAGGGCGCTCCGGTGGAAACCGGGGCGCCTTCCCGTGGGCACGACTGCCGCTGTGCGGCTGGTGATGCTGTCACGAAAATTTTGAACTGAAAAAAATATCATAAAGAAACTTTATCTGTCAACCACCGGGCTGTGTCGACGATGCCGCCCCCGCTGTCAGTCACGGTAGCGCTTCAGGATCTCCCCATAGGCGTCGATGCGCCGGTCGCGCAGGAAGGGCCAGATGCGGCGCACCGTTTCGCTGCGCCCCAGATCCAGTTCCACCAGCACGACCTCCTCCCTGTCCTGGCTTGCCTGGGTCAGGATCTCCCCCTGGGGGCCGGCGGCGAAGCTGGTCCCCCAGAAGAGGATACCGTTTTCCGGTTTCTCCGTGGATGCCTCCAAGCCAACCCGGTTGACCGCCAAGAGCGGCAGGCCGTTGGCCACCGTATGCCCGCGCTGGACCGTGACCCAGGCATCCCGCTGGCGCGCCTGCTCCTCGGCGCTGTCCGCCGGGTCCCAACCGATGGCGGTGGGGTAGATCAGCAGGTCGGCGCCGGCCAGTGCCATCAGGCGGGCGGCTTCCGGGTACCACTGATCCCAGCAGACCAGTACGCCCAGTTTGCCCAGCGAGGTCTGGATGGGAGCGAAGCCCAGGTCGCCCGGCGTGAAGTAGAATTTTTCATAGAAACCGGGATCGTCGGGGATGTGCATCTTGCGGTACATTCCCGCCATGGAGCCGTCCCTCTCGAATACGACGGCGCTGTTGTGGTACAGGCCGGGGGCGCGCCGCTCGAAGAGCGACGCCACGATCACCACCCCCAACCTGGCGGCCAGTGGGCCCAGTGTTTCGCAGGTGGGGCCGGGGATCGGCTCGGCCAGATCGAACAGGGAGGGATCCTCGGTCTGGCAGAAGTAGGGGCCGGTGTGCAGTTCCTGCAGCACGACAAGCTCCGCTCCGGAGGCGGCAGCTCGGGCGATCATGTCGCAGCTCTTCTCCAGGTTCGCGGCGCGGTCGGCGGAACAGCTCTGCTGGATCAGGCCCACCCTGAGCGATTTCATGCCAGCACCCCCTGGGGGAGTTGCATGGTGACGCAGTGCAGCGAACCGTGCTGCTTCAGCAGCGGCAGGCAGTCGATGGCGATGATCTCGCGCCCGGGAAAGGCCTGGCCGATGCGCTCCAGGGCCAGGATATCCTTCTCCCGGTCGCGGTAGGTGGGGACCAGGACCGCGCCGTTGATGGCCAGGAAGTTGGCGTAGGTCGCAGGCAGGCGCCGGGCCATGTCATCGAAGCAGGGTCTGGGCCAGGGGAGCGGAATCAGGCTGTAGGGGGAATCGTCCGGCGCCCTGAAGCTCTTCAACTCTTCTTCCATCAGCTTGAGTTCGGCGTAGTGCTCGTCGCGTTGGTCGTCGCAGGCGGTGTAGACGATCACGTCCCGGGGGCAGATGCGCGCCAGGGTGTCCACATGGCTGTCGGTGTCGTCCCCTACCAGGGAGCCGTGGTTGAGCCAGAGGACGCGGTGGGCGCCCAGGAGTGAGGCCATGGCCTGTTCGATCTCGCTTCTGTCCAGTTGCGGATTACGGTTGGGAGAGAGCAGGCAGGCGGAGGTTGTCAGGATTGTACCGATGCCGTCGCTCTCGATGGCGCCCCCCTCCATGATCAGGCCGATGGTCTGCAGGTTGGGGATGAAGGCTCCCCGCTCCCTGAGCCGCCTGCTGATCAGGTTGTCCTGGTCGGCCGCGAATTTCAGTCCCCAGCCGTTGAAGCCGAAGTCCAGCAGCACCGGATGGGTGTTGAAGATGACCGTGAGCGGCCCGAAGTCCCGCGCCCAGGTGTCGTTGCTGGGCAGCTCATGGATGGTAACGCGGCTCATGTCCACACCGGCGCCGGTCAGGGCTGCCCGGGCTTCGGCCTCATGGGGGGCTGTCAGCAAAACCCGCTCAAAGCGGGCAATCTGGCGGATTATCTCGATGAAAACCGGACGGACTTCTTCAAGAACGGGGGCCCAGTCGCTCCCTTCATGGGGCCAGGCCAGCAGGACTCCGTCCTGGGCCTCCCATTCGGCTGGAAAACGTGGTTTCACTCACTGCTCCTTTCGCTGTTGCCTCAGTAGTCAGCGCGCCGTTGCCCGCTTCGGGCACAGTTCCTGCGACCGCTGCGTCGAACGCTGGGCAGGGGGGCTGATCGCGGGGATGAGTATACATGTCCGCGCCATGGTTGCGCAACCACTCTCTGAGAGGTGGGGAGGCGCTTCCTTGCGCGGCGCTGTTCCTCCGCCCGATCCTCTTTTGGCTTGATTTGTCCTCCCCTTTGCCGGTAGATTGGGGGCGCAAACGACTTTTTCAAGAGGAGCGGACGGTTAACGTGAAAAGCCTGACACTCAAAGCCCCAGCCAAGGTCAACTATCTGCTGGATGTCATTCGACGCCGCCCCGATGGGTACCATGACCTGCGCATGGTCATGCAGCGGGTCAACCTGTGTGACGAGATAGCCATCGCTCTGACCGACAGCCCGGAACTGTCCGTGTGCTGCGGAAAAGACGGCGTGCCTGACGGTCCCGGCAATATCGCCTGGAAAGCGGCCCGCGCCATGCTGGATCTGGCCGCCGGCGGACAGGGGGCGACCATCTCCATCGTCAAGAACATCCCGGTGGCCGCCGGCCTGGGTGGCGGCAGCAGTGATGCAGCCACGGTGCTGATGGGAATGAACCAACTTCTGGAGCTGGGGCTCACGGATCAGGAACTGATGCGCATCGGCGTCAAGCTGGGCGCTGATGTGCCGTTCTTTATTTTCAAAAAAACAGCCCTGGCCGAAGGGATCGGCGAGCAGTTGCGGGCCATGCCGCCCATGCCCGCGCTCTGGGTGCTGCTGGTGAATCCGGGTGTGCATGTCTCGACAGCCTGGGTGTACAAAAATTTGCGGTTGACAAGCCGTGGCGAGCTGGCTAAACTCCCCCAGTTTTTCAGCACGGTCGAGGACGTTTGCTCCATGCTTTCCAACGATCTGGAGTCGGTGACCATTCCTGCTTTCCCGGTGATCGCCGACATCAAGCGCGCCATGCTGGCCAAGGGTGCCCTGGGTGCCATGATGTCCGGCAGCGGCCCCACGGTCTTCGGGCTCTTCCGCGACCGGGAGGGTGCGGAAGCGGCCCGTGCGGAACTGGTCGAGGGGAGTGGATGGTTCGCGGCGGTGGCTGAGACTCTCTGAACCTTCTGAATTACTCCGTTTATTCTAAGGCGGATGACATAGCTTGTTGGGGCGTCGCCAAGCGGTAAGGCACCGGATTTTGATTCCGGCATTCCCAGGTTCGATCCCTGGCGCCCCAGCCAATAAAAAACAGGCATTCGAGCCTAATCGCTTGAATGCCTGTTTTTTTACTGTATAGTAATCAGATTTGATATGCACCATTCCCGTTGTTTGTAGGTAAATGGCTGTTTCCCCCATTATTTGTCATGTAGTTTCCGTCCCCCCCTTCATACAGAGACTTGAATAATGGAATGTGATTGTCACGAGGGCGTTAATGTCACGGTTTCCTTCTGTCATGAGCAAGCGCATCCTGATCCTGGTCATTCTGGTGACGGTTGTCTTTGTGGGGAAAGTCCTCTTCGACATCACCTCTGACTACGGGCAGGTCATCCTTTCCGCGGAACGCCTGTCTCGCGGATTCGCCACCGCGCTCAACGAGCATGCCGTATACACGTTCAGCAACGCGGAAAACACCCTGGACGACCTCATCCAACATCTTCAGGAGCGCTCGTCCCGCGCCATGCCCGATGAACGCCAGTTGCATCGCCTCCTCGTCAACTACCGGCTGAAGAGCCCCAACAGCCCCTTCCTCTTCGCGACCACCGCTGGCGGCCGCCTCCACGCTTCTTCATCCGATTTTCCGGTCCGCGGCCTCAACCTCGTCAACCGCGAGTATTTCCAGCACCACCTGAACAGCCGGGATACTGCCCCGTATATCAGTCGATCTCCCAACAGCCTGATAGACGGCGACTGGCTCATTTTCCTGACCAAGCGGATCTCCAATCCGGACGGCTCGCTGCGCATGATTGTGGGTATATCCATCGACCCGCTCCATTTGAATGATTTCTACCGCTCCATCGAACTGGGCACCCATGACCGGATTTTCCTGTTCCGCAAGGACGGTGCCGTCCTGACCCTGGAACCGTTCTATAAGGCGTTCATGGATAAGATCATTCCACCAACGGATACGATCAGGAGAGAGCTTGCCAAGCGTCCCCATGCCGGCACCATCCATATGGAACAGGGGCTTGTGGATGAAACCAGCAGGATCGTGTCCTATCGCTTCTCGAACCGTTATCCGGTGGTCTCCGTCGTTTCGCTGCGGGAGGATGATGTGCTGGCGCGCTGGAGAGCGCGTTCCGCCAAGAGTGCCGCCGGGGCGCTGCTGCTGGTCGTGCTGGTGGGGACGCTGGGACTGCTGGTCTATCGTCAGGTCAAGGCGCTGAAGCAGAGTGAAGACAAGTACAGCCTGATCTCCACCACCGCCAACGAGGGGATCTGGATGCTGGATGCAGACGACCGCATCATCTATGTCAATCCCCGCGTGGGGGAGATGTTCGGCTATCCCGGCGAGGAGATGGTTGGGCATCCGATAAGCTCGTTCATGTGTCCGGACCAGCTTGCCGACCATGAAGTTCGGATGAGGTTCCGCAAAGAGGGGGGCTCCGAACGCTATGAGCGCCGCTTCCAGCACAGAGATGGCAGGGATGTCTGGACAATCATCTCAGCCGCGGCACTCATCGACGACGAGGATGGTTATCAGGGGGTCGTGGCCATGTGCCTCGACATCACTGACCGCAAAATGAGCGAGGAACGCCAGACCCGGCTGGAAGAACAGTTGCGCCAGGCCCATAAGATGGAGGCGGTGGGCATTCTGGCAGGTGGCATGGCCCACGATTTCAATAACCTGCTCCAGTCCATCATGGGATACATCTTCCTGGCCAGGATGAGCGTGGAAGCCGACAGCGAGGCACGGGAATATCTGGACGAGGCGGAGAAGATCTCCGGCCAGGCCAGCGAGCTGGGACAGCGGCTCCTGCTCCTTTCCCGCGGAGGAGTCGCCCTGTTGCGCGCCGCCCCCCTGGCGCCACTGATCCTGCCGCTGGTTTCCTCCGAGCTGGAGGGGACTGCCATCACCGGCGAGTTCGATCTGCCGGATGACATGCCGCACGTCACCATGGATGAGGCGCTGATGAAGCAGGTCATATCGCACCTGACGGTCAATGCCGTCGAAACCATGCCCGAGGGGGGCACGCTGCGCATCACCGGCGCAACGTTGACCATCACGGCAAAAAACGGGCTACCGCTTCCCGCCGGCCGCTACGTTCATATCGCCTTCAGCGATACGGGGGGCGGGATTCCCGCCGACAATCTGCCCAGGATTTTCGATCCCTACTTCACCACCAAGGAGATGTGGAACCGCAAGGGCATGGGGCTCGGTCTGGCCCTCTGCCATACGATCATACGCAAGCACAAAGGAATGATCAGCGCCACGTCGCCTGTGGGGGAAGGGGCCACGTTCAATATCTACCTTCCGGTCGCAGGCGAGGATGCCCCGACTCCATTCTCCGCACCCCCTCAGTTCTTCTGAGCTCGTAAAGGTCTCCTGTTCCATGCGCGTTATCCTCGTTGCCATCCATCCCTATCCATCTCCTCAGGCTGTCCCTCTGGCCAATGGTTTTCTTGCCGCCTATCAGCGGGAATATGCATCCTCCCGTAATCCGGTGGACGTGCTGCTGCGTGATTTTTTTCTCCATCAAGATGTTGCCGGGTGCGTTGCCGAACTGCTCTCCCTGAAGCCTGATGTGGTCGGTTTCTCCCTGTATGTCTGGAATCGCGCCCAATGCCTGACTCTTGCGGAAGAGCTGCGTCGCCTGTTGCCGGGAACGCTGCTCTTCGCCGGGGGGCCCGAGGCCAGCGCCGATCCCCGCGCCCTGCTGGATGGAGGGGGGCTGGACTTCCTGGTGGCGGGGGAAGGGGAAGTAACCTTTGTGGATGTCTGTCTGGCCCTTGCCGAAGGCAAGGGGGTGGGTGGAATCCCGGGGGTTGTCGTTGCCGGTGGGGAGGGCAAACTCCCGTCACCCCGCGGTGTGCTGTCTGATCTGGATGCCATTCCCTCTCCCTGGTTGAGCGGCGTGCTGGATGCGTCCCGCTATTGTGGCGTGCTCTGGCAACTGTCGCGGGGGTGCGCTTTCTCCTGCGACTTCTGCTACGACGCCCGCGGCGAGAGCGGCGTGCGGCGTTTCTCCCTGGAGCGGGTGGAGGCGGAGCTTCGGTATTTCGCTGCGGCGGAAGTTTCCCAGGTGTTCGTGCTGGATTCCACCTTCAATCAGGACGTCGGCCGCGCCAAGGCGATCCTGCGGCTGATCAGGAAGATCGCTCCCCGTACCCATTTTCACTTCGAGGTGCGCTGCGAATTCCTCGATGGCGAGATGGCCCGGCTCTTCGCCGGGATCACCTGCTCGCTGCAGATCGGCTTGCAGAGCGCTGATCCCCGAGTGCTGAGGCAGGTCGGGCGAAGTTTCAGGCGGGATGCGTTCGCGGCCAAAGTGGCGCTTTTGAACCGCTCCGGGGCGGTGTTCGGTTTCGACCTGATGTACGGCCTGCCCGGCGACAGCCTGGAGGGGTTTCGGGAGAGCGTCGACTACGCCCTCTCCCTCTATCCGAACCACCTGGACATATTCCCCCTGGCTATCCTGCCGGGAACCGCCCTGGCCGCCCGTGCGGATGCTGATGGGCTGTGTCACCTGGCCGAGCCCCCCTACACGCTGCTCTCGTCCCCCACGCTCAGTGCGGCAGACCTTGGACAGGCGCGCCGCCTGGCACTCGCCTGCGACGTCTTTTATACCCGTGGCAAGGCAGTGGCGTGGTTCAACAGCGTCATGGCCGCCCTGGGGGTGAGGCCGTCCCTGTTCCTGGGGCGCTTCGGCGAGTGGCTGGCACGGGAAAAGGGGCCGGGCATAACCGAGGAGGCTCTGGATGACGGTGATATCTGGAAGCTGCAGCGCGACTGGCTGACTGCCGCGTTTGATACGAAAAAGCTAAAGCGCCTGCTGGCGCTGGTGCTCGATCTGGTCGACTACCATCACCACTATGCCGCGGCACTGCTGGCGCCGTTGGAACCTTCCCCCTTTCGCGGCCTGGGGCGGACGCGGCTGCTGACCCTTCCGGCCCGGTTGGCCCCCTCCACCCGCTTGGCACGGTTCAACTACGAGATCCTGGATATCCTGGAGGCTGGCGAACCTGATATCGGAGCCTTTGTCGCCCATGCCCCTTGCAGCGGATCATGGGCCGCCATCTATCCCCGTGGCGACGATGTCTGTACCGAGTCGCTGATTGAGCCCTACTTCCGGCTGCTTGAAAAACTGGACGGCAGAACTCCCTGCGGCCGTATTGCGGCGAATCTGGGGGTGCCTGAGGAAGACGCCCTGTCGTTCCTGGAATTTGCCGTTGCGGAGAGGATCGTTATTCCGCAACGGGGGTGAGTTGGCAGGGAGTTTTGCATTACATTGCTCGAAAAAATGTCTATACTCCATGGCGGTAGTTGTAAGCGCAAGAGGGCAAGCAAGGACGTTACGGACGGAACGGATAAACGATGCGAACAATCCACGGAAACCTGAGCCTCATGTCGGTCATGGATATCATCCAGTGGGCCGACAACAGCAAGCGCAGCGGCACCCTGATTCTGTTTCAGGACGATCACCAGAAAAAAATCTACTTTCAGGATGGCCAGATAATCTTTGTCTGGTCGGACTGCCAGGGTGAGCGTATCGCGGATTTTTTGCAGTTCGAAACGCTCATCAGCCAACAGAAGCTGCACGAAGTGCTGTCCGACTCGGAGATGCTCGGTCTTCCCTTTATTGGTTACCTCTACTCGGAGGGGATCGTCTCCTTGTCGCGACTGGAGGAAATTCTCAGGCTGGTGGCCCAAGCGGCGCTGATCAACGCACTGAGCTGGGAAACCGGACTGTTCGAATTCATCGACGAGTTGCCCGGTTTCGTGCTCAACGGCCCGGTCAGGCTCAGTTCGACCCAGCTCCTGCTTGAGTCGCTTCAAAAGTTCGACGAAACCCATCAGAATAGCCGTGTGGACAGCGATCGTATCGTGGTGGAAATCGTCCGCAACATCGAGCACGGCAACCTGGATCTTCCTCCCATTCCCGATATCATGCAGCGCATCGTGTCGAAGATGGACAGCCCCAACGTCTCCATTGACGAGATCGTTGAATGCATTACCGACCAGATACTTGCCGCCAAGATCCTCAAGATCTGCAACTCTCCCTTCTATCGGAGAAGCGGAAAGGTGACGACCCTGAAGGATGCTGTGCTGTTCATCGGGTTCAAATCGCTGATCAGCATCGTCACGGTCCACTCATTAAGCAGTTTCAGCCCCAGAAACACCGTTGAAATCAGGAAAGTCCTGCAGCACTGTCTGGTGTGCGGCATGATCGCCCGCCAGATAGCCCAGGACATGCGCGGAGATTACGAGCGGGCCTTTATCTGCGGCCTGCTGCACGATATCGGCAAAACCGTTATGCTGGACATGCTCTCCGATTACCTGCTGGAGGACGATGTGCGCCAGAAGCTGATAGATGGTCACCACGCGGAGATCGGCTATCTTTTGGCCCGCAAATGGAATTTCGACGAGGCGATTCAGGAGAGTATCCGCTTCCACCACGAGCCGGAGCGGGCCGTCATGCATCGGGGGCTGGTGGAGATGGTCTACCTCTCCAACATCATGACCTACAGCAGTCAGGCCGGCGACACGCCCGGCGTCAGTTTTGCCGGCATCGACCTGAAGCAAATTAATGTGGCTGAGCTCATGGAGCGGGTGGATGGACTCGACGAGGTGGCTGGGGATATTATCAATAGCGACTGATTCCCCCCCTCTGTGATTGAGTCTGAACGGACTGGCGACCGAAGGGGCGGGGAATATCAAGGCCGGTGAATAGTATGCCGCTTGTTGGCCTTCCGGTCCGCAGTGCCCCTGCCTGGCTGTTTGTTCTGTGAAAGATGTTGCTTTTTTTTGCCTGTTTTAGTATAGCTCTCATTTGCTTTTTTATGATTTATCAGATTATTAGCCGGGTGAAAGGTAGGCAGAATCATGCAGGATAAGATCAGGGTTTTCAGCGGTAACTCAAATCAGAAACTGGCAATCAGCATCTGCGCAAGCCTCGGCGTCAAACTTGGCGCAGCACGGGTGCGCAACTTCTCCGACGGCGAGATCATGGTCGAAATTGGAGAAAATGTTCGCGGCCGCGATGTTTACATCATCCAGTCCACTTGCGCGCCAACCAACAGCAATCTGATGGAGTTGCTGATCATGGCCGATGCCCTCAAGCGGGCTTCGGCTGCCACCATCACCGCGGTGATCCCCTATTACGGCTATGCCCGCCAGGATCGCAAGGCCGCGCCGCGCACCCCCATTACCGCCAAGCTGGTGGCTGACCTGATCACCACATCCGGTGTCGACCGGGTCGTGACCATCGACCTGCATGCCGGCCAGATCCAGGGTTTCTTCAATATTCCGGTGGACAACCTCTACGCCGCCCCGGTCATACTCAGCTACCTGAAGAGCCGCTTCGAGGGGCAGCCGGTTGTCATGGTCTCGCCCGATGCCGGCGGCACCGAGCGCGCCCGGGCATTCGCCAAGCGTCTGGGATGTACCCTGGCGGTCATCGACAAGCGCCGCACCGGACCCAACGTGGCCGAGATCATGCACCTGATCGGCGATGTGCGCGACAAGGTCGCCATCATCCTGGATGACATGGTTGACACTGCCGGCACCCTGACCCAGGGCGCCAAAGCGCTCAAGGAGAACGGCGCCAAGGCCATCTATGCCTGCGCGACCCACGGGGTGCTCTCCGGCCCCGCCATCGAGCGGATAAATAATTCGGATATCGAGGAAATTGTTCTTACCGACACCATTCCGCTGGGCGAAAGGCAGGAGCAGACCGACAAGGTCAAGATTCTCTCCGTGGCCGATCTGCTGGCTGAGGCCATCAAGCGCATTCACCAGGATGAATCGGTCAGTTCGCTCTTCGTATAACCCCCCAGTCCGCACCGGGCGGATTGGCTTGCCACGATTTGACGGAGTTGACAATACAACGAGTAGGTGGGGATGCCCACCACTAACAGTGGAGGAAGGTATGCAACAGAAACAGATGAACATTGAGCTGAGATCGAAGACCGGAAAGGGCATCAGCCGCAAGCTGAGGAGTGCCGATATGGTTCCGGGTGTTGTGTACGGCAAGGGGATGGACCCCATGGCGGTGAGCATCAACTACCGTGAACTTCAGGCGGCCATGGCCGGCGAGGGTGGACAGAACAACCTGATTACCCTGGTCGGGGGGGGCAGCCTGGATCAGTCCATGGCGATCGTCGCCGACCTACAGCGTGACGCCGTCAAGGGTACCTACAAACACGTCGACCTGCACCGTGTCAACATGAGCGAGAAGCTGCGCGTCACCGTGCCGGTGGTTCTGAAAGGCACCGCCATCGGCGTCAAGGAAGGCGGTCTTCTGGATTTTGCCCACCACGAACTGCATGTGGAATGCCTGCCGGGCAACATCCCCGACCACATCGAGATCGACGTGACCAGCCTGGCTGTCGCGCACTCCATCCACGTCGGCGAGATCGCGCTTCCCGAGGGGGTCAAGGTTCTCGACAACCCCAAAACTCCGGTGGTCAGCGTTCTCGGCAGGGTCAAGGAAGAGGCTGAGGCCGCTGCCGAGGCCGCCGAAGCCTAGTCCGGCCAGCGTCACATTCAATGAGCATGCATATCATAGCGGGGCTGGGTAATCCCGGCTCCCACTATCAATGGACCCGCCACAACGCGGGTTTCCTTTTTTTGGATCGCCTGGCCCATCTGGAGAATGTCAGCATAACCCGCAAGAGCTTTTCAGGCCTGGCGGGTGAGTGGAGCCGCGCCAACTGCCGCCATATCCTCCTGAAACCCCAGACCTTCATGAACCTCTCCGGCCGGTCGGTCATGCAGGCGCTTCAGTTCTACAAGCTCCCCCTCTCCCAGGCGATCGTGGTTCACGACGATCTTGATCTCCCCTTCGGCACCGTCCGCCTCAAGCAGGGTGGGGGGCACGGCGGCCACAACGGCCTGCGCTCCATCATGGAGCAGTTGGGCAAGGGGGACTTCATCCGTCTGCGCGTTGGCATTGGCAGGCCACTCCATGGCGACACGGTAAACTACGTGCTGGGCAGCATGCCGCCGGAGCAGATGGAACTCCTTCCCCGTATTCTGGATGGCGGCCTGGAAATGCTGGAAATGCTGCTGGATCAGGGGCTGCCGAAGGCCATGAGTCTGTTCAATAATAGAAATTTCCTGGAAAAGTGATTTCCCAGATGAAAGGCGAGTCTTTATGGGTTTCAACTGCGGTATCGTCGGTCTCCCCAATGTGGGGAAATCCACCATATTCAATGCGCTGACTTCCGCCGGCGCCGAGTCGGCCAACTATCCTTTCTGCACCATCGACCCCAATGTGGGGATCGTGCAGGTGCCGGATCCGCGCATGGATCAGCTGTCGGCCATCGTCAATCCGCAGCGTATCCAGCCCACCACCATTGAGTTCGTCGATATCGCCGGTCTGGTCAAGGGAGCCAGCGCCGGGGAGGGGCTGGGCAACCAATTCCTCGGCCATATCCGCAGCGTTGATGCCATCATCCATGTGGTGCGCTGCTTCGATGACGATAATGTGGTTCATGTCAACGGACGTGTGTCGCCGGCTGCGGACATCGATACCATCCATACCGAGTTGGGGCTCTCCGACCTGGAGACGGTGGAGAAGAAATTGCAGCGTGCCGAAAAGGCTGGTCGGAGCGGTGATCGCAAGCTGAAAGATGAGGCCGCCTTCTACCAGCGGGTCAGGGATCTGCTTGATCAGGGCAAGAACGTGCGCGGCGTGGCGGAAAACGAGGACGAGCGTCTCTGGTTGCGCGATCTGCACCTCCTGACCGACAAGCCGGTCTTGTACGTGGCCAACGTGGCCGAGGATGATCTTGGCGGTGAACACCCCTTTGTGGGGCAGGTGCAGCAGATCGCCAGTCTGGAGGGGGCCGGTGTGGTCACCATCTGCGGCAAGCTGGAGGCGGAGATCTCAGAACTGGAGGGTGAGGAGAAACAGGCCTTCCTCAATGACATGGGGCTTGCCGAGGCCGGCCTTGACCGGCTGATCCGCAGTGGCTACGAACTGCTTGGCCTGATCACCTACTTCACCGCCGGGGTCAAGGAGGTGCGCGCCTGGACCATTACCCGAGGGACCAAGGCGCCCCAGGCAGCAGGCGTGATCCACTCCGACTTCGAGAAGGGATTCATTCGCGCCGAGGTAATCGCTTTCGACGACTTCATCGCCTGCAATGGCGAGGCGGGTGCCAAGGAGAAGGGGCTGATGCGGCTGGAGGGGAAGGAGTACGTTGTCAGGGATGGCGATGTGATGCACTTCCGCTTCAACGTCTGACAGTCGGCATAAACATGAGGCAGGAAAAAGCCACCCCCGATTCCCCGCAACAGCGGGTCGAGGGTGGCTATTTTTGTGGCGCTACGGGAAAACGCTCAGTAGATGGCGTAGTTGGCCGGGTCGGAGAAAAGCTCCCTGAGGAACAGGTTGTTCAGGTGGTGGCCGGTCTTGTTGGCCTCCACCTTGCCCAGGATGCGGTAGCCGCTGGTGTACAGGTCGCCGATCAGATCCAGGATCTTGTGGTTGACCAACTCCTTCTTGTAGCGCAGCCCCTGGGGATTGATCACGTCGTCCGCGCCGATGACCACCGCGTTGTCCAGGGAGCCCCCCTTGGCAAGCCCCGCCTTCTTGATGGCCTCGATCTCCTCCTCAAGGGTGAAGGTACGCGAGTTGATGATGGAGAAGGCGTTTTCCACGTCGGTGACCCGCTTCTTCTGCTTGCCCACCGGCTGGCGGAACTCGATGGTCATGGTGATGTCCAGGGTGTTGAGCGGTTTCATGCGCACCCAGGAGTCGTTATGACTAACCTCCACCGTTCGCTGCACCCTCAGGTAGACCCCGCTTTCGGGGAATTCGTAGACCCCCGCCTTCCACATCCCCTGGTAGAACTCCCAGGCCGAACCGTCCAGGATCGGCACCTCGGGACCGTCGATGTAGACCAGGCAGTTGGTGATCCCGGAAAAATAAAAGGCGGCCATGAGGTGTTCGATGGTGGAGACGGAGGAGCCGCCGGAGGCGATCAGTGTGGAGAGTCGCGTGTCAGCAACCATGTCGTAGCGGGCCGGGATCAGGTTGCCGTTATGTACGAAGGCGATGCCGAACTCCCGGCGGGGAAGGAATTCCAGGTTGACTTCGCGGCCGGTGTGCAGGCCGATGCCGGTCACCTTGAAGATGCGGTTTATAGTCGTCTGACGCTTTATCATGGGGCGACTATGGCAGGTTTGGGAGGAGCCGTCAAGTGGCCACATCCCGTCGGGAGGCCTCCACGACGTTCTTCAGTTCTTCATGTTCCCTGGCCAGGAGCGCGTACTTGCGCTCCAGTTCCCGGAGCTGGTCGAACAGGCAGGATATGGCCCTCGCCTCCGGATCGGGCAGGTTGCCGTGCTCCAGGTCGACCCGCCCCTCTTCCCGCTTCTGGGACAGGACCGTTCTGCCCGGAATGCCCACAACGGTGGCGTTTTCGGGCACTTCCTTCACCACAACCGAATTTGAGCCGATCCTTGCGCCGCTGCCCACCGTAAACGGGCCAAGGACCTTGGCGCCGGATCCGACTACCACGTTGTCCCCCAGGGTTGGGTGGCGCTTGACCTTGTCCCAGGTCACGCCGCCCAGGGTTACGCCATGGTAGAGGGTCACGTTGTCTCCGATCTCGGCGGTTTCGCCGATGACCACGCCCATGCCGTGGTCGATGAAGAACTTGCGTCCGATCCTGGCGCCGGGGTGGATTTCGATGCCGGTCAGGAAACGGCCCAGGTGCGAGATGAAGCGGCCAGCCAGGAAGCACTTTCTGACCCAGAACCAGTGGGCGATGCGGTAGATCCAGAGTGCGTGCAGGCCGGGATAGCAGAGCAGTACTTCCAGGGCGTTTCGTGCCGCGGGATCGCGATCGAAAACAGAGCTTATATCTTCGCGGAGACTCTTGAACATGCTGATCACCACCTCGATGCTGAATGACCAAATATTGTTATAGCGGTACCATACTACACAAAAAATATCAAGTTAAGCGTATTCATGGATTCGGAGCCGTCGGGGTGAATTTACACTCGACAATGAGCGCGATTTTAACTAGTATGCTGCATTGACTATTCGGAAGCACCCTTTTGATGCACATCCACACTATCGACGAAAGGAGTTTCACTGATGGCAACACCCGAATTCCAGTACCAGGATCCTTTTCCACTCGCTAAAGACGAGACGAAGTATCGCAAGATCGAGGGCTCGGAGAAATATGTAACCGTCGAGCAGTTCGCCGGCAAGGATGTGGTGCGGGTCTGCCCCGAGGCGCTCACCGTACTGGCCAACGAGGCCATGAGGGATGTCTCTTTCTTGCTGCGTCCCGCCCATAATGAGCAGGTGGCAAAGATACTGAGCGACCCCGAAGCGTCCCAGAACGACAAGGGTGTTGCCATGGCCTTCCTGCGTAACGCCGAAATCGCGGCCCAGCTTGACCTGCCGCTCTGCCAGGATACCGGCACCGCCACGGTCGTTGCCAAGAAGGGGCAGCAGGTCTGGACCGGCGTCAAGGACGAAGAGTACATCTCCAAGGGGATCTACAAGACCTATACCGAGGAAAACCTGCGGTATTCCCAGACCGTTGCCCTGGATATGTACAAAGAGGTCAACACCGGAACCAACCTGCCCGCCCAGATCGATATCATGGCAACCGATGGCGATTACTACAAATTCGTCTTCATGGCCAAGGGGGGCGGTTCCGCCAACAAGACCATGCTCTACCAGGAAACCAAGGCCCTGCTGACCCAGGAGAAGCTGGAAAAATTCCTGATCGAAAAGATGAAATATCTGGGCACCGCCGCCTGTCCTCCTTACCACATCGCCTTCGTCATCGGCGGCACCAGCGCCGACGCCTGCATGAAGACCGTCAAACTGGCGACGGCCAAGGAACTGGACGGGCTTCCCACCGAGGGTAATGCCCACGGCCAGGCCTTCCGTGACATCGCGCTGGAGAACAAGATGCTGGAAGCTGCCCAGAAACTCGGTATCGGCGCACAGTTCGGCGGCAAATACTTCGCCCATGACGTGCGTGTTATCCGTCTCCCCCGCCACGGCGCCTCCTGCCCGGTGGGCATGGCGGTCTCCTGTTCGGCCGATCGCAACATCAAGGCCAAGATCACCAAGGACGGTCTGTTTGTCGAGGAGATGGACCGCAACCCAGGGCGTCTGATTCCCGATCGTTTCCGCGGCAAGCATGAGCACGGCGTCAAGATCGACCTGAACAAGCCGATGCAGGAAGTCCTGGCCGAGTTGACCAAGCACCCGGTTTCCACACCGCTGCTTTTGACCGGAACCATTGTTGTGGGCCGCGACATCGCCCATGCCAAGTTCAAGGAAATTCTGGACAGCGGCAAGCCGCTGCCCGACTACCTGAAGAAACACCCGATCTACTACGCCGGTCCGGCCAAGACCCCCAAAGGCAAGGCTTCCGGCTCCTTCGGGCCCACTACCGCGGGCCGCATGGACTCCTACGTTGACCTGCTCCAGGCAAACGGCGGCTCCATGATCATGATCGCCAAGGGTAACCGCAGCCAGCAGGTTACGGACGCCTGCAAGAAGCACGGCGGTTTCTATCTCGGCTCCATCGGTGGCCCTGCCGCAGTTCTGGCCGAGGAGAACATCAAGAAGGTCGAGTGCATCGACTTCCCGGAACTGGGCATGGAAGCGGTCTGGAAGATCGAAGTGGAGAACTTCCCCGCCTTCATCCTGGTGGATGACAACGGTAACGACTTCTTCAAGCAGCTCGGCCTGTAATGCCTGAGTCGAGCGCCCGGTTGATCGGCAACCGGGCGCTCGGATGGTTTTATCACCCCCGTGGTGGATGGGGCAACTGCTGTATCAAGCAAAACGGTAGACACTATTGAAAATCGTGGAGGTGCACCATGCAGGTTAAAGAGGGAGATGTCCTTGTTTGCAACAACGGAAAATGTCAGCTGGAGCTGAAAGTTATTCGCGCCTGTTCACCGGAGGTGTGCGGTGAAGGGGTGGAATGCGAGTTCGAAGTGCACTCCGGTGGTGAGTCGATCATTCTGTACAAGTACGAGAAGTAGAGTCTCGTCACGAGCGAACAGAAAACGGGAGAGCGATACTGCTCTCCTTTTTTTGTATGCCGGTCGTGGCTCATTAATAGCAGATATCAAACCATGCACAGGAGCAGGCCATGATCGAAAACAGTGATCTTGAGAGAACAAGCGAACAGGAGGAGAGCGAGGAGAGCTTTGCCCAGCTGTTCGAGGAGAGTTGCAGTCGGAAGGGTGGCTGGCTTGAGCCGGGGCAGAAGTTGGATGTACGGGTCCTGAAAGTGAGTGCAGAATGGGTCTTTATCGATTGTGGCCAGAAGGGGGAGGGGGTCATCGATCGCAAGGAGTTCCTCGACCAGGAAGGCAATTGTACCGTCAAAGAGGGCGATTCGATCAGCGCTTATTTTCTTTCGTCCCGCCAGGGTGAGATGCGGTTTACCACCAGGCTGGGTGGGGGCGCGGCGGGAAATGCCCAGCTGGAAGCTGCCTGGCAGAGCGGGGTGCCCGTGGAGGGGCAGGTCGAGCAGGAGATCAAGGGTGGCTATCAGATCCGGCTGGGGAGCTCTACGCGTGCCTTCTGCCCTTTTTCCCAGATTGCCCTGCGCCGCAGCGACGATCACCAGTCGCTGGTGGGCAGCCGCCTGACGTTCCGTATCACCGAGTATGGCGAGAAGGGGCGCAACATTGTGGTTTCCCGCCGTGTACTGCTGGAGGAGGAACAGCAGCGCATGAGGGAGGAGGCCTGGGCCTCCATCAGCGAGGGGATGACGCTGGACGGCACGGTCAGTTCGCTTAGGGATTTCGGGGCATTTGTGGATATCGGCGGCCTGGAGGGGCTGGTTCCGCTCTCAGAGATCGGCTGGAGCCGGGTCAAGGATGCCGCCGAACTGCTCTCCGTCGGCCAAAAGGTGCAAGTGGTCGTCAAGAGCCTTGACCAAGAGAGGAACCGCATATCCCTGAGCATAAAGGAAACCCTGGTGGATCCCTGGGATCAGGTGGCTGAGCAGCATCCCGAGGGGTCGTTCCAGAGCGGCACCGTGGCGCGCCTGACCCCCTTCGGCGCATTTGTCACCCTGCCCTGCGGGCTGGACGGTTTGATCCACATCTCCAAGCTGGGCGGTGGAAAGCGGATCAGCCATCCCCGCGAGGTGCTCAGCGAGGGACAGGCCGTGGAGGTCAAGGTCGAGGGTATCGATCGCGAAAGCCGGCGCATAGCCCTGGCCCTGGCCGGTGCCGCGCGCGCGGAGGAAGAGGAAGCCACCACCCTGGAGGAGTACCGTTCTTCTGGAGGGTCGTCCGCCGGAATGGGAACGCTGGCCGATGCCATGCGGGCCCGCTCGGAGAGGCGCGGCAAGAAGCGCTGACCCGTTGCGGTGCATGAAAAAAGGCTCCGTCGGCAGTGGCCCGCGGGGCCGGCTTTCTTTGGACCTCTCGCCGTGCTGAACAGCCGAAACATGGGAAATTGCGCTATTTTTGCTTTGACAGCCGGTACGCTAATACTGTATACACTTTTCCTTAATGTGGATGTTGAAAAACCAACAAACAGAGAGAGAAGACCACTATGAATCTGAAGCCTGAACTCATTGCCCAGCTTGAACGTGTGCTCAGCTCGGTGGAAATGCTGCTGCCACGGGCAATCCCCGCCATTGACTGGTCCAAGTCCCATGCCGCCAACTGGCGGCGACACTCCTTCTCCGGCTATCTGGAACCGGTAAAGTTTACCGATACTACCACCCTGGACGAGTTGCTTGGCGTCGAGGAGCAGAAGACCATCATGATTAACAATACGCGCCAGTTTCTGGCCGGCCTTCCCGCCAACAATGCCCTGCTGTGGGGGTCGCGCGGTTCGGGCAAATCATCCCTCTGTAAGGCGCTTTTGAACGAGTTCGCCCACCAGGGCTTGCGTTTCATTCAGGTGGAGAAAGAAGACCTGATCTATCTCTCGGAGATATTCAATGCAGTTGAGCACGAACCCTACCGCTTCATCCTGCTCTGCGACGACCTGACCTTCGAGGTGGGAGAGTTGAGTTACAAGATGCTGAAGAGCGCCCTGGACGGTTCTGTCTATTCGGCGCCGGAGAATGTGCTGATCTACGTTACCTCCAACCGGCGTCACCTGCTCCCCGAATACGAAACCGATCATCTGGGTGGCAAGTTTGTCCGCGGCGAACTGCAGCAGAGCGAGGCCATGGAGGAGAAGGTGTCTCTCTCCGACCGTTTCGGCATCTGGGTTGCGTTCTACGCTTTCTCCCAGGAGCGCTACATCGACGCGGTCAGGCTCTGCATTGCCCGTGAGGCCCGTCAGAACAAGATCGAAATTCCCTGGTCCAGCGAACTTGAACACGAAGCCATCAAGTGGGCCCAGGAGAAGAGCAAGCGCTGCGGCAGGACCGCCTACCAGTTCTCCCGCAACTGGGTCGGCCACCATCTGCTCACCATCAGGGGGGTGTGAAATCGGTTGCCATGCTGTCCGGCACCGGTCGTGAGCCTGCTGAACATGCCGTGACAATAAAAAAAGCCTGCGAATGCAGGTTTTTTGTTTTTGGGGAGGGGGGAGTACTACTGCTTCTGAACCTCTTCGGCCTGTAGTCCCTTGGGGCCCTTGACGACGTTATACGTGACCTTCTCTCCTTCGGCCAGTGTCTTGAAGCCGCTGCCGGTGATTGCGGAGAAGTGGACAAAGACATCGCCGCTGCCGTCATCCTGCTCGATAAATCCGAAACCCTTGCTCTCGTTGAACCATTTGACTGTTCCTGTTGCCATTTCCTGTTCTCTCCTTTGTTGTCTGTCATGCCCCTGAACGGCTGATTGCCGGCCAACGTGATCCTCCATCGGCATCCCCTCAAGGAAACTCCCGCTGAAAGATGGTACCTAGGTTACCTCAGCTTCGCGGCAATGCAACCCCGGGGAGAAAAAAAGCGCAAAAAAGTGTGGAAAAGTTAACCCTGCAGGCGGGCCAGCACCTTCAAGAGATGGGGCAGCATCTGTTTCTTGCGCGACATGACACCCTTGAGTTCATAGAGCTGTGGCTCCAGATGGGGACAGCCCATGACATGGGCCAGTTCCTCAATGCCCTCAGCCAGGAAGAGGGTTGTTTCGCTGATGATGTCGGTTACCATCAGGCCAGCCAGTTGCAGGCGGTCCTCCTCCCGGATGCGTTTCAGCTCTTCGCGCACCTGTTCCTTCAGCTCGTGAAATTCGTCAAAACCGACTACCTCCACCTGTCCGATGCCGAACCTGACCTGGTCCTGCGTGAAGTGCTTGAAATCCGAGCGTACAGCACGGTTCAGCGAAGCATGGGCGGAAAAGCCGCCGCAGGCGGAGAAGATTTCCCTGCCGAAGCGCTGATGGTCGAGACCGGCCAGGCTTTCGAGCCAGGTGACCATCTCCTGGTCGCGGGGCGTTGTGGTGGGCGATTTGAGGATCACGGTATCGGAGAGGATGCCGGCTAACAGAAGGGCTGCGATAGTGTTTTCAGGCTCAATACCCTGCTGGCGGTACAGCCCGGCCACCACCGTGCAGGTGCTGCCCACCGGTGAGGTGATGAAGGAGATCGGCTGGCTGGTGGGCGGGTTTCCCAGCTTATGGTGGTCGATCACCTCCAGGATCTCCACGGTCTCCGCACCCGGAACGGCTTGGGTCAACTCGTTGTGATCCACCAGGATCAGGGAGTAGGGGATCGGTGTCAGCAGTGACGACCTGGTGGCGACTCCGGCAATGGTTCCGTTCTCGTCGGTGACGATCACCGCCGGCTGCCCCCCGTGCAGCAGCTTGAGGCGCAGCTGAGCCAGGGATTCACCAAGCTCGATCTTTTCGAAGTGCGGCTCGAAAAAACATGACAGAGGAGTGGAGAGGCGGGCCAGCCAGGCGGATGTGGCGGTGTCATGGGGGGTGGAGATGACGGTGACGCCGTTGTTACGTGCCCTGTCCAGGAGTTCCCCGGGGACCGCATAACCGCCGGTCACCACCAGCAGACGTACCCCAAGGTCGATGGCTGCCTGCTGTATGGAGCGGCGGTCCCCGGTCATGATCATCAGCGAGGAGGTGTCGTAGCCTGCCAGTTGTTCCGAGAATGAATCTTCCACCATGGCGCCGATGAAGAGGTGCAGATGCTCCAGTTCGTCGCTTGCCCGGCCGGAGAGAAACTCCCCTTCGAGGCAGCCGCACAGTGAGCGCAGCGATGTGTCCACACCCCGCTTGCGCCCGGTGCCAGCCACCAGGTATTTTTCCGACAGCTTGAGCAGTGAAGCCATGCCCACCGGCCTGTCGTGCTCATCCACCACCGGCAGGACCCTGATGGAGTGGCGGTGGAAGAGCTGCAGCACGTCTCTCAGGGGCATCTCTCTCCGGGCGATTATGGGTTGACGCGAGATGATGTCCCTGACCCTGGGGTGGACGTCGGCCATGCAGAGCGGCGGCTGGAGGCCCAGTCGTTCCAGGATGTAGCCGGTCTGGGGATTGGGCTCACCCGACATGGCGGCGGTCACGTTGTCATGGCCCAGGCGCCGCTTCAGCTCTGCATAGGCCATGGCCGATGCGACGGAATCCGTGTCCGGATTCGTATGTCCGATAACATAGATCTGTTGAGCCATGCAGCTCACCTCCCGTTATGACGTTGCTGTCCCTCTCGGCCTCAGTGTGCCCGTTGTGAACGCTGGGGGCGCCGAACCGCCTGGGCCGGCACGGCACTGCCCGGCTTCCCTGTTTTCGGTTTGCCCGCTGCGGCGGCGTTGTCGCGGGGCGCTCCGCTACCCGCCGTGTTTCCCCGCGTCGCAGGTTTTCCGGACGCCTGTCTGCCTCCTCCCCGGGGGGGGCGCGGAGGACGTGCAAATTCGCTGTCCTTGTGGGGCGCCGGGACGCTGTAATCGAACTGATCCACGGTCCTGCGCTCCAGCTCCGCATTGAGTTTTTTCTCGATGGTGCGCACCATGGCGTTGTCATCGGGAGTGACCAAGGTGAATGCGTCGCCGCTGCGGGCTGCGCGTCCGGTGCGGCCGATGCGATGGATATAGGCCTCGGCCGTGTCCGGGATATCGTAGTTGACCACGTGGGAGATCTGGGATACGTCGATGCCCCGGGCGGCGATGTCGGTGGCAACCATGATCTGGAAGGTCCCGTCGCGGAAGCCGTCCAGGGCGGCCTGGCGCCGGTTCTGGGAGAGGTTTCCCTGCAGGGAAGTGGCCCGGTAGCCGGCTTTCTCCAGTTGTTCCCCCAGGCGTTTGGCGCGATGCTTGGTGCGGGCGAAGATCAGTACCGACTCTGTGTCGGTGTGGCGCAGAAGTTCCAGCAGAAGCGGGGTCTTCAGGTGCTGGCTGACCGGATAGAGGGCGTGGCTGACCGTGACCGGCGGCGCCGTACTGCCGGCCTGCACCGTTATGGGCTGGCGGAGGATGTCGCTGGCCAGGCGCCGGATGTCGTCGGGCATGGTGGCGGAAAAGAGCAGCGTCTGCCGCTGGGCGGGGAGATGCTTGAGAACCCTGCGGATATCGGGCAGAAAGCCCATGTCGAACATCTGGTCGGCCTCATCCAGTACCAGTACCTCGATTCGCGACAGATCGATCGTCCCCTGGTTGATGTGATCCAGCAGGCGGCCGGGGCAGGCCACGACTATGTCGACGCCGCGCCTGAGCCTTTCGATCTGTGGGTTGACGGATACCCCGCCGTAGACGGTCATGCTCTTCAGGCCGGTTTTGGCACCCAGTTGGGCGATGGATGTGTTGATCTGTTCGGCCAGCTCCCGGGTGGGGGCGATGATCAGCGCCCTGACTGTGCCCTGTTTTCCCTCCATCAGGCGATGCAGGATCGGCAGTGCAAAGGCCGCTGTCTTTCCGGTGCCGGTCTGGGCCAAGCCCATGACGTCGCTGCCGGCCATGACCGGCGGTATTGACTGCTTCTGGATGGGGGTGGGGGTGCTGTAGCCGGCGGCGCTGATGCCGGCCGCGATGGTGGGATGAAACTCGAACTTCTGGAAATCCATAAAACTCCTTGTCTGTGTGGTGTTACGCAAAAAGCCCCGACCTGAGTTGGGGCTTGTGTATAGTATTGTTTAATCGTTACTACCCTGACGTGTATTGCCCTGCAGTACGTTTGTCATCTGTTGACTACACATAGCAGCTTTTCAGGTTTTTGTATGCATAAATAAACGGGAGGTCGAAAAATGGGTCCACCGTTTCCTTCCTGTGTCGATTCTGTAAAAGGCATGTGACAACCGGGGCAGGGGGTGTCATGCCATGTCTGCCAGGCTGCTAACTGGTTGAATCCGCGATCGGGGCATTCAGATGGGCCTGCCGTCTTCCGGCCTTTTCTGTTGAGTACCCCCCTGAATTATGCTAGCTTTATAAGCTATTTTTCAAAAACGTAATCAGCGGGAGCAGACATAATGTTCGGTTCACTTGTTAAAAAGGTCTTTGGCAGCAAAAACGAGCGTGAGATCAAGAAACTCTGGCCGATCGTGGCGCGCATTAATGAACTGGAGGCGTCGATCTCGCCCTTGAGCGACGAGCAGCTGCGCGACAAGACGGCCGAGTTCAAGGAACGCCATGGCAAGGGTGAGTCGCTGGACGCCCTTATGCCCGAGGCTTTTGCGGTCTGCCGCGAGGCGAGCAAGCGGGTACTGGGCATGCGCCATTTTGACGTGCAGCTGATCGGCGGCATGGTACTGCATTCCGGCAAAATATCCGAGATGAAGACCGGTGAGGGGAAGACCCTGGTGGCTACCCTGCCCGCCTACCTGAACGCCATCTCGGGCAAGGGCGTGCATGTGGTGACGGTCAACGACTACCTGGCCCGGCGCGACTCTGAGTGGATGGGCAGGCTGTACTCCTTCCTGGGGCTGACCGTCGGCGTGATCGTCCATGGCGTCGAGGACGATCAGCGCCGCATCAACTACGCCGCCGATATCACCTATGGCACCAACAACGAGTTCGGCTTCGACTACTTGCGGGACAACATGAAGTTCTCTCTGGACGACTACGTTCAGCGCGGCTTCAACTTTGCCATCGTCGACGAGGTGGACTCGATCCTGATCGACGAGGCCAGAACGCCCTTGATCATCTCCGGCCCCACCGAGGATTCCACAGACAAGTATTATGTCATCGACCGGATTATCCCGTTGCTGAAAAAGGGGGAGGTTAAGGAAGAGGAGGCCAACACCCTTTCGGGCAAGCGCAAGCTCTACACCGGCGACTTCACCATCGACGAGAAGGCCAAAAGCGCTACGCTCACCGAACAGGGTGTCCTCAAGGTGGAGAAGCTGCTCAAGGTGGACAACCTGTATGACCCGCGCAATATCGAGTTTTTGCACCACACCCAGCAGGCCCTGCGGGCCCATGCCATGTACAGGCGCGATGTGGACTATGTGGTCAAGGATGGCGAGGTGATGATCGTTGACGAATTCACCGGGCGCCTCATGCCGGGGCGGCGCTGGTCCGACGGCCTGCACCAGGCCATCGAGGCCAAGGAAGGGGTCACCATCGAGAATGAAAACCAGACCCTGGCCACCATCACCTTTCAGAACTACTTCCGCATGTACAAAAAGCTCGGCGGCATGACCGGTACCGCCGACACGGAAGCAGAGGAGTTTCACAAGATCTACAAGCTGGACGTGGTGGTTATTCCCACCAACCGTCCGCTCCTGCGTCCGGACTTCCCGGACGTGATCTACAAGACCGAGCGGGAGAAGTTCGGCGCGGTCATCCAGGACATCAAGGAACATTACGCCACCGGCCAGCCCTGTCTGGTGGGTACCATCTCCATCGAGAAGTCGGAGGTGCTGTCGGAACTGCTGAAAAGGGAGGGTATTCCCCACAACGTGCTTAACGCCAAGCAGCATGAGCGGGAGGCGGAGATCGTCTCCCAGGCCGGGCGTCTGAAGGCCATCACCATCGCCACCAATATGGCCGGCCGCGGTACCGACATTCTGCTGGGGGGCAATGCCGATGCGCTGGCCAGTCAGTGGCGTCGCGCCAACCCCGAGGCTGGCGAGGAAGAGTATCAGGCGATCCTGAAGAACTACAAGACCGTCTGTGCCGCCGAGCATGACGAGGTGGTCAGGTTGGGCGGCCTGCACATCATCGGCACCGAACGCCATGAATCGCGCCGTATCGACAACCAGTTACGCGGCCGTTCCGGCCGTCAGGGCGACCCTGGTTCGTCGCGCTTTTACCTCTCACTGGAGGATGACCTACTGCGAATCTTCGGTTCCGAGCGCGTGTCCAAGATCATGGATTTCCTCAAGATCGAAGAGGGAGAAGCCATCACCCATGCCATGATCAACAAGTCCATCGAGAATGCCCAGAAGAAGGTGGAGGCCCACAACTTCGACATCCGCAAGCACCTGATCGAGTATGACGATGTCATGAACAAACAGCGCGAGGTTATTTACACCCAGCGCCGCGAGATTCTGGGGGGGCAGGATATCCGCGAGAGTTTTCTGGAGATGCTGGACGAAACCGTGGAAGAGATTGTTGCCAGCTATGCCATCGAAAAGAGCCCGGCCGAGGAGTGGGACTGGCAGGCGATCAACGAGGCTGTGTTCAAGTGTTTCAACCTGCAGTTCGAACTGCCCCAGGATACCATGGCGCGACTTACGCCGGCCGGTCTGAAGGAAATGCTCGCAGAGCAGGCCCATGCCCTGTTTGCCGCCAGGGTGAAGGAGATGGGTGACGATCTGATCGACCACCTGATCAAGGTGATGATGCTGCAGGCAATCGACACCCACTGGAAAGACCACCTGCTCAACATCGATCACTTGAAGGAGGGGATCGGCCTACGCGGCTACGGCCAGAAGGATCCCAAGCAGGAGTACAAGAAGGAGGCCTACGAGCTCTTCATGGGGCTGATCATGCGTATCCGCGAAGAGGTGGTGGAGCGTATCTTCTGGGTGCAGCTGGAGCGGCCCGAGGAGGTGGAGGAGATCGAGGAGGAGCAGCGCAGCAAAAAGATCGTCTTCAATCTCTCCGAAGAAGAGGAGCGGGTGCAGGAACCGGCCAGGAGCAACCGTGTTGCCGGGAGAAACGATCCCTGTCCCTGCGGCAGTGGCAAGAAGTACAAGAAGTGCTGCGGAAAGTAGGCGCCTGATGTTGTAGCAGCTTTAGGTCGTTGAGCAGTTGACATGTAAAACCCCCCTACCCGGGTCGTCCGGACAGGGGGGTTTTTTATTGCAACGTTTTTTCGTTGCTGGGGAGGATGTTCTTATTCGTCGCGCTCGTAGTCAACCATACGCTGTGCAACCGCCTTGATGCTCATCAGGTCGCGGAAACTGATGTTGTTGCCCAGGTAGTTGCTGCCGTCGGTGCCGCAACCCAGAGTCAGTGAAGGAGGCAGTTTGTTGTAGATCAGGCCGACGGAGCCGTGAACCGCAGGCTGGTTGAGCAGCAAACGGTTGGCGGGGATTTCCATGGCATACCTGTCCAGAATGGCCTGGTCCTGGGAGTGAACAACCGAAGTATGTCCGGCGCCGCCCCACAGCAGCTGGGATTTTGCTGCGGCAATGGCCTCGTCGGTGCCGTTGTAGGCGATATAGCCCAGAACTGGGGAGAGTTTCTCATGGCTGAACCAGTCTTCGGGTCCGATGCACTTGAGGGGCACCAACAGCAGTTTGGCGTCTTCAGGAATATCAAAACCGGCCAGCTTGGCGATGAACTGGGGTGATTTGCCGACGATGGCGGTGGCGGGAACGCCGCGTTCCTTGTCGAACATGACCGCTTCCAGCTTGGCTTTCTCTTCGTCGTTGACGAGATAGGCTCCGCGCTCGACCATCATCTTCACGCCCTCTTTGCAGACGGCCGGATCGTCAAAGATCATGGACTGGTCGGAGGAGCAGATGGTGCCATTGTCGAAGGTCTTGGAGGCGATAACGTTGTTGATGGCAACGCTGAGTTTGGCCGACTTGGAGATGAATACCGGGGTGTTGCCGGGGCCGACGCCGATGGCGGGGTGGCCGGAGCTGTACGCCGATTTAACCATGGCGCCGCCGCCGGTGGCCAGGACCAGTTTTACGCCGGGATGCTTGAACAGGGCGTTGGTTGCTTCGATGGAGGGTTCATCGATCCACTGGATGATGTCAGCGGGTGCACCGGCGCTGATGGCGGCATCACGCATCAACTGTGCTGCGTGGACGCTGCACTTCTGTGCGCGTGGGTGGGCAGCGAAGATGACGGAGTTACGGGCCTTGAGGGCGATCAGCGACTTGAACATAACGGTGGAAGTCGGGTTTGTGGTCGGTGTAGCGGCGGCGATAACACCGAAAGGTTCGGCGATGTACTTTACGCCTTCTTCTTCCCTGATAATACCAACGGATTTTTGATCTTTTTGCCATTCAGCAACAACGTGGGCGCCAAGGTGGTTCTTGATGGCTTTGTGGTCAGCGCGGCCGATGCCGGTTTCCGCTACAGCTTCTTCGCCAAGGATTACCTCGTTGGCGACGCTGACTGCGTCCATGGCGGCACAAATTTTGTCAACCTGCTCCTGGGTGAAGGTTTTGTAGATTTGAGCTGCCTTCGTTGCCTTTGCTACCAACTCATCAATCACTTTAACTACGTCTGCCATTACATACCTCCCATGGAATAGTGTTACTGCACGCAACAGCGTTAGACTGTGCGAAGCATTTTGTTGCCAAATATAACAATGTGATTTTTGCACGTGGCGTCAGTCTGGAAACAAGCCTTGACAGCCGTGTTAGATCGTCATTTTCCTTAGAACGATTATGATGATAACGGAGCCGAATATATCAAAATAAAACAGCTTGTCAAATACTTTCTTTGTGGATTGAACAGGCTTGCCGGTTGCCGTGAGTGAACGTCTGGAGCTGGTTTTTGGTGCGGCGCAAACGTCAGGACTATCGTTATATGTTGCGATACGTGGTGTTGTCTGTCTGTCTGGCTTAAAAACTACCATCGTATTGTTTGCGGCTGGGACGCCATGGCTATTCAGCGCTATGCGGGCTGGATTTCGGCGGAGGTGCGCCTACTTTAGCGCATCTCAATTCATTAAAAAACAGGTTTTGAAAATGCTATTTTATGTCAAGTTTTTGCTGCGGCATTGAGAGGCGCGGAGAGTTGGATTTAACCGCCGGTGAGCTGGCAAAAGTGTAACGTCTTTTTAGGTTGCTTTGGGTGCTGTCTGGTGTGAGAGCTGGCCTCGGTTTTCTTCGTCTTTTGGTGCGTGCGGGTTGTCGTTGCAGGGGGGTGGCGGGGTGGCGCCGTGCTGAAAAGCGACTGTTGTCGGCGTGTTGCATGGGCTGGTGGGAGTGTCTTGGATGTCGGGCCGGTTTTCAGGGGTACTATTCTGTTGCGCTTGCCGGGAAAATATAGTACAAAGTCCGTTCTTGTAAAGACGGCTTTGGCCGAATCTCCTTGTTCCGGGCAAGACCGGGACTGGAAAACCGTGAGGAGGAAACACACAATGAGGAAGTATGAAACGATTTACATCCTCCAGCCGGACCTGAGCGAAGACGATATCAAGGTCGTTGCCGACAAGGTCCAAGACGTTATCACATCCTACAAGGGTGACTTTCAACGCCTGGAAGACTGGGGCATCAGGAAGCTGGCTTATCCCATCAACAAATGTGCCAGGGGGCGCTACCTCTATCTGCGCTACGACGGCGGACGGGAAATGATCGCCGAGCTGGAGCGTCGTCTCAGGCTGGATGAAAAGGTTCTCCGTTTTCAGAGCGTCAACATCACCAACCAGCCCGAGAAGCCGGTTGTTGAGAAGAAACCGGTGCCTGTTGAGGCCGAGGCGGTGGAAAGCGCCGAGGCGGTTGCTGCTCCCGCTGAAACGGTTAGCGAATAATTTCCTGGAGGATAGAATACCATGGCCAACGAAAGACCCACATCACAGCAGAGACCCGCGGGCGGACCGCGCAAGAGACGTCCCTTTCAGCGCCGGAAAGTATGCCGGTTCTGCGCCGAGAAGAACCTGACCATCGACTACAAGGAGCCGCGTACGCTCCGTTACTTCATTACGGAGCGCGGCAAGATCGTTCCCCGTCGCATCTCCGGCAACTGCTCCGCTCACCAGCGGGAGATCACCGAGGCGATCAAGCGCGCCCGCAATCTGGCGCTGCTGCCCATAGCTTCGAATCATACGCTCCCCTAAGTACTTCGAATGAATGAGAACGCGCAGGCCGGCAGCGTCGCGACGCATCTTGTTGCAGCCGGAATCGGGGCGGCTTTGTCCTCCCTGCTGTTTTCCCTCCATATGTTGATCCCGCCGGCAGGCCTTGTTTTTGGCCTGCTGGCGCCGTTTCCGGCCATATTCTTCCGACTCCGCCATGGCCGGGGGACTGCGCTGATCATCACGCTGGCTGCCACCACCCTGCTGACCGCGGGGTTCGGCTTCCAGGTGGGCGGGCTGTACCTGGTTCAGTGCGGCGTGATCGCACTGCTGCTGCCGGAACTGCTCCTGGCGGGTTTTGGGGCGGCCCGGAGCATCGCCTGGACAACGGCCGCCAACCTGGTGGTGTATCTTCTTGCTGCCCTGACATTCATGCTGGTCAGTGGCAGCGACCTGCGTGAACTCCATGACCTTGCTGTCAGGGAGATCAACAGCAACATGGGGCAGGCCCTGACCATCTATGAGAAGGCCGGTGTCACGGGGGACGATCTCGTCGAGGTGAAGCGGGCAATGACATCCGCTGCGAGCCTGTTGCTCAGACTCTTCCCGGCCCTGACGACGCTGATGCTGATGGTCATGTCTGGCAGCAGCCTCGTGCTGGTGAAACGCTGCTCTGCCCGCTTCGGTTTTGACCTCAAGATCGGAGAATTCCGGGATTTCAGGAACCCGGAGCCGATGGTCTGGCTCCTGATACTCGCCGGTTTCGCGATGCTGAGCGATATCGGCACCATCACCACGCCCGCCCTGAACCTGCTCGTGCTGCTGGGAGCGCTTTACTTCCTGCAGGGAATGGCGGTCATATCCAGCATGCTGCTGCGGTTCGGCTCAGCCGGTCTGCTGCGGGTGGCGTTCTGGTTGCTGCTGATTGCCCAGCCCTATGTGGCGGCCCTGGTGGCTGCCATCGGAGTATTTGACCTGTGGGGTGATTTTCGCACCCCCAGAAAACAGGAAAACCTGTAAAACAGGCTTGAAAGGAGAGAATTCATGAAAGTTATTCTCAAGGAAAACATCGATACCCTCGGCCATATCGGCGACATCGTCAAGGTAGCCCCCGGTTACGCCCGCAACTACCTGCTGCCCAAGGGGCTGGCTGTGGAGGCAACCGAAAAGAACGCCAAGGCGCTGGAGCATGTCAAACGCCAGATGGCCTACCGCAAGGATAAGGTCACCCAGGCCGCCAAGCTGCTGCTCGCCAAACTGGAAGGGATTACCGTGGAACTGGTCCATCAGGCCGGCGTCGAGGGCAAGCTGTTCGGTTCCGTGACCAACATGGAAATCGCCGCTTTCCTGAAGGAAAAGGGTGTCGACATCGATCGCAAGAAGATCGCTCTTGCCGAGCCGATCAAGCAGGTGGGCGAGTACAGCGTTCCGGTCAAGCTGCACCCGGAAGTGACCGCCAGCCTCAAGGTCAACGTGAGCGCTCCCGCGGCGGCGGAGTAATCGTTTCTTACGCTTTAGCAATCGGCATTATTTTGAAAAGAGCCTGTCGGAGCCATCTGACAGGCTCTTTTCGCGTTTGGGGCGCCGCGCGTTCTGCGGGACCGGTGCCATCCGGCATGGCCAAAGGGGATAATTGTCGGAACCTGTGGTTGACATTCTCCAATGCAAAGGTGAAAATGCCGCAATTCCTGGGGAGGTAAGCGTGGATTCCATTCTGCTGGAAGTGCTGGTTATCTGTCTGATGATCGTACTGAACGGCTTTTTTGCCTGTTCCGAATTCGCCATCGTATCGGTGCGCAAGAGCCGCATTGCCCGTCTGGTGTTGGATGGGGACGAACGGGCGCGGATCGTCGAGACGCTCCAGCAGGACCCCCACCGGTTGCTGGCGCTGGTGCAGATCGGGGTGACAGTGGCCGGTTCAGCCGCATCCACCGTCGGCGGCATCATCGCCATCGAACACCTGCGCCCCTTCTTTGCTACTCTCCCCTGGCCCCTGATACAGAAATCGGCGGAACCGCTGGCCGTGATCACGGTGGTGGTCCTGGTGTCCTATGTCTCACTGATTGTGGGTGAGCTGGTACCCAAAGCTATCGGCCTGCAGTACGCCGACGCTATTGCCCTGCGGGTTGCGCGTCCCATCGACTTCCTCTCACGGGTGGGGTCCCTGGCGGTGAGTGTTTTGACCATCTCCAGCAAGGCGGTGATGAAGTTACTGCGTGTCAGCGGCGACCGCCAGGGGTTCATCACCCGCGAGGAGTTACAGCATTTCGTTGCCGAGGGACGCGAGAGCGGGGTTTTCAGCGAGACCGAGACGGAATACATCCACAATGTTTTCGAATTCACCCACACCTGCGTACGCGAGGTGATGGTGCCGCGCACCCGTATCGTGGGGCTCGAGCTGGGCACCTCCCGTGATCAGGTCGTGTCGGTGATTCTGGAGAACATGTACTCCCGCTACCCGGTCTATAGCGGGACCATAGAAGACGTTGTCGGCGTGGTGCATGGCAAGGATCTGCTGGGCCGGATGGTGGCCGGCGAGCCGTTCGATCTCGCCGCCACCATGAAAGCGCCGGTATTTGTTCCGGAGAGCAAGATGGTCAACGAACTGCTCAAGGAGATGCAACGCAGCCAGAACCAGATGGCGATGGTGGTGGACGAGTATGGCGGCCTGAATGGCCTGGTTACCTCCCAGGATTTGATCGAAGAGCTGCTGGGCGAGATCCGCGATGAACACGATACCGCCGAGACCGCCGGCATTCAGCGCCTGGCGGACGGCTCCCTGCTGGTTGACGGCTTCTTCTCCATTTTCGACCTGGCTGAATTCCTTGAGATCAGACAGGTCGCGGATCTCCCCTACGATACGGTCGCCGGAATGATCCTGGACGCCCTGGGTCGCTTCCCGCAGCGTGGTGAAGGCGTGGTCTGGCAGGGGTACCGCTTCACCTGTGAAGACGTCACCAGGACGGCCATCCTGCGGGTGCGGGTCGTGGCGGCGGGGGAATAGCGCAACCATGCTCAAGCGTCTGCATATCCGCCTGCCCGCGCTCCTGCTGCTCTTCCTGGTTTCGGGGCTGATCGGGCTGGCACTGTTCCTGCCGCGCCTGATCGACGTCAACGCCTACCGTGACGATATCATCACCTCCCTGCGGCAAGAACTCAACCGCGACGTCAGCTTCGGGCGCGGCACGTTTTCAATGAAGTTCGGCCCCACCTTCACCTTCGATGACCTGTCCGTCCGGGAGAAGGGGGGCGGGGATTTCCTCAGGGCCACACGCGTCAGCGTTCACCTGGCCCTGCTGCCGCTCCTGGAGAAGCGTATTGTTCTGCGCACTGTTGTCGTGGAAGGGGCTGATCTGCGACTGGAACGGGATGCTGCCGGCAGGCTGAACATCGACGATCTGCTCGTTCCTCGCCCTGGTGCATACAAGCTGCAGCTACGAAAGGTGCAGGTCAACGGAGGAGTGCTCCGCTGGCGCGACAGGAGTGTCGCTAAAGATGGTTTTCAGGCCGAGGCGCGCATCTCCACCCTGCTGCTCAGCGGCATCCGCCCCGGAAAGAGGGGAACCGTGAAGCTGGAGTGTAGCCTGCTCGCGCTGTCAGGCGCTCCCGGCCAGATTTCCCTGTCCGGGAGTGTCAGGCTTCCCGACAGCGGCAGGCCGCTCTCCACGCTGGAACTGGATATGGACGCCCATATCCGGCGCTTCGATGCAGGGCGTTTCTGGCCCTACTATGGCAGCCACATCCCCTTTGGTCCCACCGGGGGGCGGCTGGATATATCCACCAGCTTCAAGGGCACACCGCGGCAGTTCAGCGCCAGGGGTACGCTCCGCCTGGCCGGTGTGTCCGTGAACTGGCCGACGGTCTTCCACCACCCGGTCAATCCGCGCCTGGCGCAGCTCCAGTACGAGCTGAAGCGGGAGAAAAACGTCATCGACATGCCCCTGCTGCACTTTTCCGCCGATGGCTTCACGGTCAGGGGGAGCTGCCGGATCCAGGATGTCAACGGCCCGGATCCGCGCATCACGGCCAGGGCCTCCTCGGAGCCGTTCCAGCTTGAAAGGGTGCGCAACTGGATCCCCTACGGCATCATCGCCGACGATGCCTCCCGGTATATCGAGGAGCATATCACCGGCGGCCTGTTCCGGCTGGAGAACGGCCTTTTGGACGGCAGGGTCAGCCAGATCGCCCACATGGAGAGGGGTACCAACTACAACGTCCTGCGCATCAAGGGGACCGTTGAGCGGGGAATCGTCAGCTACGGTCCCAACGTGCCCGCCTTCTCTAACATCCGGGGGGGGCTGGATCTGTTGGGCAAGGACTTTATCCTCAGTAAGGTCACCGCCAGCTTCGGAGGCTCGCCCTTCCGCCTGGAGGGGAGGATCACCGACTATCCGCTGCTGGCTCCCTGCAGCTACCCCTTCCAGATGGAGATCAATCCCCGGCCGGCCGAGGTGGCCTGGCTGGCGCGGCTCGCCGGTTTGAGCGGGCTGGAGTTTGGCGGCACCTCGCAGCTGGTGCTGAAGGGGAGCGGCATGACCTCCTCCTATGCCCTTTCAGGTGAATGGGACCTGAAACCGGCCTCCTACTCATTCCCCGGAATCATCCGCAAGCAGCCGGGAACCGTCAACAGCCTCTCCTTCAGCTCCCTGCTGTCACCAACCGCCACACGGCTGAACAGCCTGACCTATTCCCTGCCCCCGCTGGCGCTCTCGGCCGCCGCACGGCTCGACTACGGCGTCAAACCCCGTCTGACGTTCGAGGTTCAAACCAACCAGTTCCTGCTCAACGAGGCGCTTCCCATCCTCTCCCGCTGGCGTTCGTACCATCCCCGGGGCAGGCTCCAGGCCCATGTCAGGGGGAGCGGCAACCCGGAGGAGTTCAGCGCCATGGAGTACAGCGGAACGGTTGCCCTGCAATCCTTCGCCTTCCAGCCGGGCGAGACGTTCAGGCCGGTGAGCAACCTCAATGGCTCGCTGATCTTACGGGGCAACGGTCTGGAGGCATCCGGCATCAGCATGCAGTACGGCAGCTCTTTCATCACCGGTCGGGGACGGGTCAGGAACTTCAGCACCCCCGAGGCGGAGATCAGTCTGTCGTCACCACAGCTCCATCTGCGCGATCTGGTCTCCGGTCCACCCCGGACCGATACCGCTATCCGCGGGCTGTCGGCATCCCTTTCCGTCAGGGACAGCGTCTGCGTGATCCGCTCCCTTTCCGGCCAGCTCAACTCCTCTGCCTTCGCTATCAGTGGCAGGTACGCGGGGGGCGCCGCGCCTTCGGCTGACCTCACCCTCAACTCCCGTCACCTGGACCTGGACGAACTCCTGCTGCTGGTGGGAGCGGGGGGGGAGGATGACGGGGGGGCGAAAACGGATCTCCGGCTCCGGGTGGTCGCCGAGGGGAGCTCCTACAAAAAGGTTCGCCTGAACCGCCTGAACCTGGACCTTTCCCGTGACAGCGGCATCTTCTACATCCATGACCTGCAAGCCGGCCTCTATGGCGGCAAGCTCAACGCCAAGGGGCGGATAGCGCCCGATAGCGCCCGCATCAACCGCTATGACCTGAACCTGAACCTGGAAAAGGTCAATGCCGCGCAGTTCCTGCGCGCGCTGGATGTGTCCCCGGAGGTCACCGGCAGCCTCAGCCTGCAGGGGAATGTCACCGCCCGCGGTGCGAATATGACCGATATCAAGCGCAGCGCCCTGGGAAATCTGCGCCTGCGCCTGGAAGAGGGGAAACTGCGGAAATTCAACGTACTCTCCAAGCTTTTCTCACTTCTGAACCTGTCGCAGCTGTTGAAATTCCAGCTGCCCGACATGGTCCATGGCGGCATGCCCTACAACGAAATCAAGGGGAGTTTCGCGGTGAGCGACGGGAGTGTCGCCACCCAGGACCTGTTCATCAAAAGCGATGCCATCAACATCTCGGTGGTCGGCAGTGCGGACATCGTCAGGGAACTTTTGGATTTCACCATCGGCGTACAGCCGTTACAGACCGTGGACAAGGTCGTCAACCGCATCCCGGTGGTGGGGTGGCTGCTGACCGGCAAGGACAGGTCGGTCGTAACCGCCTATTACGAGGCCAAGGGGAGCTGGTCCGATCCGCAGGTCAAATCCGTTTCGGTTAAATCCCTGTCAAAGGGGGCCTGGAACGTTTTCAGAAGGGTGTTTGAGCTGCCGGTGCGCCTGTTCTCCGATACGGGCGAAGTTTTGCTGGGGGAGTGAACTGCCCGCGGATGAGCTGATCCATGAACGGCGGCGCCATCCAAGCGGATGCCACGATCGGTTGGCGGCAACCTGCTCGCCATTCAAGCTTTCTGCATCCACGGCGGCCGGGAGACAGGCTCCCCGTGGTCTGGCATGGAGTTTCTCCATTTCATGCAGACAGGTCCGTTCTGCGTGAAATGGTTCTTGTCATCGCATACATCTCTGTGTTATTTGAATGTCGTTAATTTAGGTTTACGGTGTTAATAATGGGTTTCAAGGAACGAAGGAAGAGACATAGGGAGGAGTTCAGGGGAGAGATCCTCGAGGCGGCGCTGGATCTCTTCGCTCTGGAGGGGTACGGCGGTTTTTCCATGCGCAAGCTGGCGGCGAGGATCGATTACTCGCCAACGACCATCTACCTGTATTTCCGCGACAAGGACGACTTGCTCTTCCATATCTGCGAAAACTATTATGCGACCATGCTCGGGGATATGCAGGCAGTCAGGGAGAGAGGGACAACGGCGGAGCAGGCACTGAGAGATATCCTCCTGAACTATATTCATTTCAGTCTGGCCAATCCCGAGCGTTATAAGGTGGTTTTCTTTTCCAATCCGCAACTTTACGGCAGGCCGGAGGAGTATGTTTCCCGGGATACCATGTCCCTCCGCTGCTGGAAAAGCATCTGTGAGGTTATTGATGACTGCAGGAAAGGCGGAGTGCTTCGGATTGTGGATGTCGAGACACTCTCCCTGGTGTTCTGGAGCGCCGTGCACGGCCTGGTTTCAAGCCTGATTTTCACCAAGGACTTTCCCATGCCGAATCCTGATGTCATGGCTGATATGCTCATCAGCGGGTTGCTCAGGGGCTACAGGCCGTAGTTTTTTTGTGATAAATGTTAACGGTGTTATTTTTAGTGACTGGTGTTTTGAGGAGTGGGTATGAAGAAAGCAACCAGGTCGGTATTCAGTCTGCTGGATGGCGGCAAAATCAGCGACTCGGGCAGCAGGGGCGACAGCCGTCATGCAGGCTCCAGGCTGGACAGCGTGACAAAGAGCGCGGCAGCCCTGCTCGCATCCCGCCAGAATCCCGATGGGCACTGGGTTTTCGATCTGGAGGCGGACGTTACCATCCCGGCGGAATATGTGATGATGCGGTGCTTCATCGGCGAGCCCCTGGATTCCGATATGGCTTCACGGTTGTCCGCCTACTTGCTGGAACGGCAGTTGCCCGATGGAGGCTGGCCGCTGTATGCCGTTGACGGCAATGCCAATATAAGCGCCACTGTCAAGGCCTATTTCGCCCTCAAACTGCTGGGGCACGACAAGTATGCGCCGCATATGGTCAGCGCGCGCCGAATGATACTGGCGCAGGGGGGGGCGGAACGGAGTAATGTGTTCACCAGGATCACCCTGGCGCTCTTCGGCCAGGTGCCGTGGCATACGACTCCCGCCATGCCGATCGAGATCATGCTGCTGCCGAAATGGTTCTTCTTTCATCTGAGCAAGGTCGCGTACTGGTCGAGAACGGTGATCGTGCCGCTGCTGATCCTGTACAACAAACAACCGGTCTGCCGGTTGGGCTACAGCGAAGGGATTGCCGAACTGTTTTCGACGTCGCCGGACATGCTTGTCCATCTGGATCACTTCCGCTACCGCGCCTGGCGCAAGAACGCCTTCATCGTGCTGGACCGCCTGCTCAAACGCACGATGCATCTGGTTCCCGGTCGCATCAAACGACGTGCCCTGGAGGAGGCTGAACGCTGGACGCGGGAACGGATGAAGGGGGATGGCAGTATCGGCGCCATTTATCCCGCCATGGCAAATGCCGTCATGGCGCTGAAAACACTGGGGTGCGGTGATAGTGATCCCGATTACCTGCGCGGTCTGCGGGCCATCGACAGACTGCTGATCCACGGGAAGCCAGAGGCCGGGGCTCTGCCGGCCGACGGCGCGGGGACATTGTTCCCGGTTCTTGACGGAGCGTCCTCCGCCGCTGTCGACCTGTATCCCGCATCCCTCAGTGATACCGCGAAAAGCCACGCATTCAGCTTCTGCCAGCCCTGCAACTCGCCTGTCTGGGACACTGCCCTGAGCCTCACGGCCCTCTCCGAAGCAGGTGGTGGCGGGTACTCGCCGGAGAGGGCCATGGAATGGCTCTTCAACCGGCAGATCGCCACGCAGGGCGACTGGACCGAGAGATGCCCCGGCCTGGAGTGCGGCGGCTGGGCATTCCAGTACGAGAATGCGCTCTATCCCGATGTGGACGATACCGCCAAGGTACTGATGAGTCTGTTCCGCGCCGGAGCGCTGGAGAGGGGGGAGTACCCGGAGAAGATCGCAAAGGCGGTGCGGTGGGTGCTGGGCATGCAGGGGGCGGACGGCGGCTGGGGCGCTTTTGATGTGGACAACAATCACTTCTACCTCAACGACATCCCCTTTGCCGACCATGGGGCTTTGCTCGACCCGAGCACGGCCGACCTGACCGGCAGATGCATAGAAATGCTGGGGATGCTCGGCCACGGCCCGGACTACCCGCCCATCACCCGGGGGATCGAGTTTCTCAGGGAGGAACAGGAACCCTTCGGGGGGTGGTTCGGACGCTGGGGGGTGAACTACATCTACGGCACCTGGTCGGTCCTCTCGGGGCTGAGTCAGGCCGGGGAGGATATGGGCCGGCCCTATGTCAGGAAGGCGGTTGAATGGCTGGTTTCATGCCAGAACGACGATGGCGGGTGGGGTGAGACCTGTGCCAGCTATGACGACCCCTCCCTTGCGGGAAGCGGAGCCAGCACCGCATCCCAGACCGCCTGGGCGCTCCTGGGGTTGATGGCGGCCGGCGAGGCGGATCATGCCGCCGTCAGGGCGGGCATTGCCTACCTGGCGGACAGTTTCGCCGATGGCTGGGATGAGCGCCATTTCACCGGCACCGGTTTTCCGCGGGTATTTTATCTGCGCTACCATGGCTACAGCCTTTTCTTCCCCGTCTGGGCCCTGGGGGTGTACGCACGACACAGGGAAGGGGGAAAGACTGTTCAGGAACAGGTTCGCGAACGCGGTGTCAACGGGGTCTTTGATTTCGTTATGGGCGGCTCTGCATGAGACACGCCAGGTAATGTTTGCACTAGCCGCTGTACATGGGGTAGACTTTGCCCCTCCCGTACCCTGACCTCCGGCTCAATACTCTGGGGACTCATGTACGTTAGTGACGCCGGAGGGGACAGGATCGTGCTGAGGTCGATCATCCTGGTCGGCGGCTTTTCTGAAAGGCGTTGAGTGATGGGCATTGTGCTAAACAGAGTTCTCCGTAACGGAAGACGGGTTGTGTTCGCTCTGGCAGCTGCCGCTGCGCTGGCGGGGTGTGCCGTGGGGCCTGATTTCAGGCGGCCGGAACAGGCGCTTCCTGTCGGCTATACCGCACCTGCTCTGCCGAAGGTTCATCCGGCGGTGGGTGGCGCTGCCGGCGAGACGCAGGCAGTGGTTCCCGGCCGGGACCTGCCCGCCCAGTGGTGGCGGCTGTTCCGCAATGCCGAGCTCGACCGTCTGATCCGCCAGGCATTGGACGATAGTCCCACCTTGGCCGCTGCCGGGGCGGCCCTGCGCCAGGCCGAGGAGAACCTGCGCGCCCGGAGCGGGGCGGTATACTATCCCGCCCTGGACGCTTCCCTCTCCGGGGCGCGCCAGAAGGTGTCAAGCGCCGCCAGCGGCCAGCCGGGAACGGGTGGTTTTACCTACGGGCTGTACAACGCCTCGCTGGTGCTCTCCTACGACCTTGACCTGTTCGGCGGCGGCCGCCGCGAACTGGAGGAGTTGCGCTCACAGGTGGATTACCAGCGTTTCCAGCTGGAGGCCGCCCATCTCTCCCTGACCGCCAACATCGTCACCACGGTGGTGAGGGAGGCCTCCCTGAGGGCGCAACTGGCAACCACCCGTGAGATGCTGGCGGTACAGGAACAGCTGCGCGACCTGGTGGCGCGGCAGCTCCAGCTGGGGGGGACGACCCGCGTCGAACTGCTCAGCCAGGAGAGCCAGGTGGCCCAGTTGCGGGCCAGCCTGCCCCTGCTGGAAAAGGAGCTTGCCTGGACCCGCAACCAGCTGGCGCAGTACTGCGCCAGGTTCCCCAGCCAGGCCGGATTGCCGGAATTCAGCCTGGACCAGCTGCTGCTGCCGCCGGAACTGCCGCTCTCCCTCCCCTCGTCCCTGGCCCGGCAGCGCCCGGATATCCGCGCTGCGGAAGAACTGCTCCACGCAGCCAGCGCCCGTATCGGCGTTGCCACGGCCAACCTCTACCCCCAGATCACCCTCAGCGGCGGCGTGGGGACCCAGGCCGCCACCCTGGGCAAGCTGCTCTCCAGCGGCAGCCCCATCTGGAGCCTGGGCGCCGGCCTGCTGCAGCCCCTGTTCCGTGGCGGCGAGCTGACCGCCAGGCGCCGGGCCGCGATCGCCGCCTATGACCAGGCAACGGCGCAGTACCGGGAGACGATTCTGAAATCGTTTCAGAGTGTGGCCGACGTACTGCAGGCCCTGGATTCGGATGCGACCGCACTCGTGGCCCAGGCCGAAAGCGAGCGCACAGCCCGTGAGACCCTCACGCTGACCCGTCGGCAGTATGAAATCGGTGCGACAAACTACCTGCTGCTGCTCAATGCCCAGCGTCAGCAGCAGCAGGCCAGCATTGCCCTGATCCAGGCCCGGGCAGCCCGTCTGGCGGACAGCGCCGCGCTCTTCCAGGCCCTGGGGGGCGGATGGTGGAACCGGGAAGCCGGAGCCGATGCCGCTCAACCCGCGGAGCAGGAGGAGCGGCGATGAGTCTTCCGAACGCCCTGCTCCCTCACGCTTCCTCTCCACCCTATTGCGGAGTTATACAACCATGAATAAACGAGTCCTGTTTGCCATACTTGGCCTCTTGGCCGTCATCGCCATCCTGGCCGGCGTCAAGTTCCTGCAGATCAAGACCATGATCAACCAGGGCAAAGCCTTCGTGCCGCCGGCCGAGACCGTCACCACGGCGCTGGTCGCCTCCGATACCTGGACCACGGACCTGACCGCCGTGGGAACCCTGAGCGCGGTGCAGGGGGTGACTGTTGCGTCGGAGCTGCCGGGGAAGGTGATCAGGATAGCCTTTGAATCCGGGACAACGGTCAGGAAGGGGGATCTGCTGGTCAGGCAAGATACCAGTAGCGAAGAGGCCCAGCTTCCCGGACTTCTGGCCCAGGTGAAGCTGGCCCGGGCCGAACTTGATCGCGCCGCACGGATGGTGGCGGAAAAGATCATCTCCCAGGCGGACTATGACCGTAGCGTAGCACTCCATGACCAAGCCCTGTCCCAGCTGAACACCGTGCGCGCGACCATCGCCAAAAAGACCATCCGCGCCCCTTTCGCTGGTAGGGTCGGCATCCGCCAGGTCAACCTGGGGCAGGTCCTCAAGGAGGGAGATGCCATCGTCACCCTGCAGAGTCTGAATCCGATCCATGTGGATTTTTCCCTCCCCCAGCAGCAGCTGGCCCGCCTGCGCACCGGGCAGGGGATGCGCCTGACCTGTGACGCACTTCCGGGCGAGACCTTCCAGGGGCGTATCAGTGCCATCACGCCGCTGGTGGATGTGGATACAAGAAACGTCAAACTGCAGGCCACCGCCCTCAACCCGGGCGAGAAGCTGCGGCCCGGGATGTTCGTCTCGGTGGCGGTGGGGCTGTCCGAGCAGCGCCCGGTGCGGGTGATTCCCGCCACGGCGGTGCTCTATGCGCCCTACAGCGACTCGGTCTTTGTGGTGGAGCAGACAAAGGATCGCAAGGGGAAACAACTGCGTCAGCAGTTCGTCCGGCTGGGAGAGAAGCGGGGTGATTTCGTGGCGGTTACGGCCGGACTGAAGGGTGACGAGACGCTGGTCAGTACCGGGGTGTTCAAGCTGCGCAACGGCCAAGGGGTGGTGGTGGACAACCGGCTGGCCCCCCGCTTCTCCTCGGCACCCAGGCCGGAGAACAATTGAGCCATGAAACTGACCGATCTGTTCATCCGTCGCCCCGTACTGGCCCTGGTGGTCAACCTGATCATCATCATTGCCGGACTGCAGGCTATCCGCTCCCTCAACGTGCGCCAGTATCCGCGCAGCGAGAACGCGGCCGTGACCGTGACCACCGTCTACGTGGGGGCCAGCGCCAGCCTGGTGCGCGGCTTCGTCACCACGCCGCTGGAGCGCGCCATTGCCGCGGCGGACGGCATCGAGTACATGGAGTCCCAGAGCAGCATGGGGGTCTCCACCATCAAGGTGCGCCTCAAACTCAACTATGACGCCACCAAGGCCCTGGCCGAGATCAGCTCCAAGGTGGATCAGGTGCGCCGTGACCTCCCCCTGGATGCCGAGGTTCCGGTGATCAACATCGAGTCGGCTGACAGCGAGTTCGCCTCGGCCTACTTGAGCTTCACCTGCGATGCGCTGCAGCAGAACGAGATCACCGACTACCTGGTGCGCGTGGTGCAACCGCGCCTGTCGGCCGTGAGCGGCGTGCAGCGGGCCGATGTGCTGGGCGCTCGCACCTTTGCCATGCGTATCTGGCTCAAGCCGGAACGCATGGCGGCCCTGAACATCAGTCCGGTCCAGGTGCGCCAGGCCCTGGTGGCCAACAACTACCTCTCCACCCTGGGCCAGAGCAAGGGGGCCTATATCCAGGTCAACCTGACCGCCAACACCAACATGAATACGGTGGACGATTTCAGGCGCCTGGCCATTCGCGGTCAGAACGGCGCCATCATCCGCTTGGAGGATGTGGCCGATATCGTGCTGGGGGCCGAGGATTACGACACCGAGGTGCGCTTCTCGGGGCAGACCGCCGTGTTCATGGGGATCTGGTCCCTGCCCAACGCCAACTCCCTGGATGTCATCAAGCGAGTGCGGGCCGAGATGGAGGCAATCCAGCGCGAACTCCCCAGCGGCATGCACGCCCGTGTGGCCTATGACGCCACCGACTACATCAACAACGCCATCCACGAGGTGATCAGCACCCTCATCGATACCCTGCTGATCGTGGTGGTGGTCATCTTCCTCTTCCTCGGCTCCTTCCGCTCGGTGCTGATCCCGCTGGTGGCCATACCCATCTCCCTGATCGGCGCCGTGTTCCTGATCCAGGCCTTCGGTTTCACCATCAACCTGCTGACCCTTTTGGCCATCGTGCTCTCCGTCGGCCTGGTGGTGGACGACGCCATCGTGGTGGTGGAGAACGTGGAACGCCACATGGGTGAGGGGAAGAGTCCCTTGGAGGCGGCCCTTCTGGGGGCTCGGGAACTGGTCGGCCCGATCATTGCCATGACCATCACCCTGGCCGCGGTCTATCTTCCCATCGGCCTGCAAGGGGGACTCACCGGCTCCCTGTTCCGCGAATTCGCCTTTACCCTGGCCGGTGCCGTGACCATCTCCGGCGTGGTGGCCCTGACCCTGACGCCGCTCATGTCGTCACGGCTGCTCAAGCCGGGCATGGAGGATCATGGCCTGGCCGGCCGTATCAGCCGGGGCTTTAACCGGCTTAAGGAGGCCTACGGCCGGCGGCTGGACGCAACCCTGAGGGCGCGCCCCGCCATCTACACCATCTGGATTGTTGTCAGCCTGCTGACCATCCCCCTGTTCACCATGTCTGCCAAGGAGTTGGCCCCCACCGAAGACCAAGGGGTCATCTTCGGCATCATCGACGCGGCCGCAAACTCCACCTTGGACCAGAACAGCCGCTTTGCCGCCGCGGTTAACCGGGTGTTCCTCAGTATCCCCGAGACCGATTTTACCTTCCAGATCACCCAACCCAGCTCCGGCATGGGCGGCATGGTGGCCAAACCCTGGGATAAGCGCACACGGAACATCTTCCAGATCATGCCCGAGGTCTCCCAGAAGCTGCAGGCGATCCCCGGGGTGCAGATCTTTCCGGTGGTGCCGCCGGCGCTCCCGGGTGGTGGCCAGTTTCCGGTGGAGTTCATCCTGGCCTCCACCGCCGAGACCTCCGAGATCCTGGAATTCGCCCAGAAGCTGCAGGTGAAGGCGGCTACGAGCGGCATGTTTGCCTTTCCCCCCATGATCGACGTCAAGATCGACCAGCCCCAGACCGAGTTCGTCATCGACCGCGACAAGGTGGCTGACCTGGGGCTCAACCTGGCGCAGATCGGTGGAGACTTGGGCGGAATGGTGGGGGGGGATTACGTGAACCGCTTCGACATCAGCGGCCGCAGCTACAAGGTCATCCCCCAGGTGCAACGCAGCGGTCGTCTCAATCCGGACCAGCTGAAAGATATCTATGTCACAGGTCCCAGCGGAAAGCTGATACCCTTAAGCACCATCGCCACCCTGCGGGAATCGGTAGTTCCCCGGTCGCTCAACCGCTTCCAGCAGCTGAACGCGGTCAAGATCAGCGCTGTGGCCATCCGGCCGCTGGATGAGGCGCTGCGCTTCCTGGAGGATGAGGCGGCCAGGATCCTGCCCAAGGGGTACGTGCTGGACTACACCGGCGAGTCGCGCCAGCTGCGCACGGAGGGGAACAAGTTTCTGCCGGCCTTTGCTCTGGCCGTGATCCTGATCTTTTTGGTGTTGGCGGCCCAGTTCAACAGTTTCCGCGACCCCTTCGTCATCCTGGCCGGGTCGGTGCCGCTGGCCATGTTCGGGGCGCTGATCTTCACCTTCCTGAAGATGCCCGACCCCAACGTCAGCTTCTGGACCGGCGGCTGGACCACCACCCTGAACATCTACTCCCAGGTCGGCTTGGTCACCCTGGTGGGGCTGGTGGCCAAGAACGGCATCCTGATCGTTGAGTTTGCCAACCAGTTGCAACTGCAGGGGCGTCCCAAGCTGGAGGCGGTGCGGGAGGCGGCCATGACCCGCCTGCGGCCGATCCTGATGACCACCGCCGCCACCATTGCCGGCCACTTCCCCCTGACCCTGGTGACCGGCGCCGGCGCCGCTGCCCGTAACTCCATCGGCCTGGTGCTGGTGGGGGGGATGTTCATCGGCACCTTGTTCACCCTGTTCGTGGTCCCCTCCATCTACATGCTGATCGCCCGCGACCATGGCGGGGAGCGGGGGCCTGAGGCGGCCATCGACGCCGTGGAGGCATGAATGGAAATTGACCTGGGCTCGATGAACCGGTATGATCATTCACGTCGTCCATTCAGACACCCCTTAGGTTGAAGTTCCGGCGCTAATCCCATGGATACATCTCAATTTCGGCTCATGCAGATCATGCTTTCATCCCAAGAGGGGGGAGCAGAGACCTTTTTCGAAAAGCTCTGCCTGGCCCTGGCTGATGCCGGCATCCGTCAGTACGTGGTGATGGAGCCCAATCCCCGGCGCGAGGCTCTCCTTACGGCCCACCCCCTGGTGCAGGTCAAGCTGATCCGCTTTCGCGGCCTGCGGGAAATCCCCGGCCGGATCCGTATCGCCCGCCATGCCAGGCAGATCAAACCGAGCCTGATGCTCATCTGGATGGACCGCGCCGTAAAACGGGCGCCACGGGGGTATTGTCCCGTTGTCGCTCGCCTGGGGGGGTATTACGGTCTGGACCGCTACCGGGGGTGCGACCGTCTGATCGGCAATACTCCCGATATCGTTGAATACTTCCTGAAAAGCGGCATTCCGGCCGAGCGCGCCGTGTGCATCCCCAACTTCGGTGACATTGCCCCGGGGAGCGCTTCCCGTGATCAGTCCAGGAGAATGATCCGTGCATCGATGGGGATACCGGACCATCATCACCTGCTGCTGGCCCTGGGACGTCTCCATTCGGCCAAGGCGCATGATACGCTGATCCGGGCGATCGTCCCCATTCCGGACGTATCGGTCATGATCGCCGGTGAGGGGCCGCTGCGCGCCGAGCTGGAGGCGATGACCGGTGAGTTGGGTGTCGCGGAACGTGTTCATCTCCTGGGGTGGCGCAGCGACATTGCCGATCTTTTTGCCGCCGCTGATATCAGCGTATTCCCTTCGCGATTCGAGCCGTTCGGGAATGTGGTGGTGGAAAGTTGGGCCCAGCAGGTTCCGCTCATCGCGGCGCGCTCCGTCGGGCCTGCCTGGCTGGTGGATGATGGTGTCGACGGCCTGTTGTTCGATATCGATCATGTGGCTCAACTGACTGAGTGTATCCAGGCCATGATTGCCCAGCCCGACTTGGCACAGCGTCTGGTCGAGGCGGGACGGGACAAACTCCGGCGGTGTTTCAGTCAGGAGGCCATTGTCGAGCGCTATATCGAATTGTTCGATGATGTCATGGAGAAGGCTTGTACGGGGTAGTCGTCGTCGGGAAGGGGGAAAGATCACTTCTCCTCTGGACGGTCGTCATACATTACATAACCTAAGTGGAGGAAGGCTGAATGGCGCGGGAGAAACAGCAGGAACAGGAGATGACCGCAAAACAGATGAGTCACGAGATTCAGCGCTTGATGAAGGCCCTGGGACCGGAAGAATTTCAGGATGTGTTCGAACGGTCGCTTGTGGGGTGGATCAAGGGGATACCGGAGGGGAAGCGTAAGCAGAAACTGCTGGAGGACCTCTATCCCAAACTCCCCCCCCTGCTGCGGGAGATGGTGACCCGTGAGACCGGCTTTTCGGCAGTCGGCATTGCCGCTGAGGCATAGGCTCCTGAACACGACCGTGGAGTGCCGGGCCAACTCTCTCGCCCCGCGACATGGTCGCAGCAACTGACTGAAGGAGCTCGGGAGATTCTCCTCTGTGCGAAGGTCAGCGAACCGGGGTGGTCAGCCCCTGGTCGATCATGGGTGACGGCAGTGAGGGCTTGAACATGAGGTCCCTTTACGGAAGGGGGACATGAAGATCCACGCTTCGAACAGCGGCAGATACACTGTTGTTTTGGTGCATCCCGCTTTCGCGTGGAACTGTTTCACTCCTCCGACCGCTTTGCATGCAAAAAAAAGCCCGGCATGCACCGGGCTTTCATTGATTCAATCGTCACTGGCGCCGGCTCATCCCTTGCGCCCCTTGCGTCCGCTCTGGATTTTGCCGTGGGGTGTGATGATGTGGGCGTTGTGGTTGCCGGCACGGCGGATCATCAACCCATGCTTGCCGATCATGGCCATCTGCATCGTGCGGCGCGGTTTCATGGTTGGACGTTTCATCTCTTTCATGGTCGCCACCTCCTCTCTTCTGTTCCTTAAAGTATAGCATGTGTTGCCCCATGGAGATGCGCACTATGTGCCCCTTTTCATGGAGACCCCCCTGAAACATTTTCCGATTTCTTCCTGTGTCCACCTGTGCCAAAAAATACTTGACAGCTGACCGGTATCTTCTTATCTTGAAATTCAACTTCAACAAAGGGGGGGCGGATGATTCTCGAAAAGAAGCATGCGTTCAACAGGTTTGCCGCGGGCAAGGGGCTGCGCTCCACCAGGCAGCGCGAAATCATCCTTGATTTCTTCCTCGCCACCCATCAGCACGTCAGCGTCGAAGAGTTGTATCTGAAGATCAAGGCGGTGCATCCCGGCATTGGTAGCGCAACGGTTTACCGCACCCTCAAGCTGTTCGTTGAGGCCGGACTGGCCCGCGAGGTGCTGCTGCATGACGGGCAGACCCGCTACGAACATGTGGTGGAAGGTGAGCACCACGATCACCTGGTCTGTACCGGCTGCAACGCGGTCATCGAGTTCGAGAACGAGACCATCGAGAAGTTGCAGGATGAGATCGCCACCCGCCACGGTTTTCTGATCAAGAGTCACAAGCTGGAGATTTACGGGCTCTGCGCCCGCTGCCGCGCAGCGGCGAAGACCTAGCCCATCCAACGCCTCTCACCGTCTCGGGAACTGTTTTTTTGTGTATGTGAAAATGAATGTCAAGAACATGGATAGGGTGTGATTGTATGGCATCATGTTGCGCGAATCAGACGGAAGTGTCGAACAGGGGGGATACCCTCAAACGGGTAGTCCTGGTGGGCAACCCCAATGTGGGCAAGAGTGTGCTGTTCAATGCCCTCACCGGGGCGTATGTCACCGTTTCAAACTACCCCGGAACCTCGGTGGAGGTCTCCCGAGGCAACGCGACGATCCAGGGCAGGAGCTGGCAGGTCATCGACACCCCCGGCATGTACTCGATCCACACCATCACCGAGGAGGAGCGGGTTGCCCGCGAGATCATCCTCCACGAAACACCCGACGTGGTACTGCACGTCCTAGATGCCCGAAACCTGGAGCGGATGCTGGCCATGACCATCCAGTTGATCGAGGCCGGGCTTCCGGTGATCCTGGTGGTCAACATCATGGATGAAGCGGAACGCATGGGGCTGAAGATCGACCTGAATCTGCTGCAGGAACGCCTGGGCATTCCGGTGATCGGGGCAGCCACGGCCCGCAAGCGCGGACTGGATCAGATACGCTCTGCCCTTGCTTCCTACGCAAGCGGAAAGGAAGGGGCGGCGCCGATGCAATTCCCCTACGCCAGTCCGCTGGAACGCAACGTGCAGGAGGTGGTTGGGCTGATGAAGGGGGAATATATCCTCTCTCGCCGCGCCCTGGCTATTCTGCTCTTGCAGCGGGACGAGGAGATCGTCTCCCTGGTGCGGGAGCGTGAGGGCGAGGGATATGCGGCCATCGCCGCAAAAGTCGCTTCCATCTCCTTCGAGCGCCGCGAATCCTTTCACCTGGACCTCTCCCTTGAGCGTAACAGCATGGTCAGGAATCTGGTCAAAGGCGCCTTCGTGGCACCGGATACGCGGGTGGTGACCTGGTCCGAGCATCTCTCCCGCTGGGCGGTGAACCCCTTGACCGGTGTGCCGTTGCTGCTGCTGGTGCTCTACTTCGGCCTGTACCGCTTTGTCGGCGATTTCGGCGCCGGCACCCTGGTGGACCTGCTGGAAAACCGGCTGTTCATGGAGCGTTTCAATCCCTGGATTACCGGCTGGGTCAAGGAGATCGTCCCCTGGGAGATCATCCAGGAACTGTTCGTGGGCGAGTACGGCATCATCACCCTGGGTATACGCTACGCGGTGGGGATCATCCTGCCGATCGTGGCCACCTTCTTCATCTTCTTTTCTTTTCTTGAGGATACCGGCTATTTCCCGCGCCTGGCGCTGCTGGTGGATCGCGTCTTCAAGAGGTTCGGCATGACCGGCCGGGCGGTGATCCCCATGGTGCTTGGCTTCGGCTGCGACACCATGGCAACCATGGTGACCCGAACCCTTGAGACGGTACGTGAACGGGTGATCGCCACGATCCTGCTCTCCCTGGCGATTCCCTGCTCGGCCCAACTGGGGGTTATCATTGCCCTGCTCTCCAAGGCGCCCGGCGCGCTGGCAGTGTGGGGCGGCTGCCTGATGCTGCTGTTCGTGGTCGTCGGCCTCTTGGCCACCCGGGTGCTGCCGGGAGATGCGCCCATGTTCTACATGGAGCTTCCCCCCATGCGCCTGCCGCAGGTGAGTAATGTGCTGACCAAGACCTACACCCGCATGCAGTGGTACTTCCTGGAGATACTGCCGCTGTTCGTGCTGGCGTCGGTACTGCTCTGGCTGGGCAAGGTGACCGGTTTCTTCGAGAAGGCGGTTGACGCCATGACGCCGCTCATGGCGTCCCTGGGGCTTCCCCGGGAGACGGCGGTGGCATTCATCTTCGGTTTCTTCCGTCGCGATTACGGTGCCGCCGGCCTGTACGACCTGCAGACCAAGGGTTTGATGGATGCCCGCCAGCTGACCGTGGCTGCCGTTACCCTGACCCTGTTCATCCCCTGTGTGGCCCAGTTCCTGATCATGAAGAAGGAGCGGGGGTGGAAGGTAGCCGGAGCCATCGGCCTGTTCGTGAGCTGTCTTGCCTTCGGCAGCGGCTATCTGCTCAACCAGGTGCTGTTGATCACCGGATTGTTGACGTGAAATGCGCATTCTGTGGGCACGAATTTGACGAAAAGGAGGCGCGCCAGGGGTGCGGCGCCTGTCCCGGCGGGTGCCATTCCGTGCACTGTCCGAAATGCAACTACAGCAATCCGCTGGAAGCGAAGCTGATCAGGAAGATTCGATCGTTGTTCACCAGGAACGACGACCAAGGAGGAGATGGGGCATGAAACTGTCCGATAAGGCGGAAGAGGTACTGGAGGCGTTGTGGATCGCGGTTGAAGAGGAGCGGGTGCCCGGCCTTGATCCCGCCAAGCTGGGCATCGCCCTGGACGACCCGGCCTTCGCGGAGCTGAGCGAGCGCGCCCTGGTGGAGATCAGGCAGGGGGTGGTCTATTTCCGGCCCGAAGGGAGGGAAGAGGGGCGCATGACCATTCGTCGTCACCGCCTGGCGGAGCGGCTGATGATGGACGTGCTCAACATCCGCGGCGAGGATGGCAATCTCAAGGCCTGCCAGTTCGAGCACCTGCTCAGCGAGGGGGTCGATACCAAGGTCTGTACCATGCTCAACCACCCCACCACCTGCCCCCACGGAAAGCCGATCCCGCCGGGTGAATGCTGCCATCAGGCGTTGGCCGAGGGGGACCTGGGAGTGGTGGCGCTGACCGAGCTCAAGTCGGGACAGGAGGGGGAAATCGCCTATATCCAGACCGATGACAGCAAGAAGATGCAGAAACTGATGGCCATGGGGGTCCTGCCGGGAAACAGGATCACCCTGGTGCAGGCCTTTCCCTCGTACATCTTCCGGGTGGGCTACTCCGAGTTCGCCATTGACACCAACCTGGCCAAAGAGATTTTCGTCAGGAAATAGCCGTCCCTGCACGCATGGTGGTTGACAAGCAACTGATTCGGAAACTACTATATTCCCCCCAGCAGCATCAATAAACGCAACCGGAAAGGCACGTATATATGAAGGTCATCATTCTCCTGGGCGATGGCATGTCGGACATCGCCTACAGCGAACTGGGCAACCGCTCCCCTCTCCAGGCGGCGTCGACCCCCAACATGGATTTCATGGCTCGAAACGGTCAGGTGGGGCTGGCCCGGACCGTTCCCGACGGCCTGCCCCCGGGCAGCGATGTCGCCAATCTGTCTGTGTTCGGTTATGACCCGCGCGACTGCTACACCGGACGCTCACCCCTGGAGGCCATCAGCATGGGGGTCGAACTGGGGCCGGATGACGTCGCCTTCCGCATGAACCTGGTCACCCTCAGGCAGGCCAGCACCAGCGTCTTCATGGAGGATTTCTCCGCCGGCCACATTACCACCGCCGAGGGGCGCCTGCTGGTGCAGGCCCTGCAGGAGAAGTTGGGTAGCTCCGAATTCGAGTTTCATCCCGGGGTCAGCTACCGCCACCTGATGGTCTGGCGGGGGGGCAGGGACGGCATGCTGCTCACCCCACCCCATGACATCAGCGGCAGGCCCATACTGGAGTACCTCCCCAGCGGTGATGGCTCCGAGCGGCTGAATGAAATCATGAACCATGCCCAGATGGTGCTGCACGATCATCCGGTCAACAAGCAGCGGGAGCAGGAGGGGAAGCCCCAGGCCAATTCGGTCTGGCTGTGGGGGCATGGCAAGACCCCCCGCGTCGCCTCCTACGGGGAGAAGTTCGGCTTGACCGGCGCGGTCATCTCCGCCGTGGACCTGATCAAGGGGATCGGCCTCTGCGCCGGCCTGGATGTGATCAACGTGGAGGGGGCCACCGGTTTCATCGACACCAACTACCTGGGCAAGGCCAAGGCCGCCCTGGCCGCCCTGGAGGACCACGATTTCGTCTATGTCCATGTGGAGGCGCCGGACGAGGCCGCTCATGCTGGCAGGATGGATTACAAGCTCCAGGCCATCGAGGACTTCGACCGCCAGGTGGTGGGAACCGTGCTGGAGGGGATCGGCACGTTCGGCGAGTACGCCATTCTCTGCACGCCGGATCATCCCACGCCGGTCAACATCATGACCCATACCGCTGATCCGGTGCCGTTCATCATCTACCGCGGTGGCGAGGGGAAGGGGAATGGCGCCACGGCCTATGACGAGGAGCAGGCCAGGTCCACCGGACTGGCCGTCGAAGGGCATCGCCTGATGGAGATGCTGCTGGAAAAATAACAGGAACGACAGAGAGTGTCAGAAGAGGCGTCCGCGGCAAGGGGACGCCTCTTCTGCGTTGGGGAGCTGCTCTGTTTTTGGGGTTGACAGGTTAGACGGATCGGTCTATTTGTTGAGGCGTGATCAGGAGGCGTTTTCGGTGCTGCCGACCGGAGACGATCCCGATTGCGACTTTGTATGGCCTGTATCTGAACTGTTTGTCGCCCCTGTATCTCCGGCTGTTTTCCGAAAAGGGGCTGCGTTGCCTGCTATACGATCAGTCTACTTTATCGGGACAGGGCTGACTCTCCCCTGTCCAGCAGGACGCGAATGTATTTTTCCGAGGAGAAACGTATGAGCCTGATAACCATCGACCACACCACCTGCCTGCGTGACGGCATCTGTCATGCTGTCTGCCCGCTGCGGCTTTTCGAGACGGACAGCGAGGGATTTCCGGAGTTCCGGACGGGTGCCGACTCCAAGTGCATCGCCTGCGGCCACTGCGTCGCCGTCTGCCCCGTCTCCGCGGTCCACCACCAGACCCTGTCGCTGGAGCAGGCGCCTCTCCTCAACCAGGCGCTTACGGTTTCGCCGTCTGCCCTGGGGCAGCTGCTCATGGGCCGCCGTTCCGTCCGTGAATTCCGGCCGGAACCGGTTCCCCGCGAACTGGTGCACGAAGCCATCGAGGTTGCCCGCTGGGCGCCGTCGGCGGTGAATCGCCAGCCGGTGCACTGGCTGGTGATACAGGATCCCGCGGAGGTCAGGCAGCTGGCTGCTCTCGTGATCGACTTTTTGCGCAGGCGCAGCGAAGAGGAGCCGCAGTACGCCCCCTATGTCAGGCTGTGGGAGGAGGGTAAGGATCCGGTGCTGCGCAACGCGCCCCACCTGATTGTTGTCCACGCCCCCGACGACTGGACCTGGAGCGGGGTGGACTGTGCCATTGCCCTGACCCAGTTCGAGCTTGCCGCCGTTGCCAACGGCATCGGCACCTGCTGGGGCGGCTTCCTGATGCGGGCGGCCAACGGGCATGGGCCGCTCAAGGAGCGGCTGGCTATCCCGGCCGGTCACAGCGTCCAGGGGGCGCTCATGTACGGCTTTCCCCTGTACCGCTACCAGCGTATTCCGTCGCGCCAGGCAGCCAGGGTGGTGTGGAGATGATGGGCCAGGTGGAGGAAACCAGTCACACAATCCGAATGGAGGATTCAGGCATGGCGAAACTTTTTGAAAAGAGCGTTATCAAATCCATGGAGCTTGACAACCGCTTCGTCCGTTCCGCAACCTGGGAAGGAATGGCGGGAACGGATGGCTCCTGTACCCAGCCGCTGATCGACCAGACAGCCGCTCTTGCCGAAGGAGGGGTGGGGCTGATCATCACCGGTCACGCCTTTGTCAGCCCGGAGGGGCAGGCCGGGCCGTGGCAGATCGGGGTGCACCGTGATGATCTGCTGCCAGGCCTGACCTGCATGGCCGATGCCGTGCACCGGGCAGGCGGGAAAATCGCCCTGCAGATCGCCCATGCAGGATGCTACGGCTTTGCCTCCGGAACCGGCATTGAGGCGGTCGGCCCCTCGTGCGGCATTCCGGACAAGACCCCCCCTTGTCGGGAACTCACTCGGGAAGAGATCGGCGTTATCCGGGCCGCCTTCGGCAGGGCAGCCGGCCGGGCCAAGTCGGCCGGTTTCGACGCAGTCCAGATCCATGCCGCTCACGGCTATCTGCTGAGTGAATTCCTCTCCCCCTTCTTTAACCGGCGCAACGACGAGTACGGAGGCCCGGTGGAGAACCGGGCTCGCATCGTTCTGGAGGTCCTGGAGAGCGTCAGGCAGGAGGTGGGTGACGACTATCCGGTGCTGATCAAGCTCAATTCCCAGGACTTCATCGACGGCGGTCTCTCGGTGGATGACATGCTTGTCGTTGCCGTCCTTCTGGAGAAGGGGGGAGTGGATGCCATCGAGATGAGCGGTGGCACCATCTACGCCTCGGGCGAGCTCTCGGCCATCCGCACCGGCGTGCTGGCCACACCCGAAGAGGAGGTCTACTACCGGGATGCGGCGTTGCGTTTTAAACAAGAGATTGCTGTCCCGCTGATGCTGGTGGGAGGGGTCCGCTCCCTGGAGGTTGCCGAGGCCCTGGTGGAGGACGGCGTCACTGACTACGTATCCCTCTGCCGCCCCCTGATCCGGGAACCGGGGCTGGTCAATCGCTGGCGCTCCGGTGACCGGCGCAAGGCGGGCTGCCTTTCGGAAAACGCCTGCTTCGGGCCGCTGATGAAGGGAGAGGGGCTGGTCTGCCCGCTGAAAAGGGGGGAGTCGTAGGAGAGTCTGACCTCGAATAAAAAGAACCTTGCCCGTTCGGGCGAAAGCTGGCCGGTTTCTCCGCGAAACCGGCCAGTTCCGTTCCTGGGTCAGGGGATTGCGGCAGGGGAGCCGGCGATCACATGCCGATGCCGGCGATGGCTGTTCCGCAGTGCGGGCAGGCACCGTTTTCGATTTCGTTGCGCTGGACGGTGAAGCCGCTGCGCTCCACCAGTCGGGCGGAGCAGGAGGGGCAGGAGGTGTCTTCGCCACCACTGCCGGGCACGTTCCCCTCGTAGACGTAGTTCAGCCCGGCGGCCCGCCCGATCTCCATTGTCCGGCGCAGGGTTTCCGGCGGGGTGGGGGGGCGGTCGGTCAGCTTGAAGGTGGGATAGAAGCGGCTTACGTGCCAGGGGGTGTCGGCGCCCAGGTTGCTGACTATGAAGCGGGCGATTCCCTCCAGTTCGTTGTCCGCGTCGTTCAGGCCGGGGATGATCAGGGTGGTCAGCTCGATCCAGATCCCCTGGCTGCGGTACTGGATGATCGAGTCGAGCACCTCGGACAGGCGGGCATGGACAATGTCACGGTAGAAACGTTCGCTGAATCCCTTCAGGTCGATGTTGGCCGCGTCCAGGAAGGGGGCTATCGTTGCCAGGGCCTGGCTGCTGATGTAGCCGTTGGTGACGAATATGTTCAACAGCCCCGCATCCCGGGCCAGTTTTGCCGTGTCGTAGGCGAATTCGAAGAACACGGTCGGCTCGGTATAGGTGTAGGAGATGGATCGGCACCCATTGGCCAGGGCATGGCTTACGACCTCCTCCGGCGTCTGGTCGTGCCCCGCTATCCGGTCGCCGCCCTGTACCTGGGAGATGGAGTAATTCTGGCAGTGGCGGCAGTGGAAATTGCACCCCACCGTTGCGATGGAAAAGGAGCTGCTTCCCGGCATGACGTGGAAGAGCGGTTTTTTCTCGATGGGGTCCACGTTTTCGGCGCACAGCTTTCCATAGACCAGGCTGAACAGGGTTCCGCCGCGATTCTCGCGTACGGCGCAGATACCCCTGGCGCCATCGGCGATCAGGCAATGAAACCTGCAGAGCCCGCAGCGCACCCGCCCCCCGCTTTCACATTCGTAGAACATGGCTTCCTTCATCAAACACCTCCCCATACTGACGCTTGGTAGTGAGAGTATATCAGTCGACGTGGGGGGCGCAAACCGGCTGGTCGGTTCCCGACGCTTGACAGTCGCGGCTCGCGGCAACATACTGGGCGCGGAACAGACCGGCGCCGGCGGTAGCGGCGTCAGAAACGGGAGGAATGAAACGGATGAAAACAGGAATTATCGTGTTGATCGTGCTGCTGCTGGCATGCCTTTCCGGTTGCGCCCAGAACGGCTACCAGACCATCAGGCCGGAGGAGTATCCTGGCGTGCAGCGGATGTTCGACCTGACCTTCGGCTGGAAAACGGGCGCCACGGACAGCTCTCTGACCATTGACGGCTATGTGCGCAACAACCGCTACTACCTCATCTCGGATATGGACATGATCGTTTCGCTGCTGGACGCCGGCGGCAGGGAGAAGGCCCGCGAGACGTTCTCGTTCATCCCGGACAGGCTGCCCATGGACAACTCCTCCGCTTTCCGCGTCGTGCTCAGGGCGCGTCCCCTGGCCGGGGACATGATCAGGTTCCAGTACCGCTACGAGGCAGAGGATGCCCGTGATGGAGGTTTCACCTGGAGGAACAGTTTCCTGGTCCCGGCGATTGAGCAGGCGGGGAGTCCCTGACCCCGTGAGAACGGAGCGGGAATCGTTGCCGTGGCTCGACAGGTCTCGTTACGGCAGTGAACTGCAAGGGGAATTGCCAGGGCCCGCCGGATGGAATATCCGGCGGGCCCTGGTGTGTGCGGAACTATTTGTTTTCGAGGTGGGCGATCTGGCGGTTGTTCCGGGCGTCGGCCAGCAATGAGGCGAGCACCGCCAGGGCCAGGGTGGTGAAGATGATGGTCAGGGAGACCTGGATGGGGATGTGGAATCCGCTGGCGGTGGCGATCATCTTGCCGCCCACGAAGGCCAGGATGAAGGATATGGCCAGCTTGAGGTAGGCGAACATGCCGATCATCCCTGCCAGCAGGAAGTAGAGCGCTCTCAGCCCCATGATGGCGAAGATGTTCGAGCTGAAGACGATGAACGGGTCCAGGGTTACGGCGAAGATGGCCGGAATTGAGTCGATGGCGAAGACGACATCGCTGCTCTCCACCATTACCAGCGACAGGAACAGCGGGCTTGCCACCAGCATTCCCTGGCGGCGGGTGAAAAACCAGTCGCCGCGCACCCGTTTCGTGAAGGGGAAGAGTCTGCGGGCCAGTTTCACCAGCAGGTTGTTCTCCGGGTCAACCTCGTCGTTCCCGCCGAAGGCCATCTTCCAGGCGGTGAACAGGAGCAGGGCGCCGAACAGGTAGAACAGCCAGTGAAAGTTGGTCAGCAGTTCGATGCCGGTGAAGATGAACAGACCGCGCAGCACGAGCGCGCCGATGATGCCCCACTTGAGGATGCGGGCCTGGTGCTCGCCGCGGATGTTGAAGTAGCCGAAGATCATGATGAAAACGAACAGGTTATCCACGGAGAGCGATTTCTCGATGATGTAGCCGGCAAAGAACTCCAGCGCCTTGGTCTTGCCCAGCACGGTGTAGATGCCGGCGTTGAACGCCAGCGCCAGGGAGACCCAGATGATGCTCCAGGACAGGGCCTGGCGGAACGAGACTTTATGCGCCCTGCGGTTTAATCCCAGATCGATGGCCAGCATGATTGTCATCAGCAGGCCGAAGGCGACCCATAGTAGCGATTGTTCTGACATGTGTATTCCTTTGTTACCGTTTTCGTTCCCCGCGCAGGGAGAACCGTAGCTACATTCCCCAGAGCTTCCAGAGCGTGACAGTGCCGAACAGCAGGAACATCACTCCGGCCGCGCGATGGATCCAGCAGAGCGGAATCACGCGTACCAGTTGCCTGCCGGCGAAGATTCCCAAGAGCGATACCAGCAGCAGGGCCAGCGTTGAGGCCGCGAAGACCATGCCCATCCCCTCCAGGCTGGCCGAATGGCGTGCCGCCTGGCTGGCGGTAACCAACTGGGTCTTGTCGCCCAGTTCGGCCATGAAGATCATGACAAAGGCGGTGCGCACGGCGCTGGACGCCGGGGGGGGCGATCCGTCGTCATCGGCGATGGCGCAGGCATGGCGCAGGGTGGTGAAGCCAAAGAAGAGGAAGAGCAGCCCCGATACCATGGACACCCAGAAGAGCGGGAGCAGCAGGAACAGCAGCTTTCCCACGACGACCGCTGCCAGGTTGAGCAGGGCGAACGCAGCGGCAATGCCGATAAAAACCCGCTTCCAGGGGTAGCGCAGCGCCAGCGCCAGGGCGGTGAGCTGGGTCTTGTCTCCAAGTTCGGCCAAAAAGATCAGGCCAAAGGTGCTTAAAAAAATCGTAGTTTGCATATCCCTTCCCCTACGGAGTTCCGTGTAACTGTCTATTTTCTTTTGAATTGCGTGAGGCAGGGGGGGCGTGCAGGACGATCCATGTCGGCCTATTCCTCTGCCATTTCCTTTTCGCCGTAGGATTCGAAGAACACCAGGAAGAGCGCTACGATCACTGGTCCCGCCACCACGCCGGTCAGTCCGAAGGCCAAAAGCCCCCCCAAAACCCCGAATATCACGACCGGGATGGGGAGTTTGGCCCTGCCACTGATGAACAGGGGGCGGATGATGTTGTCGATGCCGCTCACCGCCACGGCGCTCCAGACCATCAGCAGAACGCCGGCCAGTATCCTTCCCTGGGTCAGCAGGTAGATGGCGCCCGGCATCCAGATCATGGCGGTGCCGATCAGCGGGATCGGCGCGCAGACGGTCATCAGGATGCCGAACAGGAAGGGGGAGGGGAGGCCGGCAACCCAGAAGCCCAGGCCGCCCAGGGTCCCCTGCACCAGACAGGTCAGCAGAAAGCCGTACAGTACCGCGTCCAGAACCCGCGTAATGGTGGTGGCAATGGTCGCCCGCATCTTTTCGTCGATTCCCACCACCGGCCAGAAACGTCTCAGGAAATGCCTGCCGTCCCGGTAGATGAAGAAGAGGGTGATCAGCATCAGCATCAGCTTGATCAGGAAGCCGAGAAAGTTCTTCACGATTCCGGTGGAGTAGTTCAGCAGGGAGGCCAGCCCGCGCTTGAGCGCCGGCAGGAGCATGCTGTCCAGTTCCAGGTTGAACGAGCCGGTCAGCGGCCTGATCCTGTCCAGCAGGGGGGAAACCTGGGGGTGGCGCAGGATGCTTTCCATGAAACTGCCGGATTGTCCGCTGGTTACACCCTCAATGTACTGGTAGGCCAGGGCCGTTTCCCGCGCCAGGGTGAAGATCAGTCCCACCAGGGGGATGATCAGCGCCAGCACCACCAGCGTGGTCATGGCAACCGCTGCCAGGTTTTCGCGGCAACGGAAGCGGGCCAGCAGTTTGTCGTAGAGCGGATAGCTGATGGCTCCGATCGTCCCGGCCCAGACCATGGTAGTCAGAAACGGCGCCAGAATGGTGAAGAGCAGGTAGCACATCAGCAGGGTGAAAGTGTAACCAAATAGCGTATTTAGTAGTGTTCGGTCCATGAAGACGCCTCCCGGTCGCCTGGCATGCGCGTTGTTGGCGATGTCGCTCACCCACGTCTGGGGGCAGCCTGTCCGTCTAGGCCTGCCGCAGGTGCGGAGTCGGCTCGAACAGTCGGCCCGCCGCCGCCAGTTGCTCCGCACTGCCTAAAAGCAGCACCAGGTCATCCCTGCGCAGTTCCCAGACCGGATCGGGGTTGGGCACGACCTCCTCACCCCGCTTGATGACCAGCACCGTTGCCCCGGACATGTTCCTGATGGTCCCCTCGCGCAGGCTGCGGGCCTCCAGTTGCGACCCCTCCCGCACGCGGAAGGTTCCTATCTCGGCGCCGGAGAGATAGCCGCTGATGCCCATGGCGTGGCTGTGGCGTCTGCTTAAGGAACGCAGCATGTCGTAGCCGTCGCTGCGCACCTCGGCGATGCAGCGGTCGACGTCATGTTGGGGGACGAGATAGTTCCTCAGTACCCGGGAAAAAATTTCCACCGATGTCTCGAACTCTTCCGGCACGACCTCGTTGACCCCCAGCTTGAACAGCGGTTCTACCTCCAGGACATAGCGGGTCCTGACGATGATGTGCAGCGCCGGGTTCATCTGCCGGGCCATACCGGCGACCCTCCTGCTGGCCGCGGCATCGGAGATAGCCACCACCAGGACGCGGGCCCTGTCCACATGGGCATGCTCAAGCACCTCTGGTTTTGATGCGTCACCGAAGTGGATCTTGTGTCCCTTCCTGGCCTCGCTCCTGACCGTGAAAGGGTTTGTCTCAATGACCAGGTGCTGGATCTTCTGGCTCTTCAGCACCCGGGAAAGGTTTCTGCCGTTGACGCCGTAGCCGACGATGATGACGTGATCGCTCATGGCTACCGGTCGGTCGTGGCTGGCAAGGACGCCCCGGCCACGGCTCCAGCGGCGGGGGAGCAGGGTGCTGATGCGCTCCGCCACAGCTGGGGCGAATCCGAGGCAGGCCGGTGTCAGTCCCATGGTGGCGATGGAGGCGGCTAGGAATATCTGGTACATGTCCGGGGTGAGGATTCCCAGATTGACGCCGCTCTGGGAGAGCACGAAGGAGAACTCGCCGATCTGGGCCAGGGAGAGCGCCGTGATAACGGTGATGCGGGTGGAAACTCCCAGGGCCATGCCAGCCCCGCTGGTGACTAGGGTCTTGATAAGCAGGATGGCTGCCACCAGCGAGGCGATCAGCAGTGGATGCTTCAGCAGGATGGCAGGGTCAAGCAGCATGCCCACCGAGATAAAGAAGAGGCTCATGAAGGCCTCGCGGAAGGGGATGATGTCGCCCAACGCCTGGTGGCTGTATTCCGATTCCGAGATGGCCAGGCCGGCGATGAACGCCCCCAGCGCCAGGGAGAGGCCGGCCAGGGCGGTCAGCCAGGCCGTGCCCAGTCCGATGAAGATGATGGTCAGGATGAACAGTTCCCTGCTTCTGGTCCTTACCACCTGTTTGAATATCCACGGCACCAGGAAACGGGCGCCGTAATGGGCCATGACCACGACGGCTGCAGCCTTGGCGCCGATCAGCACGATCTCCCGTGCTCCGTCGCCTCCGCCCGCCAGGAGCGGGGTCAGCAGCATCAGCGGTACGATGCACAGGTCCTGGAAGATCAGGATGCCCATGGCCATTTTGCCGTGGGGCGTGTCCGCCTGGCCGCTGTCGATCAAGAGCTTCATCAGGATGGCGGTGCTGGAGAGGGCCACCAGAAACCCGAAGAAGACCGACTGGTTGGCCGGGAAGCCGCCAAGCATGGCCACGCCTGCCACTACCAGGATGGTGACCAGAACCTGCAGCCCGCCGCCCAAAAGCACCAGATGCCTGATGCGCATCAGTTCCTTCAGGGAAAGCTCGATGCCGATGGTGAACAGGAGCAGCACCACGCCGATTTCGGCCATCTGTTCCACCTGGTGGCTGTTTTTGATGAATCCCAGGGCGTGGGGGCCGGCCAGGATGCCGGTGGCCATGAAGCCGACGATGGAGGGGAACATCAGGCGACGGAAGAGGATCACCGTTATCAGTGCCAGGCCGAAGAGAATCTCGATGTCTTGCAGGGTCTCGTAAGGCACGAAAGAGTGTGCTCCTGTCACCGTGTTGGGACAATAATCAGGCGACTGCTCCGCGTCGCATCATGGATTGTGCCGTGAAAGGGGCGTCCTTGTGGGACGCCCCGTGTGTTCAGTGGTGGTTATTTCTGGGCGATCGCCGACAGGCGCCAGGGAGTGCCGCCGATGGGCCGGGTGAAGGTCCAGTATTCCTCGAACTTGACCGGATCTGTTTTGCTGCCTGATACCACTATGCCGCTAGCGTCGTCGGTCGTGTAATCCAGCAGGTTGGCGTAGATCAGGGTGGTGATGTAGTCCTGGCCCGACTCCTGCCAGGCTTCGCTGATATCCACCTTCCTGACAGCGATGTTTTCCAGGCGGTTCGTCCGCCGCTCCCGCAGCAAGCCGTCCAGATCCTCCTGGAAGACCCGTCTCATCTCGTCGGTCAACAGGGTGGAAACCGGCGCCAGGTCGCGGTTCATCCATGCTCCCTGGATCTTGAAGAAGGTGTCCATGGCCATGTCGTTGAAGCGGTTTTCGTCGAATCCGGGATCCATCTGGCGGATATGGTCCAGGCCGCCGTCCGCTCCCTGCCCGTCGTGCTGGCTCTCCTGATAGGCGGCGCCATAGGGGGGCGGCACGCTGGTTGCCTGGTATCCCGCCTGATTGTAACCGCCGGGAGCTAGCTCAGGCTGTTTTTTTTTTACGAAGCGGTAGATCAGGTAGGCGATGCCGGCCAGGAGGATGATCTCGAAGATGCCGATGCCGCCTCCCATGCCGCCCGGGCCGGCGAAGCCCAGGCTTCTGAACAGCATGCCTCCCAGCATGCCCCCCATGATGCCTCCGGCCATGCTCCTCAGGAAGCCGCCCGAGGAGCGCTGCTGATTGGGGGTGGTGGTGTTGTACTGCTGGCGCTGCTGGCTCGGCCGAAACAGCGGAGGAGTTGACCGGGAGAAGCTTCGTGAACCGCGGCTGCCGAAGGAACGCCCTCCACCGGCTCTGGCGTGGGCCGTCTGCTCCATGATGGTGATGCCCAGGAACATGACCATGGCGGCCAAGGCAAAGAATTTCATTACATGTCGTTTCATCCACAAATCTCCTTGATAATGTCGTTCGCGACTGGGCCGCGGAGGGTTCTGGCCGGAGTCAGCGGTCGCCTTCTCCCGGTTCCGCCCCCTCCAGGTGGGGCTGGTGAAGCACCACCGGCATCCCGCGCTTCATGCGCAGGTTGAGCATCTCGACCATGACCGAGAAAGCCATGGCGAAATAGATGTATCCCTTGGGGATGTGCATGTCGAAGCCGTCGCCGATCAGCGCCACGCCGATCAGCAGCAGGAAGCTGAGCGCCAGCATCTTGATGGTGGGGTGTCTTTCCACGAAGGAACTGATCTTCCCCGAAAACAACATCATGAAACCGACGGCGATGACGACGGCGGCGACCATGACGGCCAGTTTGTTGGCCATGCCCAGGGCGGTGATGATCGAATCCAGCGAGAAAACGATGTCCAGCAGCAGGATCTGGACGATCACCGCGCCGAAGGTGGTGCCGACGCTCTTTGTCGCGACCACTTCATCGCCTTCCAGTTTCTCGTGGATCTCCATGGTGCTCTTCCAGAGCAGAAACAGTCCGCCCGAAAGCAGGATCAGGTCGCGGCCGGAAATCTCGTTACCCAGCAAGGAAAAGAGCGGCGCGGTGAGCCCCATCAGCCAGGTCAGGGAGAAGAGCAGGGCGATGCGAATGAACATTGCCAGACCGAGACCGACCAGGCGGGCCCTCTCTTGCAACTCTCGGGGGAGTTTTCCGGCCTGGATGGAGATGAAGATAATGTTGTCGATGCCCAGAACGATTTCCAGCGAAGTTAGCGTTACCAGCGCCAACCAAACCTGGGGGTCTGTCAGCCATTCCATTCAGTTGCGTCTCCTGATTTATGCAGTGAACCGGCCGATGAACGGCCCGGAGATTATCCCCTTGCCGGCGACCGTGTCACGTTCATTTCAGATCATGATTGCGTGTTCGTATGTACGGGGGCCCCACCCTCGCCGCGAGGGGGAGGGTGGGGTTTTCGGATGGGGGGTGCCTAGTCCAGGCAGAGTTTGCGACGTTTGGCACTCCAGAGGTTGACCGCCTCCCTCATGATGTCGGAGATGCTCTTGGAAGTCGTCTTGGAAAGTTTCTCCAGCATCATCTTCTGGTTGTCGCTGATGCGCAGGGAGATGATGTTCTGCAGTTGCTCTTTCTTGTTCTTTTTCGAGCGGGATGCCTTGGGCTCTTTCGTTATCTGTTTCTTGGTGGTTGCGTGTGACATATGAGTCTCCTTGATTTTTTTTGTTGTACGGGGCTCTGCCCCTCCAGCGCATGATGCATGGATTGTACCATGTCTCATGCGGGCCTCACGGTCCAGGTCGCTGTGAAGAGGTGTCGATACAGCAAGTATACACCTGTTCCGTGGTGGTGGGTGGTGTGGTGGTCAACGCGTAGTTCGGGGGGAAGGAGAGGTCTGAAGGGCCTTTCCCGTTCGGTGTGGTGCTGTCGTGAAAATGTATTGACAAAAGCATGGTTGCTACCTCCGGCATCCCTTTGCTGAGCCAGGGTAAAAATAAAAAGACCTTTACCCGTGGAGCGCAGTGCTCTGGATAAAGGTCTTGCTTGCGATATGTATCGTCCCCTGCCCGGGCGTCTGCCGTATTGACGGGCCTGGGGCCGGCCATTTCTCTGGCCGGTAGCTACTCCCCTTTATTTTATGCACTGTACCATAGGATGAAGCGCAACCAAAGTCAACGGATTTTTATGATTCATATAAAATTTGTCATACCATAAAGTTGTCATACCACTATGGTGAGGAAATGTGAGAAAAAAGCTTTACAGTGCAGCGGAAGAATGATATTGAAAACAAAGTTCAAATTCAAATATCCGGTGCGAACGGGAGGAACTCCGATGGACAGAGAAACGGCTTTCGCGGAATACCATGGACAGCGACCATCATGGCTCTGGATCGCTCATCGCTACCCTTCGGGAATGGACTGTCTGGCCGCATTCATCGCCCTGGAGGCTGCGGAGGTTCTGGCTGGCGAAAAACCTTCGGTACTCATCGGTGTGCCGGATCGTGCCCGGGCCTGCGGCCGCAACCTCCATAGCCTCTGGCTGGAACATGGGGCTGAGTTGATGGAACGTACCTGTCTCTCGGCGCGGGAGATTCGCAGAGGTGCCGGGTTTCTTCAGTTGCTCCTCTCTGTTCCCGATGATTTTTCCCGATTTCTGGCGCGACGCGATGTGTCCAGCTTGTTGCGCAAGGCGGGATATCAGGAACCGTTTAGTGCCGAGCATGCTCTGGACCAGTTGGAGCAGCGGATGAATGCCGGGACGTTTCCCCATGAAATCGGCATATTTCTCGGGTATCCGCTCAAGGATGTGGCCGCCTTCATGGGCTGGATCAGGCTTCCTTTCGCCTGCCAGGGGCCGTGGAAAATGTATGGCGATCCCCGGGCCAGCCTGGGTCTGGCGGAGCGTTTCCGGGCCTGTCGTCGGGGAATGGCGGAACGTCTGGCGGCAACGTCTTCGGCTCTGGAGTGCGTCGTGTCGTCCTCCCGTTCGGTTGAGTCGTTTTTGTGTCCATAATTTGATAATGGATATCAAAGTCCAGAAAAGGAGAAATATATGTGTGTTGCGGTGATTGGTGGCGTGCGGCGGCTTGGCCCACATTACCTGCGGGCAGCGGAACGGATGGGGGTTGAGTTGCGACTGTTCAACGAACCTGGGGCGGAAATGGCCGACAAGCTCTATCGAGCTGACGCGATGATCATTTTTACCAACATGGTGTCCCACAACGGCAGGCGGTTGGCGAAAAAGGCCGCGAAGCTCCATGGTATACCGGTATTCATGCATCACGCCTGCGGTCTGTGTACCCTGCGGGAGTGCCTGAATTGCCTAAAAATAGTGAGCGACGCTTCGTCCGGCGGACGTTGTTCGTGAAGCACCGCGTTCCGCGTAGTGGGGAGGTTGTGGTGGACACGGATGGCGGTGGGTGTACATGGAGTTTTTGTACCGTTCCCGCTGGTTGGGGGGCGGAGCGGTTCCGGTGGTGGGACGCCGGTTTGATTGGGTGATGTGTGGAGAGGAACGGACGGCCGATTCGTCGGTCGAGTGGTTCATAGTACAAAAAAGGGGAACGAAAATGGAAAAACGGGTAGCTGGTAAGCTGTGCGCGAAGATGGTTGTGGCCGGATGTCTTGTTGTGGGTGCGGGAAACGCGTTTGCCGGACCGCCACTGGTGACCGACGATGCCGGCATCGTGGATGTGGGGCACCTGGAGGTGGAACTGAACGGCTCCTACGCCCATGACAGCGAGCGCGAGGATGGTGTCAGGGTTAAGAGCGATCTGTTTGACGGTGAGGTCAAGCTGACAACCGGCCTGCTGAAGAACCTGGGGGTCTCCCTGGCTCTGCCCTACGCCTTCAGCGCACGGAGTTATGAAGATGGCGGGTTGACCAGTTCCACCGAGGGAGTGGGGGATGCGCTCTTCGAACTGAAATACGTCTTTTTTGAACAGAATGACCTGGCGCTGACCCTGAAGCCGACCCTGTATCTTCCCACCGGAAGGCGCAGCATGTCCGAGGGACACTGGCAGCCCGGTGTCACCCTGATCGCCACCAAGGAATTCGCCGACGGTGCATACGCGCTGCACGGGAATCTTGGGTATGAGCACCATTTCTATCGCACGGCAGACAAGGCGGGGAGCCGCAGCGACCTGTGGAGCGCCTCTGTTGCCGGTGAGGCGGAGCTTGTTCCCAAACTCACCGGAATGCTTGACTTCGGTGTTTCCCGTAACAGCGATACCTCCACCAGTACACCTCTCGTCTATGGTCTGGCCGGTTTTCGTTACGAAGTGAACGAGTATCTGGATGTGGATCTGGGCGTCAAGGTCGGTCTGACCAAGCCCGAGGACGACGTGGCTGCGCTGTACGGGATCGTGCTGAAGTTCTGAGTAAAGGGAGGAGATGGTCATGATGCTTGGTTTGATGAGCGCGGGAGAAGAGTGTGAGATCGTGAAGATCGGCCACTGCGGTAACTGTACCTGTGGGGATGGAAATCACTCCCATGGGGAGGGGACGGTGACCCGGGCTGAAGAGATGGGACTCCGGGTCGGTAAACGAATTGAAATGTTGCGCAACGAGGGGAACATGCTGCTGGTGCTGGTGGACAACTCCCGTATCGCTCTGGATCGTCGCATGGCGATGAAAATAACGGTCAGGAGGAACGACTGATGCAACTGGCAGTCATGAAACCGGGGCAGGAGGGAACGATTGCCCGTATCGATACAGCGGCCGGCCCGATCAAGCGGCGTCTGATGGACATGGGGATTCTGGCGGGCGAGCGGGTCAGGGTGGAGAAGGTGGCGCCCCTGGGCGACCCTCTGGAGGTGAGCATCAAGGGGTATCGCCTCTCCCTGCGCAAGAAGGAAGCCGAGGGGATTCATGTGGAGGTGTCGCCATGAGCATGACCGACACCAGGCAAAGCCGGGGGGAGGGAAGAAGGGTCCTCACCGTTGCCGTTGCCGGCAACCCCAACGTGGGTAAGTCTACCCTGATCAACGCCATCGCCGGTACCCGCCTGCAGGTGGGCAACTGGCCCGGCGTGACCGTGGAGAAGAAGGAGGCCCTGTTCGAACTGGACGGTTTGAAGATCAGGCTGGTGGACCTGCCCGGAACCTACTCCCTTTCCCCCTATACCCAGGAGGAGATCATTGCCCGGGACTTCCTGGTGCATGAGAAGCCGGACCTGATCGTCAACGTGGTGGATGCCACCAATCTGGAGCGCAACCTGTACCTGACGGTGCAGCTCCTGGAACTGGGCATTCCGCTGGTCATGGCGCTGAACATGTCCGACGAGGCCGATGCAAAGGGGTACCGCATCGACGGTGACGGGATCGAGCAGATGATGGGGATCCGGGTTATCCCCACCTCCGCCACCAGGCGCACGGGGCTTGAGTCGCTCCAGAAAGCCCTGGGGGAGTACGCCGAAGCTCCGGATAGCAGGCGGCCGCGCACGCTCAACTACGGCGACGACATGGAGAGGGCGCTGGCATGCATACGGGAGCATCTGCTGCTGCTGCATCCGGCCCTTGTGGAGAGTTTTCCCGAACGCTGGCTTCTCCTCAGGCTGCTGGAGGGGGATGAGCGGGTGCGCGCCGATGCCAACCTGCCCGCCTCGGCCCTGCCCCAGGAGGCCTTCGAGCATCTGCGGCGCGCCCATGGCGAGGACCTGGAGGCGCTCCTGGCGGACGTGCGCTATTCCCTGGCCACCGGACTGGCCCGGGAGGTCGTGCAGCGCACCGAGCAGCGCAATCTGGAGATGACCGAGCGCATCGACCGGGTGGTGCTGAACCGCTTCCTGGGCATCCCGATTTTCCTGGTGGCCATGTGGCTTTTGTTCAAACTGACCTTCGACCTCTCCTCCCCCTTTGGCGACTGGATCGATGCCATGACCAACGGCCCCTTTAAGCGCTGGGCCGCAACGCTCCTGGGAGGGATAGGCGCGCCGGACTGGACCGTCTCTCTGGTGAACGACGGCATCATCGCCGGGGTCGGTTTCGTGCTGGTCTTCGTGCCGGTGATCTTTGCCATGATGTTTTTCATCACCTTCCTGGAGGGGAGCGGTTACATGGCCAGGGCCGCCTTTGTCATGGATCGGGCCATGCACGCCATCGGCCTGCACGGAAAATCCTTCATCCCCATGCTGCTGGGGTTCGGCTGCAACGTGCCGGGCATCTACGCCACCCGTACTCTGGAGAATCCCCGGGACAAGGTGCTGACCGCGCTGCTGATCCCGCTCATGTCCTGCGGCGCGCGGCTGCCGGTGTACGTGCTTTTCGCCGGGGTGTTCTTCCCGGATAACTCCGGCACGGTGATCTGGTCCCTGTACGTGTTGGGTATCCTGCTGGCGGTCCTGATGGGATTCATCTTCAAGAAGACCCTCTTCCGGGGCGAGGCGCCCATGTTCATCATGGAACTGCCCCCCTACCGCATGCCCTCCTTCTCCAGTCTCTGCCTGCATACCTGGGAGAAGGGGAAGCACTTCCTCTACAAGGCCGGCACCTATATCCTGGCCGTTTCCGTCCTGGTCTGGTTCATGCTGAACCTCCCGTGGGGCGTGGAGCAGAAGCGTGACTCCTATCTGGGCAAGGCGGGGGCCGCCATCGCCCCGATCTTCGAGCCGGCCGGCTTTGGAACCTGGGAAGCCTCGGCATCGCTGATCACCGGCGTCATCGCCAAGGAGATCGTGGTGGGCACCATGGGCGAGGTCTATACCCCCAAACACGAAGAGAAGGAGGAAACTCCCACCCTGGGAGAGGACCTGAAGGAGATCGTCGTCTCCTTCGCCGGTGCGGCCAAAACGGCGGTCACGACACTCCTGTTCATCCCGGGTGACGAGGAGCCGGAGGAGGATCACCCCTCCCTGAGACAGGCTCTGTCCGCTGCCTTTACCCCCCTTTCGTCCTATGCCTTCATGGCCTTCGTGCTCCTGTACATGCCCTGTGTCATCGTGGGGATCGCCATGCGCCAGGAGTTCGGGACCTGGAAATGGGCCGGGGTCGGCTTCCTCTACCAGACGGTGCTGGCCTGGGTGGTGGCGGTGATCATCTACCAGGGGGGGCGCCTTCTGGGATTGGGAGGGTAGCGGTATGGGGGGGACGGACCTGATGCTGATGCTGGCAATCCTGGCGGCAGCCCTGTGGCTGCTCTACCGCTCCCTGTGGAAGAGCCGGGGCACATGCCCCGGCTGCCCCGGGAACGGCTGCTCCGGCAAGCACCGCTGAGCCGGGGCTTCCCGGAATGCCGGAGTGAACTGTCCCGCTGAGCGGTACGAAGACGAAAGAATCAAAATAGTTTTTCTTCGCGTGCCTCGCGGCTTCGCGTGAACAACCGCTTTTTCAGGACACGCGGGAAGAGAGAATACCATGTCAGAAATATACGTTGATGAGATGTTCGTGGGGGAGGCGGCAGAAATTATGTCCATCAGCGACGTATTCCCCGAATACCGGCAGTTGCGCACCATGGGGTTCCGTGAGGGAAGGTTGGTGGATCTTCTGCACTTCGATCCGCTGATTACCAGGAAGCTGGTCTTGCGGGTGGAGGGCATGCGCCTGGCAATGGGGGCGTCCTGCGCCGCTCACATAAGGGTCAGGCCGCTGAAGAGCGCCTATCTTCACCTGCGGGACATGGCCCACTACGACAACCTGACCGGCTGCTTCAACCGCCATGCAGCCGGGACCGTCGTGCGCCAGGAGGTGGAACGCTTTTCCAGTCTGGGGCTCCCTCTGGCGCTGCTCATGGCCGACCTGGACCACTTCAAGCGCATCAACGACACCTTTGGTCACACGTCGGGTGACGATGTTCTCAAGTCCTTCGCCTCGCTCATCCGTCAGGGGCTGCGGCGCTCGGACCTGTTCTGTCGCTGGGGGGGGGAGGAGTTCCTGATCCTGCTCAGGGGGACGCTGAAGGAAGAGGCGCTGAAGATCGCCGAACGTTTCCGGGAGCGGATCGCCTCGGCGCTATTTCCGCCGTTCAACGAACGCGGAGCCGTTACGGTCAGCATCGGCTGCGCCTGTCTTCCTCCCGGCAGACCGTTGGAGCGACTGATCGTCGATGCCGATTGTGCCTTGTACCGCGCCAAGCAGGGGGGGAGGAACAGGGTGTGCCTATGTTGAATATGGTACGGGCGACAACGTCGCTTTTTGTTATGAAACGCAACCAAAAGAAGCGCATGCGGAACAGGGGGGAAAGCCTCGACAGTTTCACGTCGCTGCATCATCTTGCCGAGGCGCTGGGCAATGCGGTCGATGCCCGTGATTCCCAGCTGTACCGCCATTCCCGGGATGTGGCCGAGGTTTCCTGCGTGCTGGCCCATGCCATGGGGTTTTCCCGGGAGGAGATAGATGTCATTCACATCGCCGGACACCTGCACGACATCGGCAAGATCGGTATTCCCGATGTCGTGCTGAAAAAAAAAGGCCCCCTGGACGCAGATGAGTGGCGCTGGATGAGGCTGCATCCCGGAATCGGGGCGGAGATCGTGCGGCCGGTGCCGGCCCTGAACGGTCCGGGAGGGGTGGCCGACATAATCCTGCGTCACCACGAGCGGTTCGACGGCAAAGGCTACCCCGATGGCCTGGGGGACGACCAGATTCCCCGCGGCGCTCGCATCGTGGCGGTGGCCGACACCCTCTCGGCGCTCCTGCGCAACCGCTCCTACCGTGCGGGATGCTCCTTCGACCTGGCCTGTGCCGAAATCCGGCGCTGTTCCGGTTCCCAGTTTGATCCGGTGGTGGTGAAGGTTCTGGAAAAAAACCGGAAAAAGGTTGCCGGATGTCTGGACGCCGCCGAGGAACTCGCCGTCTCGGCCTGCTCTCCCTACGAGCCTCCTTCTCACGGGTTGTTTGTCCCCGGCGAGATGCTTCTTCAGGAGAGCGCCTCTCTCCCGCATGTGCTGTAATTTCCCCTGCCTGTTCCTCTCCCGTTGCGGGAAGGAGCGGGCAGACAAAACGGAAGTGGCAGGGGAAAAACGGTCGTCGCCGCGGAGACACCTATCAGAAACAAATACAATTCCGACCGGCCGGGGAAATCCGGTTGTTTCCGGTCGGTCGGAATTGTTGCCGCGAGGCGGGCCGGCTGTGCCGCGCCGTCACGCAGATTACGATACGAGAAAGGAATCCACACTATGGAACAGGCACAACATGCACGGGAAACCAGCGGACGGAAATCGCGGCGTAAAGGCGCGCGGAAGAGGGAACAGCTGCACCACATGATATCCCTGCGAATCAACGACCCTCAGAAGGCATCCCTGGAAAGACTGTCGCTTGCCACGAGCAGGAGCATTTCCGACATCATGCGCGAGGCGGTTACCCTCTGGAGTAAGAAGCACCGCAGGCTCTGCCTGGAGTGAGCCTGCTCTTCGCGCGCAGCGACAGAGGGGAAGCGAAGCACGGCAGGTTTGCCGCGACGCCGGACGGCGCTGTTGTCCATGAAAAAGCGGAGGAGAACCCACCATGAAAAAGCGGATTGTTACGAGCCGCGAACTGCTGGGCGAGGATCGTGAAATTGTTATTATCCATGACGGCAAGGAATACCTCCTGAGAATCACCGTCAACAACAGGTTGATATTGACGAAATAGCGCGGCGGTCCGGTCAGTGTCTCCGGCCGACGGTACGGCGGTTTTCCCGATCTCCGCGGCTCCCTATGCTACGCAACCTGCATTCAGGCTTTCGTGCCGGATGCGCATCCCTTTCATACAGCCAGCCACTCATACCCCTCCACGGTTTGGTAGCCAGCTAATTTTTGACAAGAGAACGAACAACAACGCACCTGTGCCTCACCCGTTTCCGTAGATACGTTCCGGTCTCGGGGCGGCTGGTGAACGGTCACGCGGGAGCGGTGCTTCGGTGGGTCATCGCCTGCCGGAGCGCTTCCGCCCACTCGCGCCGGAACAGGGACACCGCTTTCGACGCATACCAACAACCGGGAGGAATTACATGGAAAAGGTCGCAGTCATTTACGGTTCAACCACGGGCAATACGGAGAACGTCGCACAGTCGATCAGGGAACTGCTGGGAGAGGATCGGGCCGACCTGATCAACGTAGCATCGGCCGGGGTGGAGGATTTCAACCGTTACCGGAACCTGATCCTGGGGGCATCAACCTGGGGGCTGGGAGAGCTGCAGGACGACTGGGACGGAAAGCTGGCGCTGCTGAAGAGTGCCGACCTGAAGGGAAAGCAGATCGCCCTGTTCGGCCTGGGGGACCAGCAGAGTTATTCCGAGACGTTCCTTGACGGCATGGGAACACTGTACGAGACGCTGTTGTCGTGTGGCGTCATGCCCATCGGGCAGTGGCCGTCCGAAGGGTATTCCTTCGGCGCCTCCACCGCATGTGTGGACGGCAATTTTGTCGGGCTGGCCCTGGATGAAGACACGGAGCCGGACAAAACGGAAGGGCGTATCAGAACCTGGTTGAAGCAGCTTGACACTCAGTGGCTGTAAGCAGAGGAAAGCGTGCCGGGAGTGGGTGTTGCCCCCTCCCGGTACCGCTCGCCCATGCCGTGATTTAGTCACGGGGCGCGCGGCCCATGGGTTCTTTATCCGTGAGCCTTCTCCGCTGGAGGATTTCAGCAGGTGTGAAGCCGTATCCGGTAGGGCCGGGGGTTGAACAGGGTGCTCCTGTGCATGGGCGGGGGCGTTTTTTTTCGTCGGCTCTCTTTTGTTTCGGCCGGTATTAGCCCCGTTCCCAGCTCATGGCGCGGTTTTTTTCAGGAGGGAACACCTCTGGCGGATGACCCGGGGACGGTCGACCTCGATGAAACCGGCTGCTCCGGCCATGGCGACCTCTGCCTCGAATTCCTCCTGTCTCAGGTGAACGCCGGGCTCCATCAACAGGAACAGGCCGCCGGGGGAAAGCATGCCGAACAGTTCGGAAAGCAGCCTCCGCGGGTCCGGTGTTTCGTGCAGCGAATTGGAGGCCAGGGCGAAATCCAGTCGCAGTGGCAGCCCGATTCCATGGCCGTCGCAGAGCAGCGGCTGGATGATGTCGGCCAGCCCGTCCCCGCGGGCACGACCCATGGTTTTGTCCAGCATCTTTTGCTGCACGTCAACCGCGACCACCTTCCCGGTTTTGCCTGTCAGCCGCGCCATGCCCAGGGAGTAATGACCGAAGCCGCACCCAAGGTCCAGCGCCGTCATGCCTTCCTGTACGTACGGGCCGAGAATTCTGGCGGGCGGATGCATCAGGCGGCGCAGCGGGTTATCGAAAGCGTAGGCCATCCACCAGGGGCAAACGCCATGTTTATTCGTCTCCGGCTGCTCAGAGCTCATAGTGTTCATGTTTCTCTCCCTTGAGTCGTTTTTGCCAAAACATGAGATTCATGTCGGCTTTTGTTAATCGAAAACCTGGTATGCGGGTCACTTTTGTGACGGAGGAACATTCGCACGGCTCTCCCGAGGAGCGAAGCGGGAACGTTCCCTGTTATCGCGCCAATTCCGGTAATGGCACATCAGCAAGCACTTGTCCCTCAGGCGTCCCGGAATGATACGTCTGCCCTGGAATTCTACCCTTTACGGAAGCCGCCCTACGCAAGATACCGGTTCAGTATCCTGAGACCGAGGAAGAGGTGAAACAGCGCTCCGAAAGCAAGGTACGGGCCGAAGGGAATGGCCTGGCCGGAGTCTCGCCTCCTGATCAGCATCGGCAGGCCCCCTGCCAGCAAACCGGCCAGGGAGCCGGCAAGGATGATGAACGGGACGGCTTCCCAACCGAGGAACGCCCCCATCATGGCCACCAGCTTGATGTCGCCTCCTCCCATCCCCTCCCTGCCGGTCAGCCACTCGTAGGCGCAGGCCACCAGCAGCAGGCTGCCGCCCCCCGCCAGAATGCCGAGCAGCGAATTCAGCCACCCGGGCCAGGGGAGGAAAAAGGAAAGGACAAAGCCGATAACGATTCCCGGCAATGATATCTTGTTCGGGATGACCCGGTACTCCAGATCGATGCAGGTGATCACCAGCAGCGCCGAACAGAACAGGAACAGGGCAGCGAATGTCGGGGAAAGGCTGTAACGGAGAAAGAGCGCCAGTGCCAGCAGCCCGTTACCCAGCTCGACCAGCGGATACCGGATGGGGATACGGATGCCACAGCCGCGGCACCTGCCGCGGAGCAGCAGATAGCTGGCCAGGGGAATATTGTCGTACCAGCGGATCCGGTACATGCATGTTGGGCAATGGGAGGGGGGCGATACGACCGATTCGTCCTTCGGCATGCGGCATATGCAGACATTGAGGAATGAACCGGTCACGGCTCCGAAGATAAAGACAATGATGGAATAATAGAACTGTGACGTCATGGAAAACCTTTACACCGATTCCAACGGAACAATCCGTCAGAAAACCCCCGGGATGCTCCTTCCCCCGGTTATGCGGGACATCTCTCCCGATAGTTCATCCTGAACCTTTTTCAGCGCCTGATTTACCGCCGCACGGATCAGATCCTGCAACATCTCCACATCCTCCGGATCAACCACCTGTTTTTGTATCGACAGCGACAGTATCTCGTTCTTGCCGTTGACGGCAACGGTGACTGCCCCGCCGCCGGAGGTTGCCTCGGCCGTTTTCATTGCCGCGTTCTCCTGCAGTTTCGACATCTTGGCCTGAATCATCTGGGCCTGCTTCAAAATGTTTGTCATACCTTTTGCCATTGTTTCCTCCTGAAAATGTAGTGTGCCGCACGTAGTCGGCTTTGCGCGTCAGGCGCGGTCTCATCGGGATGACGTGCCTGCATGTGGGCAAAATTGCCCGCCCATCCCGCTGTTATCCGCATGTCGCAGGTTTCCTGCCCCCATGGTTTCTCCCAAACCATCCGCTCGTTCGGGAGAATTCCGGTATGGCCGGAATTACCTGTTCTCCACCTGGGCGATCGCCGTTTTGATGGACAGCTCGCTGATCCGGTTTTTACCGGCCAGGAGCCTGGTCTTTTTCGTTCTCGAATTGGTCACCACGGCCGTCGGGGTCATGGTGACGTCGTAGCCCCGGTAGACCATCAGGTTGGACTGCAACCCGAAAAGCGTGTCCGAGGTTTTGAGCTGGGGCAGCTTTACGCCAAGAGGCGCTACCGCAGCCTTTACCTCGCCGTGGGACGGTTTTTTTGTTTTGCGCGTCAGCGCGGAGAGCGCCTTGCGGATGGCGATATACTTGCCCTTTTCATGGGTCAGAAAATAGGTGTTATAGGGGGTGAAGTTGGTCGTTTCCCCATGGATCGGAAAATCGACAAAACCGATTCTGGCCGATCCGGCTATCGTAGGATAGATCTTTTCGATGACCGGTTCGGTTCTGATGCAGACGGGACAGAACCAGTCATTGACAAAATAGACCGTTGTCGCGCTGGTTTTCTTGCCGAGAAACAGATCCGGTCCGGCGGCATCAGCCTCTTTCCCGGCGCCGAGGAGCGCTGTTCCCAGCCCGATGGCGAACAATGCGCCGACAAGTACAAGGTGTCTCAGTTTTGAGTTCATAGATCTCCTCTTGAAATGAATATTCGAGCCGGGGTTTTGACTGTTTCGGTTGGTGGGGGGGGAGTGAGTTCCGATCCGGCGGCCGATTTGTCAGAAAAAACGTCGTCAAACTCTGGAAATGTAACGGAATTTCTGGTGTTGCCCTCCGGTTTCCGGCTGGGCGCCCCGTTGCTTGCATGGCCATGAAGTTACAGATTTACCAGCATCTCCGGGTTATTGCAATAGAAATTCAAAATCATAATGACAGTCGCGTAAAAAAGTGCTAGAAAGAACCGTCCGGTCATATCCGGATGGAACCGCCACAGTCTTCAGCCAGCCGTTACCGCCGCTTCCGGTGGTACAAGCCAGCCCTTCTCATGACGGCGTACAGGGCATCACCGTACGTTCAGCGGACTAATCGACCTAAATAACGGCAATCCATCTCACGCAAAGACGCTAAGAAATCAAATGGTTGTACATAATCACCCTTCACCGAACAGGTGATTCCAGTGCCTTGTCTACCCATTCGGTTTTCTTCCCGATCTTCGTGATTTCACCTGGTCAATTGCTTTTTTAGGTTCAACGATCCACACCAGCATACACATCGGCCACGTACTCCTTTTCAGGGGGCTCGGCATGTCCGGCGGTTTCATGCCGCATCAAGCGGTTGTCGTGCGTGTTCCGCTGTTTTTACCGGAAAGCTTCGATGGTGCGTGAACGGTTGGTGATGCCGGGACACTTTTTTCCGTCATCCGCCCGTGATGACGGCGTTGGAAGGAGGGACATTGATGAAGAATGGAAATACGGTCCCGTTGTCGTGGTTTTCTCCGGCCCGGAATTGCTGGGCATTGCAGACGCTTCAGGTTGAACTTGTTCAGTCGGCGCGGAGCAGGGGCGATATCCGGTGTGAGGTGGTCACCGAAGACCACTGGCAGGTGATCTTCATGCTTGAGGGGGAGTTGCAGGAATGTGTTGTAAACGATAATGGATGTCATTTGCAGCAGCTTGCCGGCGAGGAACGGTGCAGCCTGCGCTATCTGACGCGGGGGATGAGGCTCAACGAGGGCTCGCAGGACAGCGGGGGGGGGCGGCTGCTCATCCGGTTGGCGTCTCCGGAACTGTTCGGGACAGGGCGGCTCCGACGTGAAGCGGACGAGCTGCAACGGCAGGGAGCGGCGGCGCTCACCATTCCTGCCACTCCTCAGATGCTGCGGACCGCCGCCGATATCTTGGCCCATTCCGTCCGTCCCGACAACCTGCTCCCGGTTATGTCCGGGGCCCTGGATCTGTTGCGCCAGATCGCCCATTCCCGCGAACTCAGCCGCGTTCCGAGCGCGGACCGGGAAAAGAGCGCCGTCGACGCGGCCTGCAAATTACTGGAGGCGAGTATGGACAATCCGCCGTCGCTGGAAGAGCTGGCGACCCAGGTGGGTATGAGCGCGACCCGCTTCAAACAGGCGTTCAGTCGCATCCGGGGAGTACCTCCCTTTGCCTATCTGCGGAATCTGCGGCTTGAGCGGGCCATGTGCCTCCTGCGGTACGAAGGATTACGGGTCACCGAGGTGGCCCTGGAGGTCGGATACAATAATTTCAGTCATTTCGCAAAGATATTCGAAGCGCGTTTTGGAATTGTCCCATCCAGAGTCCGCCGGGAAACTATGGTGAGGCTTGTAGCGTTACTTTATGGTCTGCACGCGTTAGCACTCTGCGCCGAGATGGTGTAAACAGGTTAAACATGATTTTGAATTTCGAAAGCAATTGCGGCAACCGATAAGGTGGGAGCGTGGGGTGGGCGCGGTTGCCGCACCGGCGGACGGGGATAAGCTCGCTGCCAGAATCGTCGCATACAGTCAAGAAACCGTCCGGTTGCCGGGCACGCTCCTTTCGCGGGGGCTGCGGAGCGTGCGCACCATGGCCGCCGACCGCGACATCGGGCACGCTCCTTTCGCGGGGGCTGCGGTCCGGGACGGCGAGAATAAAGGAATCAACGATCATGCACTACCATTCCGTGACACAGGATACCGTAAGGATCACCGCCTCCTCGTTCTGCCGGAACCGGGTTTCCGAGCTCCATCTCATGGCGGTGTCCGACAATCAGAAAGCCTTCAGCGGCCAGATGGAGGATATCCTGGGGGCCGTAACCGAGTATCTCTCCGCGCACGGCATCCCGAATTCTTCCGTCGTGTTCACCCGGTTCTTTCTCAGCGATTACGCCAACCAGGCAGAAGAGCTCAGCTTTATTGTGGATTATGTCACCTCGGTCTTTGGCGATTGCGCTGTTTCAATAGTTCAGCAACCTCCCGCGGCTAGCGGGAAGATCGCTGTCTGGGCGTATGTCATAGACGACGGCAACCGGGGTTGTCTTTCGAAATTCAGGGCCACGCCTGCGTGCGATCTGGTTGTTACGCGGGGGGGGTACGAACATATCTGGAGTACGCAGCTTGTCTCCGGCAACTGTTCAACCAAATCCTTCGACCAGGCCGGCGCCGTCTTTACGAAGCTGAGCCACTCCCTGGAGGGGAAGGGGTATTCCCTCAAGGAGAACTGCGTCAGGACCTGGCTGTTCGTAAAGGATATCGATTCCAATTACTCCGGAGTCGTGGACGCCCGACGGCGGTTTTTTGAAACGGTGAACATGACCTGGGATACGCACTATATCGCCAGCACCGGAATCGAGGGGCGGCATGCCGATCCGGGCGTCTGCGTACTGCTGGACGCCTATTCCATCGGCGGTGTTCAGCACGGCCAGATCGGGTTTCTCAAGGCCCCCGACTTCCTGAACCCGACGCACGAATACGGCGTAACCTTCGAGAGGGGAACCAGTGTGGCGTTTGGCGACAGAAAGCACATCTTTATTTCCGGAACCGCAAGCATCAACCACAAAGGGGAGATCATGCACCGGAATGACGTTGTCAGGCAGCTCAACCGTACCTTTGTCAACATTATGGCGCTCTTGGCGGACGCCGGCGCCGGAATGGAAAACGTGGCGCAGATGATCGTCTACTTGAGGGATCCCTCTGACAGCGAAACGGTCAACGCCTATCTGGATGAAAATTACCGGAACATACCGAACATCGTGACGCTGGCGCCTGTCTGCCGTCCCGGCTGGCTGGTGGAGGTGGAATGCATTGCCATCTCGGATGCGGCGAATCCGTCCTTCGCCAACTTCTGACAAAAGCGTCGCCATTGTGGAACCAACGAATATGACACGATTCAGCCCCACATCCAGCGCCATTCTGCTCCCCTGTCTGCTCGCCCTGGCTGCCGCCCTGCCGCCAGCAGCGGTCGCGGCCGCGCCTACCGAGCCCGGCGTCCTTGCGTCCCTGGCGACCGGCGTCATTCGACCGTCCCTGACGGAGCTGGCGGACACGGCTCGCAAGCTGGCGGACTCGTCCCGGCGGATGTGCCAACGGCGAGACATGGCCGGCCTGACCGCGGCTCAAGATGACTGGAGGAAGGCCAGCGCCGCCTGGCGGCGCTCCGTACCGTTCCAGTTCGGACCGGCCGCGAATCTGGAACGCCGGCTGGGCGGGCCGACCCAGGAAACCGTCCTGGAAGCGGCGGTGCGGGACGACAGGATGCAACACCTGCGCACGGGCAAGGAAACCCGCGGTTACGCGGCCGTCGAGTACCTGCTCTTTGCCCCCGCCGGCGCCGCGGCGGCAACGGCCGGAGGGCGGTGCGAGCATCTCAGGGATGTCACCGCCGAGATCGCGGCCGTCACCTCCCGGGCGGAACAGGAATGGGACAAGGGGTACGGCAGGGAGTTCGTTGCGGCAGGAGACGGCAAACCCTTCCTGGTGCCGGGTGATGCCCTGAGTCTCATTCTCGCCAGGACCCTGAACAGCATCGAAACCGTGCTGCGGGACGGGATCGGGGTCCCCGGTGGTATTTTCACCGGCAGGCCCAGGCCCGAGCTTTTCTACGGACGGCGCAGCGCCACCACCCGTGAAGCCTTTCAGGCGACGCTGGAGGGGCTCAACCGGTCGCTCCTGGGCGGCGGTTCCGCCAGTATCGTGAACCTGGTGGCCACCCGGGACGGGCTCGTCTCCAGGAAGAATCCTGCCCTTGCCGCCGGCATCAGGCGGCAGCTGGAGATAATCGGGAACACCATCGCGAAGCTGGATGCCGCCGACCTGGGCTCCCATGGGGGAAAGCCGTCGCGCAGGCTCAAGCGCCTCTACGACGGCATGGAGAAACTGCAGAAACAGTTGGTCGAAGCTACCCTGGTGCTGGAGCTGGACGTCCGCTCGGCAACGGAGAAGCAGTGAGAGCCGGTGTGACGCGGCCGGGGCGCCGCAAACCAACAGACGGGAGAACAGGACTGACAACGATGGAAACAGCGACCAATCAAGATGTCATGGAGCAGCTGGCCAAATTGTACGAAGAGGTTTTCCGCCACGACGGCTATGGAGAGATCCGGCTGGAGATGAAGATCCTGCGCCGCGGTCAGAAAGAGGTCATCATCCACTGCGGCAAGCAGTACCGGTTCGTGGTCGATTTCGTGAAACAACCCGGAATGGGGTAGAGCTGGAAATGACGCGGGGTCATCTGGCTGAGAAAAAGGTGTCTGGGCGTGTGGGTCGCCGGTGCCGTACGGAGAAAGGAGGGGCGTCGTTACGAACGGTAGTGGCCGTCCCCCACGGTTGGGGACATGTGTGTAATCAAATAACCCATTTTTCAGGAGACCAGACATGAGTATCAATTTTTTCAACAGGAAAGAAATCAAATGTTTGCAGAAACTGCGTAAGAAGCTGAACCAGCGCGGCTTTACCCTGCTTGAGCTCCTCGTTGTCGTCGCCATCCTGGCGGCCATCGCCGGTACCGCCACCATCGCCCTGAAAGACACCGACGCCCGCGCCTCGGCCGCGGCCCACGTCACCATGATGGATGAGCTGAACAAGGGGATCAGCACCTACCGCGTGCTCCAGAGGAACACGCTGCCCAACCGGCTTGATTCCCTGATGATGTATGGCGGCACCGGCCACGTCACCGTGGGTGCGGCTGCGCCTCTGTCCATCCTCGGCTTCACCGCCGCGGATACTGGAACGTACACCAATGAAGATGCCGCTACCCTGCCGATTCCCGCCGGTGTCCAGACGATCATGTCCGACGCAGGCATCACCGAACTGCGCTATGTTAACGACGTCGCCGCCAACAACCCGGATGGCGACGGCAATTGTGGTGACATTAAAGCTCTGGTCGAAAACCGGGGGAACAACGTGGTGGCGGGCAATATCTTCCTGAGCGCGTCCGCCAACGGTTGCGGCGTTGCCCAGGCGCTGGACGGTACCGCCACCCCCATGGGGATGTTCTGGGTCGGCGGCCAGGAACGCCTCACCGGCCAGCCGTTTACGGTTGAAACAGGTACTCCCGTTGAGTTCGACGGCACCAACCTGGCTACTGCGAATAGTCCCGCCTACCTGCTGACCGGCATCGGACCCTCATCCACCCTGTTCGATGCCAACACCCTGGGCGGCATGACCACCGTGCCGGTGTACCGTCACGTGAAACCGAACGAGTACAACCGCTTCGTGGCCGTCTGGAACGTCGGTGACTTTGACGGCGCCGGCGCCATTACCGCCAAGGACCAGATCGAACTGGTGGCCATCGTTGACGGCGCCCTCGACACCAAGGAAGAGGAACTGGGCGAATGGGACGGCACGCGTAACACCATCTAAGGCGGCAGTATAGGGGCGGTGTAACGCCGCCCCTGACCGCCCGGCTCCGATGCAACCTTCTCCCCGTCCCCGCCCCACACAGGCGGTGGCGGGGAGAAAATATCGCGAACCGGAGTGAAGGCTGTTCGCGGGCAGCCGCGAGGCGCGTGAGGAAGGATGAACCGGGAGAAAGCGCCGCACACCATGGATGAATCACCGGGTTTGACTTCTTCGCGCTTTCGCGCCTTTGCGTGAAACAACGTGAGAGTTTACAGGTTGAATACTCAACAGAAGGAGAGGGTCCTTGAGGATGAAGACGAACACAATGATGAAATGCGCGCTGCTGCTGACCACCCTGCTGACCATGTCTGCCTGCGGCCGGCCGGATGTCGGCCTGATGAAGGAAGGGCTGACCCGTACGGGGATGCCGGCCGACCAGGCCGCCTGTTTCGCCGAGAAGATGAGCGAAAAGGTCAAGGGGAGGCCGTACAACTACATGGCCAAGCTGATGAAGGCCGGCTCCGACGAACGGGACGCGGTCAACAAGGCGCGGCGCAAATTCGGCCCCGATTTCAAGGAGCCGATGGAACAGGCGCGCAATGCCTGCGTCAAGTAGAACCGACCGCGCTTCCGGATCTCCGTTATCCGGGCGGCGGGGGTTCACCCTGCTGGAGCTTTTGGTCATCGTCGCCATCATGGCGGCCGTCGCCTTTGTCGCCGGCGGATCGTATTCCGGGGTGAGCCGGCAGGCCAACGACCAACTCGTCCGTTCGGAAATGCAGGAGCTGGCCACGGCCATCCGCCGCTTCAGACAGGACACCGGCTATTACCCCAAGACCGGGCCGTTCGGCCTCGTAGGTGTTGGGGCCGGAAAAATTACGGATGCGGCGATTGAGGCGCAATTTTCCCATGCCGGCGCGAGCGCGGCAGAGCGGGCGCGCTGGTTCTATTCACCGGCCAATCTGTACCAACTTACGGCGGAAAAGAGTCTGCTGCCGGCCGGCCACCAACTGGAAGAATGGAACAAGGAGACCGGCCGGGGCTGGCGCGGCCCCTATTTGCGGGGGGACGACGGTTACGTGGATATTCGAGACGGCATCAATAGCGGCACGGCGGCCGGAACATCGGCCGGGAACCCGCTGGCCGGCAACGACATCCGGGACGTGAACGGCGTGGCCGACCCCTTCGAGCTCCGGGCCGTGACCGTCTCCGGCGTCAGCCTCCTTAGCTGGAGCGCCGCTGCGGGCGTTACGGAACGGGAGGTCTGGGGACGCCCCTATCTGGTGTTCGACCTGAATACCGCCCATCCCTGGATTGTCAGCATGGGGCCGGACGGGGTCTACAACACGTCCGACGACATCAAACTTACTATCGAGTGAGACACTTACATGAGCTTTGCAAAGAAACTGCTGTTTATCCTGGCGCTGTCGGCCCTCATCAGTTGCCCGGTTAGCATGCGGGCGCATGCGGCGGCTAAACCCGCGGCGTCCCGCACCGCCGGGAGCGCGAAAGCGGCCTTCAGGGCCATTGACCTGGACCGGTTCATCGTCCAGGAGAAGAAGGCCGTCGGCAAAGACAAGAAACGGATCATCAGAATGGCCGCGCCGGTCAGCTTCGAGGCCAGGATGAAGCGCAATCCGGAAGAGAAGAAGATGACCTATGTCTACGAAGTCCTGGAACTCTCCGGGGTGAAACCGCTGCCGGAGGTCAAGCACCGGATGTTCGTCGAGAGCCGGGGACGGCGCATCATCCCGGTCTATGTGGAGCGCCGGGTCGTCGACCGGATCGGAAAGGAGCTGACGGCGGGAAGCATGGCGCGTTTCGTCGGCTATCACCTCTACAGCTACGGCAAGGGACCGGCCATCATGGTGGTCGACTTTGCCGCGGCCAGATGAGCGGTTACCGGGTCCCATGGATACCGCCCCGTCATACATCGGCATCGGCAACGAGCGGGGACTGACCCTGCTGGAGCTGCTGTTGGTGGTCACCATCCTGTCGGCGGTGGCCTGGGTGAGCCTGGCCTCGGTGGCCAATGACGCCGAGCAGATACGCTATGACGACACCCGCAACCGCCTGCGGTCGATCCGGGGCGCGGTTGTTGGCGACACCGGAACGGCGGGGTGGGAGAAGGGGATCCAGAGCGGCTTTGTGGTGGACAACGGCAGGCTTCCCGGCAGCATCAACGACCTGATCATGGCGCCGTCCGGATTTCTGGCGTACGGGCCGGTTTCGCCCCTGTTCGACCCGGCCCCTGATACCAATGGTTACAACAACGGTGGGGAGACCACGCTGAGCCAGGCGCAGAACCAGTTCATGAAAGGGTTCCGCGGCTCCTATCTGGTTGGCTCGGCAGGCGGCACATACCGGGACGGCTGGGGGACCAGGCTGTCTCCGGGGGCCACGCTCAAAAACTGCCCCACCGTACCGTCCGGTTCCACGAACAGCGGCAGCGATCTTGATAGCGACAATCACGGCTGGTGCGTCACCCTGTACAACGACGGTCTGTACGTGGACAGCTACGGCAAGGACGGGGAGAACGGCGGCAATGATTTCGAGGCGGATATGGCCATGGGTGAGCCGGTGCTGGCCGGGGACTGGCGGATCAATCTGTCCGGCGCGGGGGTCAGGATCGTCAACCAGAGCGGCGCCGACCTGAGCTTTTCCACGGCGGTCAGGGCATCGCTGCTTATTTTCCACAACGGTGCAAGCGCCACCTGGCGGCGCATTACCTCGGGTGTCGCCGCCGACACCTGTCTGGATGGCGACGGCGACGGCCTGTGCGGCGGCGCTCCCGCGCCCCGGGAGACGACGGCGACCCTGCCGGCCGAGAATGTCCCGGCGGGAGAGCATCTGCTGGTGCTGGTAGCCGATCCGGACGGGACGGCCCATAACGCCGACGACAGCCTGTACGCCGGTCCCGTGACCGCCAGGGTGAAGTTCTTCTCCCGGGGCGGTGTACCGGACCTGGTCCTGATCATCCGCTGAACCGTCTCCATTCCAGTAGTTCAACCTTTCTCAGACGCCGGTGGGCGGCGCGAGTGTGTAATCGATAATGAGACTTAAGCCTCGCAGTATCATACAAGGAATGAAGGTCGGCAGGCCGGGCCGGATGCTCGTCTTCGAGAGCACCGGATTTGCCCTCTACGGGGCCGTGGCGAGCCGCGGACTCCGCTCCCCGTTCGAGCTGGGCGAAGCGGCGGTCTCAACGGCGCCCGATTTCGCCACCGCCGTCGGCGAGGTTCTGGCCCGGCTCCGCGAGCGGGGCCAGCGGCTGCCGAAAAAGGCGCTCCTCGTTACCCCTTCCGCGGCTGCGAAGCTGCTCGGGCTCCCGGTCGACCCGGCAAAGCCCCGCGGCTTCAGCCAGATGAGCGAGCTGGTGCGCTGGGAACTGGAAGAGTTCTGCGTGAGCCAGAACGACATCTGGACCCAGGGCAGCCTGCTCATGGGGCGCGGTCATATCAGCTCCGGGCAGCGGCGGGAAGCCGAGGGGAGCGGTCAGGGGCCGAGGCCCAGCTCTTCCGGCCTCTACAACGATATGGTTTCCCGCGAGCAGCTGGACGAGTGCCTGGAACTGATGGAGCTGTTGTCGGCATCCGACGACGAACTGTCCACCGGCTGGGCGCCCCATGCGTCCGATGGGGAGGAAGGCCCCTTCACCTGGTGGGGGGCCGGGATCGGGACGAAGCTGTGCGCCCGGTGGTCCGACGCTTTCCGCAGGCAGGGCGTCTTCCTCGCCTGGATCTATCCCCAACTGGGCGCCGCTGCTTCACTCCTGGCGCGGGAAACCGAGTCCTGGCTGCTGGTGGAGGTCCGCCAGGAACAGTTCGCCCTCTTCCTGGGGCATAACGGACTGCTGACCTCCCTTGCCCTCAGCTTCACTTCATGTGGCCTGGCCGATCCGGTAACGGTGGCGGAGGCCGCCCGGGGCGCTATCCATCCCGAAACCGCCAGGATCTATCTTTCCGCTCCCGTCTCCCTTGCCGCTCCGATCCTGTATGAGCTGAGCCGTCTGACCGGCCGGGAGGCCGCGCTGCTCAGCACCGGCGGAACTCCGCCCGACGATGAAACCTGTCCGCCCGAGGTCCTGGCTTCCCTCACCGGAGCGGCTCTCCACGCGCTCGGTCAGTGCCCCTCCTCAACCCTGGTCCGCGTTCCGGCCCAGCCTCCCCTCCCTCCCCTGTGGCAGAACAGGGAGCTGTACCCCTGGCTGGTCATGGGGCTGCTGCTGGCAGTCATGGCCGGCAACGAGTGGCGCCTGCGCTCCCGGGCCATGAAAAACGAATGGGAGCTGGAGAAGGCGGACATCGAATACAACCTCAAGATGAAGGTGAAAAAACAGTTGCAGAGTTCGGGCAGCGAGGCAAAGCACCTGGAGCAGGAACTTAAGCTGAAGGAGGAGACGCTGAAGGAGGAGACGCGGCTCAAGAATATTTTCGACAATGTGATCCGCCACCGCCAGGAACTGGTTCCGGGGCTGCTCCAGTCCGTCGCGGCAGCGGTCAATGACGAGGTGGTGCTGGACCGGGTGGAGGAACTGGATAACGGCAAGGGGTTCTATCTTGAGGCCTGGGCGCTCCGGGATACCGCGGGACAGTATTTCGTCTCGCGGCTCAACAAGACCCTGGTCCCCTGGGAATACAAGGTCGGAGAAATGCAGTTCGCCCGGGGGCGCGGGAGGGTCAATATCGATGGGGTTATCCTGAAAATCTGGCTGATCGGGACGGACGTCGCTACGGAGGCGCCGAAATGATGGGGAAGGCACTTGCCCGATGGAAAAAACTCTCCGCGAAGGAACGGCTCCGGTACCAGCTGCTCCTCATCGCCGCGCTGCTCGGCATATACGGCGGGGGCTTCTATCCCATCAGCAAAAGCAGGCTCGCGGAATCGGAAAAGATGCTCCATCGCCGCCAGGACCGGATCAAAAAACGGGCCGGAGCAGTGGATACCGTTGTTGGCGCCGCTTCTTCTCCCCAGGCCATTGCCAAACGAATCGAGACGGTTGATGCGGAGCTGGACAGCCTCAGGATGGAGTTCGATGAGCTGGACTCAGGCTTCGCCCCGGTGGATTCCACGGAGACGCGCCAGCAGCTGCTCCTGGAAATATCCGCCCTTGCCGAGCGCTCCGGCGTGGAGCTGACGTCGGTTGCCAGAAAAGGTTTTTCTCCGGAAAAGGACCTGGGGACTCCCGCGGTGGATCCGGCAGTTGGCCGTCCCCTGTTGCTGATCACCGCCAATACCACCTATCCCTATCTGCTCACGTTTCTGTACGGTCTCAGGGATCTCTCGTTTTACGTTTCGGTCATGAAGGTGAAAATGCACTCCCGGCATCTGGATGAAGAACAACGGAAAAGCTCGACGCCTCTGCCATCCGGCTTAATCAGTGTGTCCATCGAGATGTCTATCTGATGACGAACTTCAGGGACGGATTGGAGGTTCTGCTGCGGACCTGTGTTGAACTGGGCGCTTCAGATATGCATCTCTCCGGCGGGGAGCGGGTGCGCTTCAGGGTCAACGGGCTGCTGCAAGCCCATGGAAACGAGCTGTTTTCCTCCGATGCCGTTGAGGCCATGGCAACGGCGATCATGAACGAACACCAGCGGAAGGAGTTTTTTACCAGGCTGACGGCCGATATCGGCTACTCCTCCTCCGATGGCGAGCGTTACAGGGTCAACTGTTTCCGGGAAATGTGCAAGCCGGCCATGACCGTGCGCCACCTGGACCAGCGGCTGCGCTCTCTTGAGGAGCTGGGGCTTCCGAGCCGGCTGCGGGAACTGGCCTATCTCCATTCGGGCCTGGTGCTGGTGACCGGCGCCACCGGCAGCGGTAAATCGTCCACGCTGGCAATGCTGCTGAACGAGATCAACCGCACCCGCGACTGCCATATCCTGACGGTGGAGGATCCCGTGGAATTCATCCATACCAGCCAGCGGAGCCTGGTGCATCACCGCGAGGTGCACACCGACGTTCCCAGCTATGCCGAGGCGGTCCGCGCCGCCATGCGCGAGGATCCTGACGTTATCATGGTCGGCGAGATGCGGGACCTGGAGACGATGCAGGCGTCTCTCGCCGCCGCGGAAACCGGTCATCTGGTGTTTTCAACCCTCCATACCGGCGAGGCGGTGGGCGCAATCGAGCGCTTCATCGGCTATTTTTCCGGCGAGGAGCAGGCCGTGGCCCGGCACCGCATCGCGATGGTGCTGCGGGCCATTGTCGCCCAGCGGCTGGTCATAGGGCTGGACGGCAGGAAGAGGGTGCCTGCGGTGGAGTTGCTGATGGTCAACACGGCCGCGGCCAACCTGATCCAGACCTCCAGGACCAGACAGCTCTACTCCATGATGGAGACCGGCGCCAAGGACGGGATGTGGACCCTGGACCAGGACCTGGCCCGTCTGGTCAAGTCCAATAAAATTAGTCGGGAAACGGCCCTGACCTACTGCAACAACCGGGAAGGTTTCGACCGGCTGGTCAGTGTCGCCGTGGAGCGGGAGTGAAGAGCATATGCCGGTAAACGAAACCATTCTGATCGAGGCCGCCATCAAGACCGGCCTGCTCAGGGAAGCCGATATCAAGACGTTGCGGTTGCAGGCCAAACGGGAGCGGCTCCCCCTGCTGGAGGTGATCACCAGGGCGGGCAGGTTTCCCGAGGCCGCTCTCTACCAGTCCCTGGCCGACGCGCGGGGGATTCCCTTTCTCCTGCCGGAGCAGCTGACGGCCGATGCGGAAGCGCTGGCGCTCCTGCCCCAGGGGAGCCGGCAGCACCGGCTGCTGTTGCCGGTGCGGGACGCGGACGGCGGCAGGCTGCTGGCGCTGGCGGATCCCGATGATCACCTGAGCCTGGAGCGTGTCGAACGCGCCACCGGTGAACGCTATCGTCCCGCTCTTGCGGAACCCGCGGCGCTCCGCGGCGCGCTCGAGCGGTGCGGCCAGGGGGGGGCGGCATGGCCCGCGGCGGCGGAAAAGAATGATCCGGTCCAGTTTCTGGACGACGTCATGAAGGAGGTGTACCTGCGCCGCGCCTCCGACGTGCACTTCGAGCCCCAGGAGGGGAGGATGAGAATCCGCCTGCGGGTGGACGGCCGCATGCAGGAGTTCGGCCGCATGCTGCCGGCCTCGGATGAAGATGCCCTGCTGAACCGGATCAAGGTGCTGGCGGGGCTGGATATCGCCGAGCAGCGCATGGCCCAGGACGGCGCCATGAAATACGCCATCATGAACTGGGACATCCCGGAGGTGGATATCCGCGTCGCCACCATTCCAACCCGCTGGGGCGAGCGGGCGACCATGCGTATCCTCGGTCAGGATACCGGCCGGTTGACGCTGGAGCAGCTGGGCATGCCGAAAACGATGCTCGGGGCGTTCCGCCGTGCCATTGCCCGGCCCCATGGCGTGATTCTGGTGACCGGCCCCACCGGCAGCGGCAAGTCGACGACGCTGTACAGCGCCATTCGGGAGCTGGACGTGAACGCCATCAATGTGCTGACGGTTGAAGACCCGGTGGAACTGCCCATCGCCGGGGTCAGTCAGGTCCAGGTGAGCGTCAAGGTCGGCTTTGCCGAGGCGCTGCGCTCGTTTCTGCGTCACGATCCCGATGTCATCCTGGTGGGGGAAATGCGCGACCGGGAGACGGTTGATATCGGGCTGCGGGCGGCCATGACGGGGCACCTGGTGATGTCTACCCTCCATACCAACGATGCCGTCGGAGCGGTTACCAGGCTCCTGGATATCGGCGCCGAGCGTTTTCTCATCGCTTCGACCCTGACCGGTGTGCTGGCCCAGCGTCTGGTGCGGCGACTGTGCGTCAACTGCTGCCGGAAACGCCCGGCCCTGCCCGAGGAGCTGCGGATACTCAACCTGGAAGGCGAAAACGTGGTGGAGATCTACGAGCCGGGGGGCTGCTCCTTTTGCCTCGGCAGCGGCTTCAGGGGGCGCATCGGGCTGTTCGAGGCGTTCTGGATCGACCAGGATCTGAGTCTGGCGATCTCGGAAGGCGCAAGCGAGGTGAGGATACGGGAAATGGCCGGAAATTACACAACCCTCTGGCAGGACGCCCGCGAGAAGGTTCTGCGGGGCGAGGTCTCCCTTGCCGAAGTGCTCCACGTAAGGGCGGAGGCGAACTAGATGTCGCTCTATTCCTTTATCGGCCTTGATGGTCAAGGGCGGGAACTGCGGGAAACCATCGAGGCTGAAACCGAAAAGGATGTGGCGCGTCTTCTCCGAAACCGCTCCATTTTCGTCCTGAAAGTCTGGGAGGGGGGGGGAGCGAAACCGGGAAACGGTTTCCGGGAATGGCTGGCACGGCTGAAACCGCTCCTGAGGCCGGGACAGTATGCTCCCGTGGGGGCGGGAGATCTGGTGATTTTCTTCCGCCAGACGGCGATGATGCTGCGCGCCGGATATACCCTGGTCACCGCCCTGGACGCGAGCTCCGAGATGACGGCCAAACTGCGTCTGCGTCGGACCATCAAAAAGATGTGCGATGAAATCAGAAAAGGGGGCAGTTTTTCAGGGACCCTGGCCGGAGAAAAGAAGATCTTCACCCCCATGGTTTCCAACCTGATCGCCAGCGGAGAAAAGAGCGGCAACCTGGACGACATTCTGGACCGGCTGGCGGACAGTATCGAACGGAGCAAGGATATCAAGCGTCAGCTGGTAGCGGCCATGTTCTACCCCCTGTTCGTGCTGCTGGTCTCCATCGGGGTCGTCATTTTCCTGGTCCTGGGGGTCATCCCCCGGTTCGCGACCTTTCTGAACGCCCGTAACGCCGCCCTGCCGGCATCGACCCAGGTACTGATGAATATTTCAGCCTGGGCCCAGGATTACGGCCGCATCCTCGCGATCGCGCTGGGCGCCGTCTTCTTCTCCCTTTTTGTGGCGTACACGACCAGGAAAGGGAAGCAATTCCTGGACAGGGTGCTGCTGACCCTGCCCCTGGTGGGTAAAGCGATCCTGTTCGCCTCCATGGCCCAGGCCGGATGGTGTCTTGCCATGCTTCTGAGAAGCGGCGTGACGGCCCTGGAGTCGATCCGCATCGCCGCCAGCGTCATGGGAAACAGCGCCGTCAGCGATTGTTTCAGCGCGGCGGCGGACGGGTTGCTGCAGGGGCAGTCCCTGTCCAAGACCCTGGACCAGCCCCATATCCCGCTGATGATGCGGCACATGGCGGCGGTCGGCGAGAGCAGCGGCCAGCTGGATACGGTAATGCACGGCGCGGGAGAATATTACCAGAAAGAGTTGACCGCCAGGGTGAAACTCATCTCCGTGGCGATCGAACCGATGCTGATTCTGATGGTCGGGGTTGTGGTCGGGTTTGTCTACTTCGCTTTTTTCCAGGCAGTGATGTCTGTTTCGAAGGGTGGGATGTGATGCGGCCGGTACATTCAAGATCAACATGTCTGGCAGCGCGCATGCTGCTGGTTTTCCTGTCCGTTGCGTCCGTCAGCTATGGGGCCGCTATCGCCCCCGTGACTGCCGCGGACCCCGGAACGCCCCGCGGGGCGAACGGGGGCGGAACCGCATCCGCCGCCGCTACTGCCGCCTCGCGGAAGCCGGTATCCGGCACAGGAGCGGGGAGCGTAAAAAATGCCGGCGCGCTCCCCGAAACGCGGTCCCACTCTCTGCGGGGCGGCGGAATGTCCGCCGTCGTGCCGCCGGGGCGGAACGGCAGGGCCAGGAGCGCTTCCGGTGCGCTGCAACGCGACCCGTTCTCCGTGACGAATCGGGTGCGGACGCAGTCCGAGAGGCCGCCGGCTTTTTCCCCCTACGGCTCCGAGGAGGGGTCGGTGGAGCAAGCCAGAACCATGCCGAAAATGCGTCTGCGCGGACATCTCAGGGGCACGGACGGCAGGATCGCGGCGCTTCTGGAGATCGAGGGGGCCGGTGTCTACATCGTCCGGGAAAGGGACACCGTGGGGCTGCACGAACTGGGAATCGACACGGCTATCCGGATCAAGAAAATCAACAGACTCAATATGTTGGTCGAAGCAGGATCGCTGGGCCGGATGATTATTGTCCACTAAAGGGGACCTCATGCTGTTTGTAACGCCTGTTGTGACATCTCTTTCCGTCAGACGACGCATGCCGGTTGCGGCACTGCTGCTCTCGGTCCTTTTGTCGGTTTCCGTCGCGTGCGCCGCCGAAATAGGCAAAGTCCGCACCGCTACCGACATGGCGGGAAACGTGGTCGTGGAGGAATTGGAATTCAAGAAAGCAGACGTTCAGGACGCCGTCCGGATCATCTCGGAATTGTCCGGAGTCAATATCGTTGCGACCGGAGAGGCGGGCAAGAAGCGGGTGACGTTCTTTATCCGCAAGCAGACCGTGGCCGAGATCGTCGACTGCATCTGCCGGCTTTCCGGGCTCTGGTACCGGCATAATCCGAAATCCGGCGTTTTCATCCTGATGACCACTGAGGAGTACCAACGGGATATCGTGGTCTTCCGCAACGAACCGATCAAGTCGTTCCAGCTCAAGTATCTCAATGTGGCTGTCGCCGCCAGAACCATCGCCGATCTCTACGGCGACCGGGTGGAGCTGCAGGGGAAGGCCAACTGGGATACGGGTGACGACTACGCCATCAGCGGGCTGGATTCGGAGATCGAGAACGACGATGGCGATGATGACGACGACAGCAACAGCAACAGCAACAGCGGCAACGGCAGAAACAACCGCAACAACAGCGACAACAGCGACAACAGGAACAACCGTAGCAATGACGGCTCCGGAAGCAGATCCGGCCGCACCGAGGAAAAGCTGAACCTGACTTCGGCCCAGCTTGCCCTGCTTGAACAGAAAGCCAAGACGGAGCTGCAGATACCCGAAGGAATGCTCCGCCAGTTGACCGAACGCAAAACAGCTCCCATCTACGTGACCATCAACCGGCAGCACAACATCCTCTTCGTCCGCACCTCCGACGAAAAGGCGCTCACCGAGATCGCGAAGGTGGTGCAGGATTCCGATCGGCAGGTGCCGGAGGTGCTGCTGGAGATGAAGGTACTGGAGGTACAGCTCAACGACAAGTTCGAATCGGCTTTCACCATCAGCACCATCAGCGGCGGCAGCCAGACCGGCCCCGATGACGGTCAGGTCGCCAACCCCCTGAACACCGCCGCATCCGCCGTGGGCAGTACCTTGTTGGGTATGGGTAATTTCGCTCTCAATTCCGAGAGTACCCTGACCTATCAGTTTCTGAGTTCGGATCTGCGCCTGCGGTTACAGCTCTTGCAGCAGAACAATAACCTCACGACCATCGCCACGCCGATGCTCATGGCCGCCAACAACCATCCGGCCCGGCTGTTCATCGGAGAGGAGACGGTGCTGACAACCGGCTTCACGACAATGACATCGACCTCAACCACCACCAGCGGCGTGGTGGTCAATAACACCCTTCCCGTTCCCGTGACGGAAACCAAGAGCGTCGGCAATACCCTGACCATTCTTCCCTCCATCAATGCCGACCGTTCGGTGGTGATGCGGATCGTGCATGAGAATTCAAGTGTCAAAACCAACGGCGCCAGCATTCCGTTGCCGGTGGGGACGACCGTTCAGACCGTTTCCATAGATACCGTCAACACGTCGAAACTGGAAGGAACCGTGCTGGCCCAGGATGGCATGACGGTTGCCGTGGGAGGGATGATGCGGACGAATATCACCGACTACGAAAGCAAGGTGCCGCTGCTGGGCGATATCCCTTACCTGGGCTTCTTCTTCAAACAGAAACAGAAGATCAAAACCAAGACGGAACTGGTGCTCCTGATAACCCCCTACATACTCCAAGCGCCGAACCTGGGAGAGGCCGTTACCCGGCGGCGACTGAACGATCTGTCGGGGAATACCGGTGAAATCAACTCCTATATGGACAAGCTGGAACAGGAGCGTTCCGCAACCGGGACTAGCCGGACCGACGCCGCGAACCGGCATGCGGAACCGCCCGCAGACGTTGTCGGCGGGAAGGAACAGGGCATTGCCGAGTTGATCAAGACAGCGGCCGTCCAGGTGCGCCAGCCCCTGTCGCTCAGGCAGCCGGTGGGCGCTGTCCGGCCGGCGCCGCTGGACGTCCGGGGCGAGGTTCAGGTTTTCACCGTCAGCGGCGTTGCGGCGTTGCCCACGGCCGCCTGGAGCGACGGCCGGCACTTCGTGACCGCCCTGAAGGTCGTCAACCGGACCAGCAGGGAGCTGAAACTGGATGTCACCGCTCTGCGGGGCGTCTGGGCCGCCGCGACCCTGGAGCGGCAGGAACTGGCGCCCGCCGGCAGGGACGGTGATTCCACCTGGCTGTATCTTGTTTCCGAAACCGGCTTTGAAAACGTGATTGCCGGGAGCGGGAGCAAATGAACCCCAAAAAGGGCGGTTGTTCACGCGAAGTCACGAAGTTCGCGCAGAAAACCGGATGGTTGGACAAGGCGCTGGAATCACCTGTTCGGTGAAAGGGGATGATGTTGCAATTATTTGTTTTTAGGTCTTAGCGCCTTTGCGTGAGATGGATTGCCGTTTTTTTAGAATCAAACAACATGGAGTGGAACTCCTGATCCACCAATTTCAGCAGTGCCTACTATTTCTGAGAAGGGACGTCATGGAAAAGAACAAAGTAAAACCGGCTTGCGGGCAGCCCGGAACAACGCTCGCCCCCGTCTTTACGCAGCTTAACGGTGTCATACTCGGCAAAGAGAAGCAGATCAAACTGGCGCTCACCTGCCTGCTCGCCCGCGGCCACCTGCTGATCGAGGATGTGCCCGGACTCGGCAAGACCGTCCTGGCCCATGCATTGGGCCGTGCTCTGGGGCTGGAATACCAGCGGGTGCAGTTTACCAGCGACCTGTTGCCCGGCGATGTCATCGGCTGTTCCGTCTACGATCGCAACCAGGGTGCGTTCCATTTTACCCCGGGACCGGTCTTTACGCAGCTTCTGCTGGCGGACGAAATCAACCGCGCCACTCCCAAGTGCCAGAGCGCCCTGCTGGAGGCCATGGAGGAGCGCCAGGTGAGCGCCGACGGCAAAACGCGCGAGTTGCCGCAGCCGTTTTACGTCATCGCCACCCAGAACCCCACCGAACAGGTGGGCACCTATCCGCTTCCCGAATCACAGCTTGACCGCTTTCTGCTGCGGATTTCCATGGGCTATCCCGATCAGGACGCGGAATTGGAGATCCTTCGGGGGGAAGACCGCAAAACGATGCTGGAGAACATGAATCCCCTCGTCTCCCCGTCCGATCTGCTGGCGCTCCAGGCCGGGGTGCGGGAGGTGAAGGTTTCGGACGCCGTCTTGCGCTACCTGTACCGGTTGCTTGATTTCACCAGAACGTCGGAGCTGTTTCATACCGGTCTTTCCACGCGGGCGGGGCTGGGGTTGCTGCGCGCCGCGCAGGCCTGGGCGCTGATCCATGATGAGGACAAGCTGCTGCCGGGAGATATCCAGAGCGTTTTCCCGGCCGTGGCGGGCCATCGTCTGGCGCCGGTGGCGGGCAGGATGTCGTCATCACGGATCGGCGAGGAGATCATCGCCAATGTTGCCGTCGATTAGGGGGGCCGGTTTGCGTCAACGTCTTTCCGCGCTACTGAAACAACCGTTTTCCCTGAAATTGTTCCGGCCGGGGCCGGGAAGAGTCAGGATGCGCCTGACTCCTTCGGGATGGGGTTTCGTGGGCCTCATTCTGTGCGGGCTTCTGATGGCGGTTAATTTCAGCAACAATCTGATTTTCGCCATGACGGCTCTGTTGCTCTCGATCGCGCTGGTGGGGTGGTATCACACCCGGGTCAACCTGAGCTGCCTGAGCTTGACCGATTGGCGCGTCGCTCCGGTCTTTGCCGGCCAGAAAGCGATCTGGCGTCTGACCGTGGAAAACGGCAAACAGCGCGGTCGCTATGGTATCAGGGCGTGTTCATCCGGAGCGGAAACAGACCCTGAACAGTATCTGGCTGCAGGTGGACAGACTGAAATTACCCTGCGGCGCCAGGTCGTTGCCCGAGGTCTGATCAAGCCTTGCCCGGCGGATCTCAGAAGCTGTTTTCCCCTGGGGATTTTTGAAGCGCGCCTGGGCACGAAAGATCTGCCGGAATGTCTGGCCTATCCAAAACCCGCGGGTGATCAGCCTGTCCCGGAACAGACCGCGGGCCGGCAGGCCCACCTGCTGAACGAATCCGGCGCCTATACCGGCATGCGGCGTTATGCGCCGGGCGATACGCTTTCCCGCATTTCGTGGAAAGCATATGCCCGCTTTGACGAGCTTTACACCAAGGAATTCGACGGCGCCCAGGGACGTCCGGCGCTCTGGCTCAGATGGAGCGACGTGCGGGCAAGCGGCGTGGAGCAGAAGCTGTCGCAGCTTTGTCGCTGGATGCTGGATGTGCACGGCCAGAACCGGGAATACGGCCTGGAACTGCCGGGAATGAAGATTGAACCGGCGGGCGAGGAGAGCCATCTCCGCCATTGCCTGCAAGCACTTGCCCTTTATGGCGAAACGGAGCGGACTTCATGAGCGGTTATTATCAGTGGGTACTGCTGACCCTTGTCATGGCCGCTTTCCCGAGTCTTGTGCGTCTTCCCTTATGGGTTGCCGGGATAGCGCTTGCCGGTGGCGCGCTGCATTACGCGGGGCGGTGGCGGAAAGGCTGGTATGGCCGGGGCGCGGGCGCCGCTTTGCTGACGATGACCGTGGCTGGCATCTGGCTTTCGTTTGAAAGCTGGTTCAGCGGCGACGCCGTGCTCAGCTTCTTCATTGCCGTCGTGTTTCTCAAATGGGGGGAGGCGCGCAAACGGCGGGACTATCTGCTTCTGATATTTGCCGCCGTGATCCTGACCGCTTGCGGCACGCTGTATTGGGAAAACCTTTTGAACCTGCTGCACATGCTGCTGGTGGTTTTTCTGCTTACGGTCAGTCTGGTGGCGATTCACTCGGGTGACTCCGCCTTGTCCGGACTGTTTTTTCTTAGGCGTTCCGGACTGATTTTCGCGCTCGGGCTGCCGCTGATGCTGCTCCTTTTTCTGACCCTGCCGCGTATTCCAGGGCCTTTGTGGGATATCGGCCTGGCCTTTGGGCTGCCGGTCAAGGCCATGCTGGACCGGGGCGCGGGGGATTTCGGCAAGGCGACATCAATGCAGCCGGGCGGGATTCACAAGGCAAGCCAGCAGACCGGCAATGTTCTGGTCGCCGAATTCAAGGGCGCCGTGCCCTATAAAAGCCGGCTGTACTGGCGCGGACCGGTTTTCTGGGAGTATGACGGCGAAAAATGGAATCTCCCGGCAGGCTGGGATGACCGAACCAGGCTGCTCAAGCGCGCTATCCGCACGAAAAAACGGCTCGACCGGGAACTGCATTTCCGGAAGGATCCGGTGCGCTACACCCTGCGGGTCATGCCCAATGGCGGCCGCTGGCTTTATGGTCTCGACATTCCCGCGGCGCCGGCCCCCGAATCGTTCATCTCCGACGAATACCAGTTGTTGAGCATCCGGAAGATCGACGACCAGGAACCCAAGTTTGAGATGCTTTCGTACCTGGAGTATCTGACAGGGGTCGAGCTTGGCGACGAACAGCGGAAAAGGGGGCTTTCCTGGTCGGAAAACTCCAATCCGCGGCTGCGCGCCCTTGGAGCGGAGCTGGCAAAAAAGCATAAAAAGACGGACGCCATCGTCCACCAGGCGCTCCGTCTTCTGGCGGACGGCGCCTACCGCTTTGACGCCGGGTATGTCATCCCTCCGGGAAAGGACTCGCTGGATCGCTTCTTCTTTGACGAAAAACGGGGCGGCGCCGAATATCTCGCCGGCAGTTTCGTGATGCTGATGAGGGCCGCCGGTATTCCGGCCCGGCTGGTCAGCGGCTACCGCGGCGGGACCATCATCGCGCTGACCAATTTCGTGATCGTCAAACGCGCCGACGCCCATGCCTGGGTGGAAATCTGGCGGGACGGCAAGGGGTGGAGCAGGGTGGAGCCCAAGGATATCATCCTGCCGCTCGCGGCTGACGACACGGCGCTTTCGGAGAAAAAGCCCAAAGAATCCGTCGTAAAGATGGAAACCGGCAGGGAAAAGCCGCTCCCCGAAACGGAAAAGCCGGACAAGGGCGGTAAACCGGCGGAACCGGTGGCGGTCAAACAGAAGGATCGCCGGAGTCTGCCGAGCTTATCTTCCCTTCTGGGAGGCGTGCGGAAATGGGTTATCCGCTACGACCCCAACCGCCAGATGGAACTCCTGAAAGGGGCCGGCGTCAAGGAAGGCAACTGGCTCGATCTTCTGATTGGCGGTACGGCGGGGGTTCTGTCGTTGCTGGGCATCTATCTGCTGGCGGCATGGTGGCGCGACCGGCGCCGGGTCGACCCGGTTGCGGAGAGCTGGCTCAGGTTCTGCCGCAGGTTGAAAACGCTCGGCGTGGAGAAGTCGGAAACCGAATGCCCGCGCGACTATCTCCGGCGCGTGAGCCGTGAACGTCCCGAACTGTCCGCAGCTGCGGAGGATATCATCGGCCGCTACATCCTGATCCGCTACGGGGAGGAGTGCTCCGGGGAAACGACGGCCCTCTTCATGCGTCAGGTTCAGCGTTTCATCTCCATGTCATAGGTTTTCCCTCCCTACCTCCCTCTTGAAGGGGGAGGAACCAGGCAGCAAGAACCCGGCCGGACAACGCTGATAAAAATTACGAGAAGGACTGAATATGAAAGATTTCATCTGTTGTGCCCTGTTCCTGCTGCTGACCATTCCGGCGGTTCTTCATGCCGCCCAGGGAGTAACCGAAGATTACCGGCCGGTCGTGGCCGAAATCGTCAGGCGGGGGGACGCGGCCATGGCCAACTACTCGCCCACGGTCTCGACGCAGACCGGCAACGAGTTTTCCAGGCTCTATTTCGATATCTTCGAATCCAGCGGCATGGAATTCACCCTCCGGCTGAAAGACAACTCATTCATGCTGCGGATCGAGTCCGGCTTCAGTCTGCTGATCAGCCAGGCCATGGGGGGAAAGCCGAAAGCGGTTCTGGAAAAGTCATGGGCTGCCCTGAAAAATGACCTCGACTACGCCGTGACTCACTATTCCAGCAACGGTACCGGCTACGGGGGGCGGGTGATGCAGTCCTTTGTCATTCTCTTCCGCGAAGGCCTTGAGGCCATGCTTGTGGTTGCGGCCCTGGTGGCCTATCTCCGCCGCTCGGGATACGCCGACAAGGTCAGGGTCATCTGGCACGGGGTCTGCTGGGCGTTGGTCGCCAGCGTCGTTGCTGCCTGGGTTCTCGGCAGCCTGATCAGGACGAGCGGGGCCAACCGGGAGATGCTGGAGGGGGTGACCATGCTCGTCGCCGCTGCGGTCCTCCTGTATGTCAGCTACTGGCTGACCGCCAAAAGGGACGCCGAGCGATGGCAGGCATTCATCAGGGATACGATGGATCGGGCCATGGGCAGGGGAAGCCTGTTTGCCCTCGGTCTGGTCGCCTTTCTCGCCGTTTTCAGGGAAGGGGCGGAGACGATCCTGTTCTACCAGGCGCTCATGGCAGGGACGTTGGGTGGTCTTGATGCCGTCTGGGTTGGCATGGCGCTGGCCGCCGTCGCGCTCGTGGTCGTCTACCTGCTGGTGAAAGTCGCCTCGATCCGCCTGCCGCTCGGGCTGTTCTTCGGCGGGACGGCGCTGATGCTGTTTGTCATGGCGTTCATGTTTGCCGGCCAGGGGATCCTGGAACTCCAGGTGAGCGGCCTTGTCCGGACGACCCGGCTCGAAGGGTGGCCGATGGTGAGCTGGCTGGGACTCTTTCCGACCCGGGAAACGGTCCTGGCGCAGGCGGTCATCCTGTTGCTGCCGCTGCTCGGCATGGTGTGGATGATCGGAAAACGAACACGAGTGGCGGTCCAACCTTGAATACGTTCACACTGGGGATGCTTATCGCACTGATCGGCTCCGCCGTCGCCGTGTATGTGGGGCTCCCGGAACAGATGCAGGCGCTGTTCGATGACAGCGTCGAGGCAGCCCAGCAGGTCGGTACCGCGGGGGATCTCCGCTCCATATCGGTCATGCTGGACGCCACCTACGTACTGGACCGGAGACTCCCCTCCGAAGAGGAATTCCCTGTGTGGCTCAGGGAAACGTTCAAGGAAACCAATGTCAAGGAGCTTGCCGTGGACCATTGGGGCAATCCCTATGTCTACACCCTGTCCGGGAATGGAAGGTCATACCGTCTGCACAGTCTGGGGCCGGACGGTATCATGGGGACTGGCGACGATATGGTACGGAGCGGCCCGTAACAACCTGAATTCTATGGAGGTGTGTCGTGAACAAGAAACATCAGAGGAAGTTTTTTGTCAACATCCGTTACCAGTGTGCCCAAATGGCGGTTGGCGTTTTCGCCAATATTCTGGTGGTGCTCGCGACGGCGGCGCTCCTGTCGTGGTTCTATCTGCTGGAGTGGGACGGCTCGGTTGCCTACAATCACAACCGGACGCTGGTTTTCCTGGTGCTGGTGTCCGTGTGCGTCGCGACGTTCACGACGGTTTTTTTCAGTTTGCGGCGCAGCCGTTCGGTGGCGGGGTTTCTGGAAAAACTCCATGATGTGCTGGACCGCGCAAGCCGGGGTGATTTTCCGGAACGCGAGGTCGTCTTCAGAACGTCCGATTATTACGGCCATTTGTCGGCCCCTCTCAACGCCTGCCTGGAACAGTTGCGGCAGATGCGGGACCCGCGCGGCGCCGCGACGACTGAAGATGTCCGGAAACTCTCGTCCGGGATTGACCGTACCGAACCGGACAGGGGGGGGAATCCGCGGCGCCTGAATGAGCTGGCTCCGCGGATGGATTCCGGCGGGAGATACTGACGTGGGAAAGAAACTGATTCGTTTGACCGTGCTGGCGGCACTGGCGCTTCTGGTCGGCCTGGGGGCTGTGGCGCTTGTCCGCAACGAGAGCGTTACACGGTTCCTTGTCGAAAGAAAACTGGACCAGGTGCTTGAGGATTACGCGGACAAGGTGGTGCTGAAGACAATTGCCCGCGCCGTTCAGGATTTCAGGCTGCTGGAACAGGCGGCCGTCAGGCTCAGGGCCGAGCCGACCGACGGGAATGCGGCTGCCGCCGCGGAGGCGTGGCGCACGGCCCGCGCCCAATGGAAGAAGACGGCCACCTTCATGTTCGGACCGGCGGCGCATTACAATTTCGACAAGCAGCTGGACACCTTTCCCCTCGATCGTCCCCTGGTGGATCACCTGCTGGGCGAGATGACGGCCGGCAGGGTGGCCGTTGACGAGCGGTACCTGCGCGAGGAACTGCTGTCTACCCAGCGAGGCCTGCCGGCTGCCGAGTATCTGCTGTTCAGGGATGGAAAACCGCGGCGGGCGAAGGATATGACTCCGGCCGAGCTGGAGTACCTGGTCGCCGCAACCAGGGCCATGACCCTGGAAAGCATGGACTTCGAGGCATCCTGGGCCGGCTCGTCCAGGATGCCGGCGGACAAGGCGGCCCTGCTCAAGGCGGCCGGAATGAGAACCAGAAGCTCCTATGCGGATGAGTTCAAGCATCCGGGCGCCCCCGGAAGCCGCTATCTGTCGCACTCCGTTGCGCTTCAGGAGATTTTTCAGGAAAGCGTGGCAGTTACCGAAGACCTGGGCGACGCCATCGCCGGCGAGCTGGACTCCGCCAACCCCCGTGGCGGCAGGACCTGGTACAGCCGCAACGGGCGCGCCGACCTCCTGAATATCCTTAAAAGCGTCGAGAACGCGTATCTGGGGGGCGCCGAAGGGGACCGCGGCCATTCGGTGTCGGAGCTTCTGGCGAGCCGGGACGAGGTTCTTGACCGACGTATCAGAATTGCCCTGGCGGACACGGCGTTCAGGATCACCGAGGCCGCCGGACCGTACGGCGGAAACGGCGAAGAGAGGGAGCTGCTGATCAGAAGGGCGGAGTCGGCGTGCCACAAGCTGACCGCCCGGCTGTCGGTCGCCGCGCTGCTGGTGGCCATGGACCCGTCAACCCGGCCGTTTGCCCCCTACGGAGTCCCGCTGCCGGAATCCCACCCGATGAAATGAGGAGACCCATGAATCCAGACGGATTGCGCCGAAAAGCGCCGTTAATTCTGCTGCTGACACTCACCGTTGTTGCCGTCGGCTTCAGCGCCCGGCTCCTTGCCCATGTGTCGCTGGGGGGGACGCCGCCCGGACTGACGGAAGAGTACTTTTCTGGAGGGCGGATGGGGACGGTCTTCGATACCACCTCACGCTGCCTGGAGTTGCCCTCGCCCGCCGTCGCGGCGAACCCGAAGCTGAACCGGCAGTTCAACGATGGCGAGCTGCTGTTCCTGGCGGATTTCGTCACCGATCCCAAGGCGCCCTACGGCGGGCTGTGACCGGTCTATATCACCAACTCCTGCATGAACTGCCACCCCAACTACGGCAGGGGACGCCGGGTTGACAAATTTTCCACCCAGTTCGGCAATGGCTACACCGTATTCGTCCATACGCCGGACGGCAAGCTTGTCGACGGTTATATGTTCATGCTGCAGACCAGGGCCGTGCCTCCCTACAAGCCGCCTGCCAGAGACGTCAAGATCACTTGGCGCAATTTCGTCGACCAGTACGGCAACAGGTATCCGGACGGAACCCGCTACAACAGCGGCAAACCGACGGAGGGAACCCTGATCTATCCGACGGCTGAGCTGGTCGATCCGCTGCTCCCCCTGCCGGCCGGCTACAAGGTCAGCCTCGAATCCACCATCGGGTTCTACGGCAGCGGGCTTCTGGATGCAATCCCCGACGAGGATATCATCGCCGAGGCCAAGCGCCAGCAGGCCATGCCCGGGTCGGTCAAGGGCCGGCCCGGCGCATGGATTGTGGAGCCCCACGACGGAAAAAAGCACCTGGGCAAGTTCACCTATCACAACACCAGGGCGACCCTCCAGAACGGCCCCGGTCTCAACGGTATGTGGAACGTGTTCAACCTCACCCGCACGGATCGTCCGCAGCTGTTCGCCTCTTCGCAATGGATTGCCAAGCAGAAGGAGCTCGGTCTGGATACAGCCCCCCTTGTCGGTTCGCAACCTCACGAACTGACGCAAAAAGACGTCGATGACCTCATGGTCTGGTCCCGCGGCCTGGCGGTGCCCGCCGCGCGCAACCTCCATAAGCCGGAGGTACAACGTGGCAGGGATCTCTTCCAGATGATGGGGTGCGTGCAATGCCACAAGCCGAGCTGGGTTACGGGCGAGTACCCGTATATTCCCGCCTATGGGAAGCAGAAAATCTGGCCGTATACGGATATGCTGACCCATGATCTGGGCACAATGAACCATGGCGTCAGCAGGTTCTTCCGGACGCCGCCTCTCTGGGCCCGGGGGCTGTCGCGTAATGCCGCCGATCACACGGACCTGTTCCATGACCGGCGCGCCAGAGATTTCGAGGAAGCCATTCTCTGGCATTTCGGCGAGGCGAACTTTGCCCGGGAGATGTTTCGCCACCTTTCCGCGGACAAACGAAAGGATGTTATCAGGTTTCTCGAGTCGATCTGATTTTAGGGAAGCGGTGAATCGGATATGAAAAGGCGGTTTTTGTCGATGAATCAATGGGTTGTCTGTGGAGCGCTCGCTATCGTTGCGGGGAGCACGGCTCCCGCCGTTGCCGATATCTACATGCATGAAGATGGCAACGGGGTGATCCACTTCACCGATGCACCGGTGAACCGCCGGTCCAGGGTGTTCATACGTCACATTGAGGATGACCGGAAGGTGCGTACCACCTTCAGGTTTTCCGGCTACAGCCGTGATCCCGGACTGTTTGAGACGATCATCGACTCGTGCGCCACGGAGTACGGAGTGGACAAGGCGCTGGTAAAGGCGGTTATCCGGGCTGAATCGGGGTACAACCCCAACGCGGTTTCGCCGAAAGGGGCCGCGGGCCTGATGCAGCTCATGCCAAAGACCGCCCAGGGGCTTAAGGTCACGAACGCGTTCGATCCAGCCGACAATATCCGTGGCGGGGTGCGGTATCTCAGGTTCCTGCTGGACACCTTCAACGGTGACGTCCGGCTTGCCCTGGCCGCGTACAACGCGGGTCTCGCCAAGGTGGCCCGGTACGGCGGCATTCCCCCCTATCGGGAAACCCGCGACTATGTGGCCAGGGTCATGGACTACCGGAGGGCGTATGGCGATGACTGAGAAAATCCCGAACGGGCAACGGAGTACCGACCATCTTCATTCAACACAAGGAGGCTGAACCGATGAAAAGAGAATTCGTATTTGTTGTTGCAGGGATTGCGCTGAGCTGCTCGCTGTCATGGGGCCAGGAAACGACGTGGCGCAAGGACGTGAAACCGCTGTTCGATGCCAGGTGCGCCGCGTGTCACTCCGATGTCTCCGCTCCCGAACACGATGCGTTCAAGGAGAAGAAGCAGAGGTGGCTGGCAAACGGGCAGGGAATGCGGATGAACAGCTACAGCCATCTGATTTACTACACTGCCTGGCCCGGCACCGGCGCCCTGATGCGCAGACTCGATGACGGCAGGAACCTGAAGGGAGGGAAAGCCGGGAACATGTATCAGTTCCTGGGGGCGACGGAGGCGGAACGCCAGAAGAACCTCGCCGTTTTCAAGGCATGGGTCGGAACATGGGTCGTGAAGCGGTGGCCTGACGTTACCAAGGACGAGTTGAACGGCATCAGGGTGAAATACTGATTGTGAACATCAAAAAACTAATCATACATGATCGGAAGCCGGTCATCGGTCCGGACGACCTGAGACGCAGATTTCCTCTTTCAGGAGAAGACGTCGCGCGTGTGGCCCATTTCCGGAAGCAGGTGGCCGACATCCTGAACGGCGTCGACGGGCGGCTGCTGGCGGTGGTCGGCCCCTGCTCGATTCATGACACCAGGGCGGCTCTTGACTATGCTGAGCGCCTGGCCGGCCTGGCAGGGGAACTGGAGGACCGGCTGCTGCCGGTGATGCGGGTGTATCTGGAAAAACCGCGTACCGCTACGGGCTGGAAAGGGCTGCTCAACGACCCGGACCTGGACGGATCGTGCCGGATATCCAAGGGGCTCGTGATTGCCCGCGACCTGCTCCGTTCCATTACCGGTCTGGGCCTTCCCGTGGCCTGCGAGATACTCAGCCCGTTTACCCCCCTCTATCTGGGTGATCTGATCAGCTGGGGGGCGATCGGCGCACGCACGACCGAATCGCAGATTCACCGGGAAATGGCGAGCGGGCTTCCCTTTCCGGTCGGCTTCAAGAACGGCACCGACGGCAACCTGCGGATCGCCGTTGACGCCGTCCGTGCCGCCCGGTACCCGCACCGCTTCCTGAGTGTCGATAAGAACGGGCGCTACACCAGCGTCATGGCCGGCGGCAACGCCGATGCTCACGTGATTCTTCGCGGCGGCAACGGCCGCTCCAATTATTTTCCCGAGGACATTCGCAAGGTAGAGGAGATGCTGGACAAGGCCGGTCTCACTCAGGCAATCGCGGTAGATTGCAGTCATGCAAACTCCGGCGGCGACCACCAGCGCCAGCAGGAGGGGCTGGTCACTGTCTGCCGGCAGCTCGCCGACGGCAACAGTTCGATTCGCTGCATAATGCTTGAGAGTTTTCTGGAAGCCGGCAATCAGCCGATTCCCACGGACCTGTCGCAGCTCAGATACGGTGTTTCTGTTACCGACAAGTGCATCGACTGGACCACCACCGAGTACCTTCTGCGCTACGTCCATCGGACAATGGCCTGTCGAGGTGTCGGCATGGCACAGACCGATCTCGAACGGGCGCACAACGGCGATATCAGATGCGCGGCCATGTAGCCGATTGCTGTCGCTTTGATCGATGGCGCCGCTCTTGAGGCAATATCCCGTCAGCCTGAATCTCCGTGTATGTTTCCCCCCGAGAAGACGTCTTGGTGGTTTCGTATGGCGGGGACGTTTTTCGACAAAAAAATCCGGTCGGTGTGTGATTTTCACCGACCGGATCCGCCGGAAGGAACCGGACCGCACGGAAAAGGGGTTAACCGTGCCGTCCGGGGCCATGGTGGGATGGTATTCCGGCGCTTGAATCGATTAGGGCGCGTTTCCATGCTTTCGGGGAAGGGACCATGTGTGCCCGTGAACATGATCGTCTTTATCAACAGATACTGTTGTACCCGGAAATCGAAGCCGGCGCTAACGTTGGAAGACAAAAAAAGCACGCCTGGAGCCAACTTTCCAGCCGCATGCCGCCCATGTCGTTTAGCTTCTTCAGAAAACGGGTCGCGTCCAGGCAGCCGATGCCCCCCAGTCCGGGGGGGGGGGGCGACGCGATTCCCACACCTTGATCAGGTCCAGTTCATAGGCGAACAGCAGAACCGCGCTGGAGTGCCCGCCGGGGAGCGAAGCGGCACTGCTGGTCGAGCGGACGGCGGCCGGCGCCGCGTCGGTCGCCCCCAAGATGAATGCAGTGAAGGATCGAATGGGCTGGAGAATTGGCGTATAGCAGGGTGGCGGTACTATCCCAAAGCCACGTCCAGGATCATCATCACCGAAAAGCCCGCCATGGTGGCGATGGTGACCAGGTCGATGTGGGCGGGAACCCGCTGGGATTCAGGAATCAGCTCCTCCACCACGACGAAGATCATGGCGCCGGCGGCGAAGCAGAGGGCGTAGGGGAGGACCCCCCGCATCTGGATCACGAACAGCGCCCCCAGCACCCCGGCCACCGGCTCCACCATTCCCGAGGCCTGGCCAAGGAAGAAGCTCTTGCCGGTCCCCATCCCCTCCCGCCGCAGCGGCATGGATACGGCAGCCCCCTCGGGGAAGTTCTGAAGGCCGATGCCGATGGCCAGGGCAATGGCGCCGCCGATGGTGGCCGAGGAGAGGCCGGCTGATACGGCCCCGAAGGCGACCCCCACCGCCAGCCCCTCGGGGATGTTGTGCAGGGTGATGGCCAGCACCAGCAGCGTGGAGCGCTGCCAGGAGGTCTTGATTCCCTCGCTCTGGTCCGTGGCGAATCCGGGGTGCAGGTGGGGGAGCAGGCGGTCGGTCAGCCGCATGAACAGTCCCCCACCCATGAAGCCGATCACGGCGGTCAGCCAGGGAATCTGCCCCATCTGCTCGGCCATGTCGATGCCGGGCGCCAGCAGCGACCAGAAGCTGGCGGCGATCATCACGCCGGCGGCGAATCCCAGCATGGAATCCATCAGTTTCGCGTTGACCGTCCTGGTCAGGAAAACCAGCCCGGCCCCGGCGGCGGTCACGCCCCAGGTGAAGAGCGTGGCCAGCAGGGCCTGGGTAACGGGGTCAAACTGCTGCAGGTAGCTGGTCATTGGTATTCGTCCTCCCCCTGCTGGAACGCGGGGCTGGTTCTGGTGTACTCCATGAACAGTCTGTTCGCGAAACAGCGCTGCCGTTTGATACGCGGATTACGTTTGATGAGCCTCAGTTTGTCGTGTCGGGAGGATGGCAGATGCAGTTCTCCCCCTCGGCCGCCTGCTCCAGATTGCGCAGGATGCCGCATTCGCCCACATTCGTCGTGGCATGACAGGTATCCCGCAGCGCGTGTAACTGCTGCTCCAGCAGGTGCAGTGACCGGATCTGCTGGTGGACACGCTCGATCTGGCTTTCGATCAAGTGGTTGATCTCGTCGCAGCCCTGTTCGGGATGGGCCTGCAGTGAGCGCAATCTGCGCACATCCGGCAATCCCATGCCCAGCGAGCGGCAGTGGCGGATGAAGTTGAGCTGCACCAGATGGGTGCCGGTGTAGCAGCGATAGCCGTTGCTGTCACGCGCAGGCGATTCCAGCAGGCCCTCCCGCTCGTAAAAGCGTACCGTTTCCACGCTGCAGTCGCCGCGTTGCGCCAGTTCTCCGATTTTCATGCCAATCCTCTCCGAAAAGCCCTTGACCCTGAAGTGGGTACAGGCTGTCTAATAGTAGCATAGCCTCGGAGGTGCGCCACCATGAACAAGCCTGCTACGCCAAAAACAGCCCCCCTGCTCCATATCCCTGAGTGCGGATGTTCCCGCAGTCATGAACGGCAGTGCCATGAAGACGCTCCTGCCCATGACGGTGAAGCGGCTCATGTCCACGTCAACAACGATCATTCCTGCGGATGCTGTCCCACCGCCTCTGCCGGCAGCGCGTCGATATTTGACAGGAACAGCCCGTCTCCCGAAGGCGCCAGCCGGGTGCGGTACCGCATCAACAACATGGACTGTCCGGTGGAGGAGCGGTTGATACGCAACAGACTGGAGGCGATGCCGGGCATTGCCCGACTGGATTTCAACCTGCTGGATCGGGAACTGACGGTGTACCACTGCCTGGCCGATCCGCGGGCCATCTTTTCCGCGCTGCAAAAGCTGGATATGGCGCCTGAGCTGCTCGAAGCTGGTTCTTCGGCGCCTGTCGCTCCTGCGGGGCTGGGCAGACGAAGAAAAGTGCTCTTGGCCGTTGCCGGCTGTGCGGCTGTCGCAGCTGAACTAATCGCTTGGACAACGGGACAGGACGCCTCATGGCCGGTCATGGCGTTGGCGGCCCTGTCGATCGCCAGTGCGGGGCTGCCCACACTGAAAAAGGGCTGGATCGCCTTCAGGAATCTGACCCTCAACATCTATTTCTTGATGTCCCTGGCAATAGTCGGCGCCATCATCACCAATAAATGGCCGGAGGCGGCCATGGTGGTGTTCCTGTTCGCCGTTGCCGAGGCCATCGAAGTGCTCTCTCTGGAGCGGGTGCGTCAGGCCGTCACATCGCTCTCAAATCTTGCCCCGGAAACCGCCGAAGTCAGGGTCGGCAATGACTGGCTGGAACAACCGGTTGCCGGTGTTGAGGTTGGCAGTCGCATCCGGGTTCGCACCGGCTCGCGCGTGCCGCTGGACAGCCGGGTCGAATATGGCCGTGCCAGCCTTGACCAGGCTGCGATTACCGGGGAGAGCTTGCCGGTGGATAAACAGGCGGGTGACCTGCTGTATGCCGGCAGCATCGTTACCGATGGCGTGGTGGAAGCCATTGTGACGGCAGGTGCCGGCGACAGCACCCTGGCCCGAATCGCCTCCGCCATCCAGCAGGCTCAGTCGCAACGTGCGCCCACGCAGCGTTTCGTCGATCGTTTTGCCCGGTATTACACGCCGACGGTGGTCGCCTTGGCCGTTGGGGTGGCTGTTGGTGGTCCGCTACTGCTCGGCGGAACCTGGGGGGGCTGGCTCTATCAGGCGCTCGTCATGCTGGTCATCGCCTGTCCCTGCGCACTGGTGCTGTCCACTCCGGTCACCGTGGTCAGCGGCCTGGCCGCGGCGGCCAGGCACGGCATCCTGATCAAGGGAGGCGTATACCTGGAAGGTGGCCGATTGTTGAAAGCGGTGGCCCTGGACAAGACCGGTACGCTGACCCGGGGCAAGCCGGAACTGACCGACGCCAGCGCGCTGGACGACATGCCGGTCGAACAGGCCCTGTTGATCGCCGCCAGTCTCGACGAGCAGAGCACCCACCCCATCGCCAAAGCCCTGGTTGCCGGCTGGAGAAGACGGCAGCCCGATGCCGGCCTGTTGGCGGTGGAGGCGTTCGGCGCTCTCAACGGCCACGGCGTCAGAGGCTTCATCGATGGACAATCCTGGCATCTGGGCAATCATCGCCTTGCCGCCGAGCTGGGTTTTGCCTCTCACTCCCTGGAGGCCCGGGTCGCTCTGTTGGAAGGTGCGGGCAAAACGACGGTCATCCTCTGCGCAGATTCCGGGCCAATGGCCCTGTTCGGACTGGCCGACACCGTCCGGCCGGAGAGCGCCCAGGCGGTGACGCTGCTCAGGGCACTGCACATCGAGCCGGTGATGTTGACGGGTGACAATTCCGCCACTGCCCGGGCAATTGCCGATCAGGTCGGGATCTGGGATGTACGCGCCCACCTGATGCCGGAAAACAAGCTAACCGCCATCGCCGAACTCAAGGAGCGCTTTGCAGCGGTCGCCATGGTCGGTGACGGGGTGAACGATGCCCCTGCTCTGGCGCGGGCGGACATCGGTATTGCCATGGCCGCGGCCGGGAGCGCCATTGCCCTGGAAACCGCCGACGTGGCCATCATGGACGACGACCCGCGAAAGGTAGCCGATTTCATCGGCCTGAGCCGCCACTGTGCTTCGATCCTCAGGCAGAACATAGCGTTGGCCCTCGGCATCAAGGTCGTGTTTCTCGCGCTGGCCCTGGGCGGGCAGGCGACACTCTGGATGGCCGTGTTTGCGGACATGGGAGCAAGCCTGCTGGTGGTGTTCAACGGTTTGCGCCTGCTCCGGTTTTTTTCCCGGCCAGGGCACGAGGTTTGACCTGAAAAGGCATCACAAATGGCTGTATACCTATCAATGGCCGGTTGCATCGCCTGAATGCTGATCGAAAAAAAACTCTTCTTTTCGGTAGAATGATATCCATGGCCGCTGGTTGGATTCAGCTCCTGGTCAGGGAGCATAACGGGAAAGGAAATTCTTATGATGAGAATAATGGCAACGGTGATGGTTTTTGCACTGCTTCTGGCGGGGTGTGCCGCTGTGCAGCCCCTGCCGCCGGAACAGCTTGTCATCCAAACGGTTGTGGATGCCCCGACGGTTTCGAAAGAGCGCATTTTCGAGAAATCGAAAATATGGTTTGCGCAAACCTTCCGCCAGTCCATGGCCGGAGGGTGGCAGCAGAACAGTACCAGGACCGTCATCCAGTATGAAAACGGGGAAAAGGGGGTGCTGATTGCCAACGCCGCCATTCTGTATCCCCTGGGGCGTTATTCCGAGGCCTACAAAGAGGGGTGGGAAGTCAGGTTCACACTACGGGAAGAGGTGAAAGAGGGTAAGGCCAGGCTTACGTTCAGCAACCTGAACCTGTTCGTGCCGACCGTTTTCTGCGGCAATGCATACGCGGGATCAACGAGCAGCTACGAAAAACGGTTGAACTCTGAAGAGTATGGGAAGGTGAAGCCGCTTTTGCTTTATCTTGCCGAACAACTCGGCGCGTACCTGGTGGTTCCGGAAAAGGAGTGGTAGGGCCTGCGTCTGGGAGTCAGGAAGCCTTCTTCATGTCTTGGGGCTGTAGCGGTTAACCGTCACCTTCTCCAGCGTGATCATGCCGCCGGCCATCATGTCGTTGATGCGGGGCATGATGGCGTCGATCTTCTCCGGGGTGTCCACCGCCTCCACCACCATGGGCAGATCGGCTGACAGGTCCAGCAGCTTCTGGGAGTGGTAGACCCGGTGGGCGCCGAAACCGCTCACGCCGCGCAGCACCGTTGCGCCAGCAAATCCCTCCCGCCGCAGCAACTCCACCAGCGCCTCGTAGAGCGGCTTATGCTCGTAGCGGTCGGTCTCGCCGATGAATATTCTCATCAGTACCTGATCACCAAGCAACCGTGTCATCAGAATCCTCCTTGGATAAGTGCCCGGGCGGTGATTACGCCGAGCCAGGTGCAGAGCAGGCACATCACCACGCTGGCCAGGGCATTGACCATGGCAACCAGGTATTGCCCATCCTCAAGCAGCTTGAAAGTTTCGTAGCTGAAGGTGGAAAAAGTGGTCAGCCCCCCCATGAAGCCGACGGTCAACCCCAGACGCAGGGTGGCCGGAATCAGCGTGCTGCGGAGACTGATCTCCATGATCAGGCCGATGCAGTAGGCGCCGATCAGGTTGACCGCCAGGGTGCCAAAGGGAAAGGCCCGGCCCAGAAGGCCGTAGACCCACCCGGAGAGGTAGTAGCGGGCAAGCCCCCCACCGGCGCAGAACAGGGCTATGGTAAGCGCGCTCTTCATGGGATCTTCTCCTCAGCAGAGTATAGCGGGCTTTGTGAAAATATCATCGCGGAGTCAGGAACCGGGTGCTCCCGGACGGAAGCTGTTTTTGGCGGGTCGGTTTTCGTGGCGGATCGGGAGGAGCCAGCGACCTGTTTCCGCCAGGAATAGGGGGGCGGAGGCAGCCAGATCAAAGGGGAAGTGGGAGTGGATCGGCAGGTGCTCAGTCAGGTGGCCGGGCAACGTGCCTATTCGGGATCATCGGTAATTACGGTCTCCGGTTCCAGGTAGTCGGTGACTGGCGCCTGGTCGGCATGCAGGCCGCGAGCCCTGATTTCCCAATGCTCCATATGCTTGTAGATGACCACCTTGTCGGCCAGCAGTTTACCGTGCCTGCGGCAGAACTGCTCCAGTTGGGCGCGTGGCCCGATCAGTTCAACGCACAGGTTCTGGTCCGGATTGGCTATCTCCATGTCGTCCGCCTGCAGTTGCCCCCTGCCGCTGAAGCCGTACTGGGTGTGGTGGGCGGTGGCGTTCAGCAGGCCAAAAGATTTGGCGGCCCGGATGATCTCCTTGTACAGCGGCGGGTTGCCGGACAAGAGCTTCCTAAGCCCATTGCGGCTGCTCTTGCGCCGCTCTCCCTGGGTCATGTAGATGCGGACCTGGCCGATCTCCCGTGATGTGACCTGATGACGGTGGGGCATGATCCGGTCTCCTTTTTATCCGTTCCGGGATGGTTCGGTTTCTGAAGCAGTGCGTCGCCGGGCCAGGAAATCTCCCCAGCCGGGTCGCAGTTCCCGTGCCGCCCGCAGGGAGTCGCTGGCCGGCAGGTGTTTCGAACCGGGTTTAGGCGTCCCGATGCGCTGGGAGAGGTAGATGCCGGAGTGGCCGCTGCAGAGGTAGGAGAGGAAGCAGGCAATGGCGAAGTAGAGCGAGCAGGAGGCCCCGAACAGTTCGATACCCATCAGGGTACAGGCCAGCGGGGTGTTGCTGGCCCCGGCGAAGACCGCTACGAAGCCCAGGGCGGCGAAAAGTTCCACCGGCGCGTTCATCAGTAGTGCCAGGGCGTTGCCCAGGGCCGCGCCGATGAAGAACAGCGGGGTTACCTCGCCCCCCTTGAACCCGCTTCCCAGGGTGATGACGGTGAAGAGCAGCTTCCACCACCAGCTCCAGGGGGTGGCACCGTTGGCTGAAAAGCAGGAGATGATCGTGACCGCCTGCGGGTCGGGTGAGCTCACCCCCAGTCCCAGGTAGTCCCGCGTGCCCAGCAGATAGGTCAGGGCGATGACCAGCAGCCCCCCCAGCACGGGGCGCAGCCAGGGGCGGGAAACGGTGCGTTTGAAGATGTGGCTGATGCCGTGGATCAGTTCGGCGAAGAGCACGCTGGCCAGGCCGAAGGCAATGGCAGCCAGGATTACCTTGAGGGTGAGCGGGCCGACGATCTCGGGCGCCACGGCTGCAACGGAATAGCGGCTGTGGTGGAGTCCCCAGGCAAGGCAGGCCTGGTCGCCGATGATGGCGGCGGCCAGGCAGGGGATCAGGGCGTCGTAGTTCATGCGCCCCACTGCCAGCACCTCCATGGCGAATACCGCCCCGGTCAGGGGGGTTCCGAACACGGCGCCGAAGCCGGCGGCGATGCCGGCCATCAGCAGGATGCGAAAATCGCCCAGGTTCAGGCGGAACCAGCGCCCGATGGCGGCGGCGATGCTGCCTCCCATCTGTACCGCGGTGCCTTCGCGTCCCACCGAGCCGCCGAAGAGGTGGGAGATGATGGTTGCCACCAGGATCAGGGGAGCCATGCGGCGCGGCACCACGATACCGCTGTCGCCGTTCTCGCTGCCATGGATGGCGTCCATGAGCAGGTTGTTGCCCCCCTCGGCCCCATTGCCGATACGGCTGTAGAGCAGGCTGATGGCGGCGCCGGCCGGGGGGAGCAGGAACAGCAGCCAGGGGTTTTGAAAGCGCAGGTTGGTGGCGCGGTCCAAGAGCCATAAGAAGAGTGCGCAGGACGAACCGATGGCGATGGAGGTCGGTGTCACGATGCATAACCACTTTATCAGGTATGCCCCCAGAGACAGGTGCTCGCGCGGGCTCCAGCGAAACGGCATTGTTCTTCTCCCCCATTGGTGGTCAGATCGGAGAGACGACTCTAGCCCCCTGAACATTGGGTTGTCAAGAACGATGCCGGCCATCGGATGGAGGGGGGAGTGAATATGGGTGAGGGGTGAGGGGTGAGGGGTGAGGGGTGAGGAACGCTGCTCTCCCCCTTCAAGGGAGGGAGAGAGCAGACGCATAGGGGGCAGAGGGGGTCAGCTCATGCAGTTGAACAACCCCATGCACCAGAAACAGTCGCCACAGGGGACGGTGTTGGTGTAGCAGTCCTGCTCGAACTCCTCGCAATACAGGTATTCGCAGGGGATCAGGTTGCAGTTGGCGCAGAAGGGGTAGTCGTGGCGCAGCACCTCTTCGCGGAACTGGCGGAAAGGGGGGGCATTCCAAATCTCCATGATCCCCTCCTCGGTTAGGGAGCCGAAGCTCTTCGTGGAGACATGCTTCTTCCGCTCGGTGAAGTAGCAGACATACTTGTGCCAGAGGAAGTAGCAGGGATGAACCTTGCCGTCCCAGGAGACGAAGACGCTCCCCCCTTCCAGGAAGTCGCAGGCCCGGTCGCTGCGTGGCGCCACCGCCGGGAGCCTGAGCTCCAGACCCTGTTCGGTGGCGATTGCGCGCGCCTCGGCGAAGGTGCTTTCCACCCGGGCGTACCAGCCGGGATCTCGCTGCAGCAGCGACTCCACGTTGAGGAAGATGTCGCGGCCGCGGGCATCGTCCATCATCCGGCGGACAAAGTCAACCATGCGATCCTGTTCCGGGGTGCGGCTGTAGCGCAGGAAGGCTGTCTTGAAGTAGTCGCTCATGTCGATCCCCTCAGCCTCCGCCCGCTTGCGCCAACTCTCGAACAGGCGGATGGCGTCTTCGGTGTTCGGCTCATAGGCCGCATCCTTCACAAAGGCAGGATCGTAGGGGAGCAGGTGGGAGGTGATGGCGAAGTCGGCACCGCGGGAGGCTGCCCAGCGCAGCGTTGACGGCAGCTCGTGCAGGTTGTCGCGCATGATCACGAACTCGATGCCGATTCTGAAGTCGGGGCGTCCGCAGCGTTCCCTGGCGCTGGCCAGGGCAGCGAAGGCCCGGTCGATGTCCCCCAGTTCCCCCCCCTCGCGCACGGTGCTGAAGGTCTCGGGCGAGACCGAGTCCACCGAGAGGCAGATCCGGTCCAGCCCCGCCTCCATCAGGGAGACGGCGCGCTCCTCGTCCAGTAGCAGGCCGTTGGACTGGAAGCCGATCCAGGAGTCCCGCGGCATACGGGCGCGGGCATGGCGGATGAAATCCTCCAGCTCCCTGCAGAGCAGCGGTTCTCCGATGCCGCTCATCACCAGCGACTCTGCCCGGGGGAAGGCAGGGTCCAGCCCCCTGAAGATCTCCATGGTCAGGAACCCCTCCTTCAGTTCGCTCCCCATGGTCTGCTTCATGCACATGCTGCACTTCAGGTTGCAGTAGGTGGTTGTTTCCACGAACAGTTTGGAAGGGTAGGGGAAAAGGGCCGGTTGCGGTGTTCCGTCCGCGATGGGGGAGATCGGTGCGGTTGCGGGAGTGATGACGGTCGAGGGGGCATGGGAGAGGTTGGCGATACTCCATGTCGGCTTGTTCATACGGGGCTCAAAGACTCCTTGGGGTGGCGGTATGCGGAAACCGGTTCCGGGCCGCTTGTTCCGGATGCGCTTGTTGGTAGGGGATAGAGTGGCGTTCGGGTGAGATACCTTGGTTGATTTTTCCGGGCTTGTCAAGGGCGCTCTTGTCCCCTCGCCTCCGCGGGAGGATTCTACCCGGCTGTACGGGGATTGTCCCTGCTGTGCCGCAGTTTTCAGGGGGGAGAAGAGTCACATGGCCGCGGCCCTGGCGCTCATGCCTTCTTCCAGACGATCCTCTTGCTGGAGATCATGGCCCTGCAACTGTTGCAGAAAAATCCCGCACTGCACTTGACGCAGAACTCCACCCTCTCGCCGCAGTCGGGGCAGTAGGGCTCCATGTCTACCTCGACGAAGGCGGTTTCCCCGCACGCCTGGCAGGTGTAGCTGAACCCGTCCGTGGTGTAGGTTCTGCTGATTTCCGTATCGCATTCTTGACAGAGTTTTCTGAGCATGGGACGTCCTTGATGGTTATGGTGTGGCACCCGTGAATACCTGCCGAGAGGAAAACGGGAGAGCCACGGAAAAGCGGGCATGATCATGGGGCGTGGGGGGCATGCACGCCCCCTTAAACCGGTTTCCAGATGATCCGTTTGCTTGATTTGAGGGAATTGCATCTGCCGCAGAAAAACCCCTTGCAGCATTTGGAGCAGACCGAGATCTTTTCTCCGCAATCGGGACAGTACGGCTCCACCACGACCTCGTCGAAGGGGGTTTCGCTGTCACAGGTTTCACAGAAGATGATGACACCATCCGGGGTCTGCTTCCTGACCATTTCCGCTCCGCATTCGCGACAGGTTCTTCTCAGCATGGCATCCTCCCCTGAAGATGAAGTGCTTCTGAATCCATCTTGCCAGAAATTTGGTCGTTTTTACACGCTCAAGCTGAAACGCCGGATAATCATGGATCCTAACTGATCACGGGCCTACCGGCGAACCATCTGCGCTGGAACCAGAAGGCCACGTTGACCAGTCCGATCATCACCGGCACCTCCACCAGCGGCCCGATCACGGCGGCAAAGGCGGCGCCGGAGTTGAGCCCGAATACGGCAATTGCCACGGCGATGGCCAGCTCGAAGTTGTTGCTGGCAGCGGTGAAGGCCAGGGTGGTGGTCCTGGAGTAGTCGGCGCCCAGGCGCTTGCCCATCCAGAAGGAGACCAGGAACATCACCACGAAGTAGACCAGCAGCGGAATGGCGATGCGCACTACATCCATGGGGAGTTGTACGATCAGGTTGCCCTTCAGGCTGAACATGACCACGATGGTGAAGAGCAGGGCGATCAGGGTCAGAGGGCTGATCTTGGGCACCACCACGCGGTGGTAGCGCTCCTTGCCCATGATCTTGACCCCGATCAGCCGTGTCAGGGCGCCGGCGATACAGGGGATGCCCAGGTAGATGAAGACGCTCTCGGCGATCTGGCCGATGCTCACGTCAACCACCACTCCCTTGAGGCCGATCATGGGCGGCAGGACCGTGATGAAGAACCAGGCGTAGACACTGAAGAAGAGCACCTGGAAGATACTGTTGAAGGCCACCAGACCGGCGGCGTATTCGGTGCTCCCCTTGGCCAGTTCGTTCCAGACGATGACCATGGCGATGCAGCGTGCCAGACCGATCATGATCAGGCCGACCATGTACTCCGGTTTGTCCGGCAGCAGCAGGGCCGCCAGTGCGAACATCAGCACCGGCCCGATCACCCAATTCTGCACCAGCGAAACTCCCAGGATCTTCTTGTTCTGGAAAACCTCTGGCATTTCCTCGTACTTCACCTTGGCAAAGGGGGGATACATCATCACGATCAGGCCGACTGCGATGGGGATGTTGGTGGTCCCCATCTGGAAGCTGTTGATGAAGGCTTCCACGCCCGGAATGAAAAAGCCCATGCCCACGCCCAGCGCCATGGCGGCGAAAATCCAGAGCGTCAGCCAGCGGTCCAGGAAGGACAGTTTGCGGGAAACGTGTTCACTCATGATGCACCTCCGAAATGGTGGATTATCCAGTTTTTTATCTCGTCACGCACGCGGCGGAATTCCGGCAGCAGTTCTTCCTCGCTCCCTTCGAGACGCGACGGGTCGTCGAAACCGCGGTGGACGCGCTCCACGCCGCCGATGAAGAGCGGGCAGGTCTCGTTGGCGTCGCCGCAGAGGGTGACCACATGGTCGAATCTCTCTCCCTGGAATTCATCCAGGGTCTTGGAGCGGTGGTTGGAAACGTCGATGCCCAGTTCTGCCAGCACCTGGGCAGCCAGGGGGTTAACCCGGGTGGCCTGGGTGCCGGCGGAAAATGCCTGGCAGCGGTCGGCCAGGTAGTGGTTTGCCAGTGCCTCGGCCATCTGGGAACGGCAGGAGTTGTGGGTGCAGAGGAAGAGGATGCGCTGTTTCATGGCAGCTCCATTTCGTGGCGGTGGGAAAGTCCGGCTTAATTTGCGAAAATTATATATCCGCTTGTGCGGATGTTGGCAAGGGAAAAGTGCTGCATGGGGTAAATGCGGGTATGCGCCCGCTTTCAGCGGCACTACCCAGGAAGCTGCAGCTGGTGGTTCCCCTTGTTTGAGGCTCCATGTCCCGCGGTGAACCGGCCCTTGGAATATTTGTATTCTCGTGTAGTATGCTGGGTTCCATGGTCACGCGGAGCGGGATGGGCGGATGTTGTCCTGGCTTTGATACCCATGGGGTTACCGTGGGTAACCAGCTGCTGTGAACGGAGGACGTAAAACGTATTCCATGACGTTATCACACACAACACCGGCTGTTCGACCGCCCCCCATGCCCCGCGGCCAGATGGTGCGCATGGTGCTGATCCTGGGCGTACTGACCGCCTTCGGCCCCATGTCCATCGACATGTATCTCCCCGCCTTCCCGCAGATCGCCCGGGATCTGGGGGTGCCGCTGGGCACGGTGCAGCTCTCCATTTCCGCCTTCCTGTTCGGCTCGGCGGCCGGGCAGCTCCTGTACGGGCCGCTGGCCGATCGCTTTGGTCGGCGCAGGCCGCTGCTGTGCGGACTGACGCTGTACATCGCCGCAGCGCTGGGATGCGCCTGTGTGCATACGGGAGAGGGGCTTTTGATCTGGCGTCTGGTGATGGCGGTGGGCGGCGGGGCCGGCATGGTGATCTCCCGCGCCGTTGTGCGCGATCTCTACGATACCGCCGAGGCTGCCCGGATGTTTTCGCTGCTCATGCTGGTCATGGGAGCCGCGCCGATCCTGGCCCCCATCGCGGGAGGGCAAATCCTGCTGATCACCGGCTGGCGCGGCATCTTTGCCTTTCTGGGGCTCTTCGCCCTGGTCTCCATCGCCGCCGCGGCCCGGTGGCTCCCCGAATCCCTGCCGCCGGAGCGGCGCATCCGCATCTCCCTGGCTGAGATGGTCGCGGGGTACGGGCAACTTCTGGCTAACCGCGACTACATCCGCTACTCCATCGCCCTGGGATGCGTTGCCGGATTCACCTTTGCGTACATTGCAGGGGCGCCATTTTTCTTCATCGAGCTCCATGGGATGTCCCCCCAACGGTTCGCCCTGCTGTTTGGTGCCAATGCCGTTGGGTTGATCGGGGCATCGCAACTGAACCGCCGTCTGCTGCACCGGTTCAGCGCCCAACGGATCATGAAGACATGCTTTGCCCTGAACGCGGCGGCCACCCTTCTGCTGGTGGCCGTGGTCATGGCCGGAATCGGCGGCTTCCCTGGGCAGGGGCTGCTGATCTTCTTCTGCGTCAGCATGACCGGCTTCCTCTATCCCAACGTGACCGCCCTTACCCTGGCTCCCTTTGGAAAGGCTGCCGGAAGTGCGTCGGCGCTCCTGGGCACGATCCAGTATTCCATCGGCGCAAGCGCCGGAGCGCTGGTGGGGGCGCTGCACAACGGCACGGCGCTGCCCATGACCGCCTCCATGGCTCTCTGCGGGGTGGTGGGTTGGCTCGCCGTGGCGTTGAGCGCCTCGGCGGAAGATCACCCTTTCAACCGCGTTTCCTGAACCACTCCCCCTGTTCCCGTCTCGCCCATCCCCGCCCCGGCCAGGATCGCCTCGATCTCTTCGATGATCTCTTCCTGGCGGGCCAGGTTCTGTTTCCGCTTCAGTTCGGCACTGCTCCGTTCCATGCGCCGGGAGGCTGCTTCGATGTGGTTGAGCCGAAAGCGGCTCTCGGCCATCAGCGAGCGGTAAAACAGCTCGATCATGGCTGCCAGCAGGTGCTGCTCGGCCAGCAGGCTGAAGAATGCGGACGGTGGAATGTTCAGGAGAGGCGGGAAGAGAGGCGTGTCCGTGCTCCGCGGCTGTCCTTCGAGGGGGGCCAGGGTTTTCGTCACGGGGTGGCCGCTGTCCGGATCGTGGTACAGGGCCACAAGCCGCAGGGAGTGGCCGCTGTCGGCGCGGCTGAGCAGCAAGGAGAGGCTGTCCATCACCCCGTGGATGACCTGTTCGATCTCCTCCAGCGCATGGGGGCCATCCATGTGCAGGTCAGCCGCTACCCGGTCAACGAGCTTGGCGCCCACCGCGATGATCCGTCTGCCTGAAGCATCTTCCCCGCTGCGCGTCGCCAGGGAGGCTATCAGGCGATCATTGAAATCGCTGCAGAACCCCCGCTGGGAGCCGACCAGCAGCAGCACCTGGAACTGGTCCCCCTGAGCGGGTCGCGGCTGGGGATGGAAGGCCAGGAAGTCGGCGGCTATTGTCTCCAGGCTCTCCACCAGCCCCCGCTGGCTGGCAAGCACGCGGGAAAGCTTGGCGGTCTCCATCAGGGCCAGGTTCTTCATCACCCCCAGGATGGCGCCGATGTCACCCAGGGCGGCTAGCCGCCGTTCAAGCTCACGCTTGCTGGCCATTCATCCCCCCGTCGTCTGCCAGGGCCTGACTGACCAGCGCCAGCCAGGCGTCGCGGTCGCTCTCCAGCGTGCAGCTGCTCCCGGCCACCGCGGCTGCCAGCCTCTTCGTTACCCCCGCAATCTCCTCCGGTTTCTTTTTATCCAGCATCCCCTCGTTGAAGGCGATCAGCCAGGCCAACTGGTACTCCACCGGAAGGGGGGCGCGCCGTTCCTGGCGCAGCAGTTCCCGTAGCAGCCTCCCCCGCCTGATGCGAGCCTCCACCGAGGCCTCCAGGCGGGCGCCGAAACGGGTGAACAGTTCCAGCTCCAGGAACTGCAGGTAGTCCAGCTTCATGCGCCCCACCTCCTCCTTGACCCTCTGGTGTTGGGCCTTGCCGCCGATGCGGGAGACCGAGCGGGTGATGTCGATGGCCGGCAGGAAGCCGGCGGAGAAGAGCTGCTGGTCCAGGTATATCTGGCCGTCGGTGATGGAGATCAGGTTGGTGGGGATGTAGGCCGCCAACTCCCCCTGCTGGATCTCGATGATCGGCAGGGCGGTCATGCTCCCTCCGCCGTGACTTGCGGCCAGGACGGTGGAGCGCTCCAGGAGCCGGGCATGGAGGGAGAAGATGTCGCCGGGATAGGCCTCGCGTCCCGGCGGCCGGCGCAGGATCAGGGACACCTCCCGGTAGGTCTGGGCGTGCAGGGAGAGGTCGTCGTAGACGATCAGGGTATCCCGGCCCCGCTGCATCCACTCCTCGGCCAGGGCGCAGCCGGCAAAGGGGGCCAGGTATTTCAGGCCGGGGAGCTCGAACGCCTCGGCCACCACCACCGTGGTGTGGGGGAGCGCCCCGGCCTCCCGCAGCGTCTCCACGATGGCAACGCCCTTGGAACGTTTCTGGCCGATCAGGACGTAGACGCAGAGCACGCCGTTCCCCTTCTGGCTGATGACCGCATCCAGGGCCAGGGAGCTTTTCCCCGTGGATGAGCCGCCGATGATCAGCTGGCGCTGGCCCCGGCCCACCGGGATCATGGTGTCCACGATGGTGGTGCCGGTGTACAGCGGGCTGTTCACGAAGCTGCGGGCCAGGATCGGCGCCGACGGTCCGAAGATCTCCCGGCGGATGCAGTCGGCAGGTGGCTCGCCGCCGTCCAGCGGTCTCCCCAGGGGGTCTACGACCCTTCCCAACAGGCTGTCTCCCGCCGGGATGGAGGGGCGGCTTCCGGAGAGCTCGGCCCCGGTCCCCGCGGTGAGCCGGTCGCTCTGGTGCAGCAGGATCGCGCCCACAAGCTCCCTGCCCAGGTGAAAGACCAGTGCCCGGCTCCCCTCCTCCAGGGTGATGACCTCATCCAGGGCGGCCGAGGGAAGGCGGCCGATCCAGGCCACACCATCACCCACGGCCAGCACGCATCCCCGTTCCCTGATGCGGGTTGTGGGGCGATACCCCGCGAGCCTGGCCTCCAGCCGGTTAAGGGGTGAGCGGGATGGGGTGGCTTCAGTCGGCATCGATTCCTCCCCGGAAAAAGGCCAGTTCGTCACTCAGGTTGGCAGCCAGATTCCAGGGGCCGGCGATCACGCGCACACCGGCCAAAAGCGTCGGGTCTTCCGTGAAGCTGAAGCGGAGCGCCTCGGGGAACATCTCCCGGAAGCGGCCCTCGAACGCCTGGGAAGCGGTCGGCGCCAGGGGGTGGGCGCTTATCACCCGCACCGGCGCGTCATCCTTGCCAAGCGCCTCGGAAATGGCGCGGCGCTGATCGTCGGGGAGAGCAGCCAGGTCTTCCAGCAGCATCTCCATGAGCAATATTCCCTGCTCCGCTGTGGCGGTACGGGCCAGCAGTCGGGCGGCAAATCGGCCAGCATGGGCAATGGCGCGTTCCTCGCTCAGGCGGGCCAGTTCCTCGCTGCGCCGCTCTTCTGCCACCCTGGCCTTGTCCCGCATCCCGGCAAGCTCCTCATCGAGAGCGGCCATCAAACGCTGGCGCTCCACGGCGATCTCGGCATGCAACTGGCGGCGCAGTTCCGCCTTCTCGGTATCCCAGGAGGCCAGGCGTCCCTGGTAGGTTTGCCGCAACCCGGTTGCCTCGCTCCTGAGCTGCTCGGCTTCGGCGCGGGTGTGCTCCAGAGCCGCCTGCCGCTGGGCGATGATGGCGGCTACCGGCCGGTAGAGGATGCGGTTCATGATCCAGACAAGGATCAGGAAGTTGACGGCTTCCATGATCAGGGTGGAGAGATCGAGTTCCATGGATGGCCTCCGTTATTTGAGGAGGTATTCCAGCAGGGGGTTCCTGAACAGCACGATCAGCACGATCACCAGGCAGTAGATGGCCAGGGATTCGATCATGGCCAGGCCGATGAAGAGCGTCCGGGTCAGCGACTTCTCCGCCTCGGGCTGTCGGGCCAGGGATTCCAGGGCGGTGCAGATGGCCTGCCCCATGGCCTTTGCCGGCGCGATGATGCCGATGGCCATGGCGATCAGCGCCACCACCGTTGATGCGAAAACGAACCAGAACAGGGCGCTCATGTTTCCTCCTCCTTGGGAGAGCGCCGGGCCTCCAGGGACTGGATGGCGCCGGCTATGTAGACCAGTGTCAGCATGCCGAAGATATAGGCCTGCACCAGGGCTTCAACGATGTGCAGCATCAAAAGCGGGATCGGCGCGAACAGGCCTGCCACCAGCAGCACCAGCAGGGCCGCGGTCTCCAGGCTCATCATGTTGCCGAACAGGCGCACGGCCAGGGCCAGGGTGCGGGTGATCTCGCCGATGACGTGAAAGGGGAGCAGGAAAGGGCTCGGCGAGAGGTAATGTCGCAGATAGGGGCGCAGCCCCTGGATGCGGATTCCGAACCAGTGCACCGAAAAAAACACCAGCAGCGCCAGGGCCGTTGTGGCGGACAGGTCTGCCGTGGGGGAGTGGACACGGGGGATCAGGCTGGAGAGGTTGGCGATTCCGATGAAGAGCCAGAGGGTCGCCACGAAGGGGAAGACGGTGTCGGCGCGTCGCGGCACTACCTCTTCCACGGCGGCGCGGATGGTCTGCACGACCCCCTCCAGGGCCACCTGGAAGGGGCCTGGGTCGAGGCGCAGGCGTCTGCTGGCCAGCCATGCGCCAAGGGAGAGGACGACCATGATCCCCCAGGTGGTCACCACCGTGGTTCCCACGGCCAGGGGCCCCAGGTGGAACAGCGCCTGTGTCGTTTCCAGCATGAAGTGCTCCTTCTTGTTGGGTGAGGGACGCAGTGCACTGCGTCCCTACGGCTCCCGTATCAGCAGGTAGGCATTGAACCCGCCGATGACCAGCCCCAGGAAGATCATCGAGATGGTCCAGCGGATGGAGTAGCCGCTCGCCATGCCGTCCAGCCAGCGCCCCAGGTAGGCACCGCCGATCACCGGCAGCACCAGCAGCAGCCCCAGGGTCCCCAGGTAGACCGACTGCCCCAGCACCGTGGGCCGCTCCCGTTCGGCCCGCACCAGCCGCCTGACCCGCTGTTCCACCTGTTGCCTGAGGTTGTCGTCGTTTTTCATGGCCTGTCACCCCGTTCCATCTCCCACAGGCGCCGCCGCATCTCCTGCTCCAGGCGCTGCAGGCTCTCCCGGATGCCTCCCAGGGTCTCCCGGTCGGCCCGCTGGAGCTCCTCCAGCAGCGCTCCCATGAGCCGGAAATCGGTGTCGTGCAGGTAGCGCCGGGTGCAGATGGTCAGCTCGCAGCCTGTACTGGCCAGGATGCCGCCCGGGAGCGCCAGATAGTGCCACTCCCTTTCTCCGACCCGGAAGCGGGCCAACCCCGCTACCAGGACCGTCATCATCCTGCCATGGTTGGGGAGGATGCCGAAGCTGCCGCTGGCGTCTTCACCCACGAAGCTGGAAAGGTTCTCGAAACGGTCGTGGCCAGATGAATGGCGCAGATGCAGGGTCATTGTTTTCATGGCCGAGGCCTCCCCATGGCGCCCCGCATGTAGCATTCATCCTCGCTCAGCTCGTCGTACTCGCCCTTTAGGAAACGCTCGCAGTCGGAAAGCGTCTCTTCCAGGGGGACGGAGACCCCCTTCATGCCGGCATGCTCGGCGGTGACGTGGAACGGCTGGGTCAGGTAGCGCTGGAGCTTGCGCGCCCGCAGCACCATGCGACGGTCGTGCTCGGAGAGTTCCTGGATGCCGAGCATGGCGATCATGTCCTCCAGTTCCCGGTAGCGCGCCAGATGCTCGCGCACCCCCTCGGCCGCCGCGTAGTGACGGTCCCCCAGGACGCGGCGGTCCATCAGGCTGGTGGTGGATTGCAGCGGGTCCACGGCCGGATAGATCCCCTTGCTGGCCTGGGAGCGGGAGAGGATCACCATGGAGTCCAGATGCCCCAGGATTGCGTTCACCGCTGGATCGCTCATGTCGTCGGCCGGCACGTACACCGCCTGCACCGAGGTCAGTGCCCCCGACCGGGTGGAGATGATGCGGTCTTCCAGTTCGGCCACCTCGCTCATCAGGGTCGGCTGGTAGCCGACGGTGGCCGGGATGCGCCCCAGGAGCCCGGATATCTCGCTGCCGGCCTGGGCAAAGCGGAACACGTTGTCCATCAGGAAGAGTACCTCCGTGCCCAGGCTGTCCCGCAGGTATTCGGCGTAGGTCAGGGCCGCCAACCCCACCCGGAAGCGGATACCGGGGGATTCGTCCATCTGCCCCAGAACGATCAGGGTGTGGGGCATAACCCCGGCGTCGCGCATCTCGTGCCACAGTTCGTGCCCCTCACGGATCCGCTCCCCCACGCCGGCGAAGACCGACACCCCCCGGTGCAGGGCCACGATGGCGTGCATGAACTCCATGATCAGGACGGTTTTGCCCACCCCAGCGCCGCCGAAGAGCCCGGTCTTGCCGCCGCGCACGAAGGGACTGAGCAGGTCGATCACCTTGATGCCGGTCTCCAGGATGCCGCTGGCGGCGGTTGTCTCGTGGAAAGGGGCGGGGTGGGCATGGATCGGGCGTCGTTCATTACCGGACAGGGGCGGGCCGTCGTCCAGCGGGGCGCCGAAGGCGTCCAGCAGCCGTCCCAGGCACTGGGGTGACACCGGAATCGAGAGCGGCGCGCCCCGGTCATGCACCCTCATGCCGCGCCGCAGGCCGGCCGGTTCTTCCAGGGTGATGGCGCGGATGTTTTCCCGGTCCAGGTGCTGGTAGACCTCGAAGGTGTAGCTCCGTTCGCCGTTGTGGGCTATCAGGGCCTGCCTCAGCGGGGGGAGGCGGTCGCAGTGGATCAGCACCACCGGACCGTGCACCTCGACAACGGTGCCGATCGGTTCGGTATCGACTATGTGGTTTGCGGGCAGCTGTTCCATGGGATAGGCCCAGGGCGGGAATGATGGGGGCATGCGAAAAGGTTCTGATGGTTGTTCCCGTAAGGGGAGTGTATCGCCAACAGTGGGGATGGCAAGGAGGGGGGACTGTCGGTCGTGCGGTCGCCGAGGGGGGGGCGAGATAAGGTCCGTTGATTGTTGCATCCATTGGATGAATCATGGGTCGACAACGTGATCATTAGAATATTTGACCCATGTCAGCTGGTTGTGTACCTTGGCAGAGTTCTAATGTAATATACCCAAAATGAACCAACTGAAACGCATGCTACTCGTTGCGCTGATAACCTTTGTAACGCTTCTGACAGTCGTTACGGTCTTCCAGCGCCGAATGATCTACTACCCGAGCCACCATTCGGAAACGAACGGTCTTGCCCCATGGGTAGTGGATGGCCGTACCATCGGCTATGCCCGCAAAGTGAACGATCCCAAGAATGTCTGGCTGTTCATTCACGGAAACGGCGGACAGGCGGCGGATCGCGCCTACGCCCTCCAATGTTTTTCCGGCTCCGATTCGGTCTTCATCCTGGAATATCCGGGATACGGCAACCGCGAAGGTTCCCCTGGCAAGTCGTCGTTTGATTCCGCGGCGGAGGCTGCCTATGGGGAGTTGAGCAGGAACTATCCGAACACTCCCCTCTGCGTCGTGGGTGAATCAATCGGAAGCGGTCCAGCATCCACCCTGGCCAAATTGCAAAGACAGCCGGACAGGATCGTACTGGTCGCTCCTTTCGACACACTTGCGAGCGTGGCGAGATATCATTTCCCCTTGATCCCGGCCGGTCTGCTCCTGTTTGATCGTTGGGACAATGTTGAGGCGCTTGCGGGATATGCCGGGAAACTGGAGATCTACGGAACGATCGACGACAGGATACTGCCGATCCGCCATGCGAGGGCTCTGGCCAAGTCGTTGCCCCTGGCGGAATTTTATGAAATCCCCGGAGGCCACAACGACTGGCCCCAAAATGGGACGGTAAAAATTCGCAACTAAAACGAATCGGATAACAAAAACGGGAGGTAGGAAGGGAACAAGGGGATGGAAAACAGTCATGATTCACTGCAGGAGCTGATCGAAAAGGCATTCGAGCTAGGCGTCAGCGATGCCCGGATCATCCCGGCGCCATCAATCGTTGTGGAGGACCGCTTCCCTGAGATGTGTGCTTCTCCTCAATGCCCCGGCTACGGCCAGGGGCCGGGCTGTCCGCCCCATGTCATGAAACCGGCCGAGTTCAGGGAACTCCTCTCCCGCTACGAACATGCCCTGGTGTTCAAGATCGACGCTCCCACGGAACTGCTCCTGGGGGAGGAACGGCATGGTGTGGCCAGACGGGTCCACGAGATAGCCGCCACCATCGAGCGGCTGGCGCGGGAGAAGGGGTACGCCGACCCACGGGGATTCGCCGCCGGCTCCTGCAAGATGATCTTCTGCGCTGACCGGGAATCGTGCGTCGTGCTGGAGAAGGGGGGGGAGTGCCGCTTTCCCGACAAGGCCAGGGCATCCCTGTCCGGTATCGGGGTCAATTTCGAGGAGTTGTGCAAGGCGGTCGGCTGGCGCTTCCAGATCATCACCAGGGACACCGCCTCCGACGAGGTCCCCATGGGGATGATGGCGGGGATGGTCCTGATCGGTTGAGGGCCTCCGTTGCCTGCTTTCTTGCCGCCCTGATAGCATCTATGATGTGAAACGGGGATTACATCCCCTGCCACACAAACCAGCCACCCGCCAGCGCAATCACGCCGCCGCTGATTCGTTTGGACCATGACGAGAAGTTGACAACGCCGCGGGCCTTGGCGAACCCCTCCACGAATCCGGTGAAGGTGCCGGCGAACAGCATCAGCAGGCAGTGGCCGATGGCGTAGCAGAACAGTAGGGCCGTGCCGTACAGCACCTGCCCTTTGCCGGCAACCAGGGTCAGCAGCAGCACCAGCACCGGCGTGGCGCAAGGGGACGAGACCACCCCGAAGAACAGCCCCAGCAGAAATGCTCCGGCCAGGCCACCCTGTTTGGGCTTGTAGTCGCGCCTGACCGGCAGGCGGATCTCGTACAGCCCCATCATCTGTCCTCCCATGGCCAGGGCGATGACGCCGGCGACCAGGTGCCAGGGGCCGCCCAGTGCCCCGAACATGGTGCCCAAGAGACCCGCCGCAGCGCCGAAGGCGGTGAAGGTGAGCGACAGCCCCAGGATGAAGGCCAGCGAGTAGCGGAATGCCTTGCCACGGTCGCCATCGCTGTAACCTCCCACGAATCCGACCACCAGCGGAATGGTGGCCAGCACGCAGGGGGAGGCCGACGACAGCACCCCGGCACAAAAGACCGCGACGAAAGCCAGCAGTGGGTAAAGGCTGATGATCTGCTCCACGTTGTCCAGCAGGCTCATTTCAAACCCAGTGCCTTCAGTTCCTTCAGTATGTCGGCCTTGTCCATGAAGCCCATGTGGCGCTTGACCTCTTTGCCTGCGGCGTTGAAGAAGATCTGGGTCGGGATCATCTGTATGCGGTAATCCCTCGCCAGGACATCATCTTTCCATACATCGTTGAAGAGCACGTTGGCCTTGCCCTTGAGCTCGCGGTTCAGCTCTTCCAGTATGGGCGCCATCTTCTTGCAGGGGATGCAGCTGCGGGCGCCGAAGTCGACTACGCTGGGCCTGCCGGAGCTCAAGGCAGCCCGGATGCTGCTGCCGGTTGCGGAAGGAAGTTCCGCCGCCAGCGCCGACAGGTGGGCCAGGCAGGAGAGCGCCAAAATTGTTCCAATGATGAGCTTTCTCATAGGTATTTCTGGATTTCGGCGGCTGAAGCGCTCTTGCCGGAAAACACCACCGTGCCGTCGATGACCAGGGCCGGGGTGCTCATCACGCCGTATTTCATGATCGAGGCCATGTCCTCCACCTTGACGACCTCCGCCTCCACTCCCTTCTCGCTGACCGCCGTCTTGACCGCCTCATACAGTGTCTTGCATTTTGCGCAACCGCTTCCCAATACTTCGATTTTCATTCGTCTTCTCCTTTGTGGTGGTTTTTACTCGGATAGGGTTGATCAGAGTATCGCATTGAACAGATAACCGATACAGACGATGGCCAGGGCCACGATGCCGAAGAAGGTCCCTAGCAGCGGCTTTTTAAGCACATTGCTCAGGATGATCGCCTCTGGCAGCGACAGGGCCGTGACCGCCATCATGAAGGCCAGCACCGTGCCCATGGCCATCCCCTTGGCGGTCAGGGCCTGGACGATGGGGATCACACCGGCGGCGTTGGAGTAGAGCGGCACGCCCAGGGCCACGGCCAGCGGCACGGCAAAGGGGTTGTCACGGCCTGCCCATGTGGCCAGGAAATCCTGGGGCACATAGCCGTGGATGAAACCGCCGATGCCGATGCCGACCACCACGTAGGGCCAGATCTTCTTCAAGAGATCCAGGGTGTAGTCGCGGGCATAGTCGATCTTTTCCCGGAAGGTCATGACCCTGATGTCGGCGTTGCCCACCTGCATCTTCCAGACGTAGTCCTGAACGTGCTTCTCCATCTTCAGTTTTCCGATGATGATCCCGGCAATAATGGCCACCAGCAGGCCGGTGCCGATGTAGATCAGGGCGATCTTCCAGCCGAACAACCCCCAGAGCATGATCAGGGCCACCTCGTTGACCATGGGCGAGGAGACCAGAAACGAAAAGGTCACCCCCAGCGGTACCCCCGACTCCACGAAGCCGATGAAGAGCGGCACTGCCGAGCAGGAGCAGAAGGGGGTCACGATGCCCAGCAGCGCGGCCAGGATGTTGCCGATGTATTCCCGTTTGTGGGAGAGGATGCGCTTGGTCCGCTCCGGGGGGAAGGATGAGCGGATGATGGCCACCACGAAGATGATCGTGGTCAGGAGCAGGAAGATCTTGGTAGTGTCGTAGAGGAAGAAGTTAAGCGCCTCGCCCAGGCGGGTGCCGGGCGTGAGCCCCATCAGGTCAAAGGTCAGATAATCGGCGGCTTGCTTGAGCATGGCGGGTGACCTCGGTTATGCGCAGCAACTGCTGGGTGACGAACTGGGGGAAGAGCCACACCGGCATGCCGCTGCAGCCGGTTTCACGAGCGAGGCTGAAAACGTGCCCATGGCGTTCATGGCCCCCCTGCTGACCATCTGGCCTGTTTCAATCGCCGCCAGGATCTCCTCGTCTGAAATGCCCAGTTCGCGGGCTTTCTCCAGGTGATGGCTGAGGCAGGGTTGGCAGTGGGCGCTTACCGAGGCGCCGATGGCGATCAATTCTCTCAAACGTTCATCCATGGGGTTGTCGTCCTTTCCGGTTGAATGCCGTTTTCGGCTGGAGTGGCAGGTGACTGTCGACGGTTCTCTTTGTGAAAGGCAAATGTATCCGCTTGTGCGGATGGATGCAAGTAAAAAGATGAGAGGTCGTTGTGAATCGGTTCACAACGGCTGTGGGCCTTGGGATGTCGAAGGTTGGGGGCCGCTGCTCTCAGGCCGGTAGAGCCGGCTTGTTCCTCGTGCGGCTCAGCCGGTAATAGAGGAGCATGATTGCCAGGACAAACGGGCTGAGCAGGAAGTAGAGCCCGGAGTAGCCGGTAAAGGCTATGCAGGCGCCCACAAGGCAGGAACCGGTTCCCAGGCCGATATCCAGAAAGGTGAAATAGGTCGCGGTAACCGCGCTGGTACGGTGCGCGGGAGAGTGCTGGATGGCGAGTGTGAGAAAGCCGGGTACGGCGGCGCCGTAGGCCAAACCGATCAGGGAGGCCGCCATGAGCATGTGCAGCGATGAGCCGGCATGACCGAGGATGAGCAGCCCCAGAGCCATAAGTCCAATGGCGGGATAGATGACCACATTGGCGCCGAACCGGTCGTACAACCGGCCGGTAAAGAGCCTGGATCCCACCGAGCAGGTAGCCATGACAACGAAGAAATAGGCGGCTGCCGCGTCCAGCCGAAGGCTGTTGGCGTAGACCGTGACAAAGGTGATCACCGCGGCATTGGCAACGGACAGGAGCAGGACCATGCCCGAGGCCGGCATGGCCTGGGCCTCGAAGAGGTCCCTCAGTGCAAAACCCCGCACAGCGCTTTGTTTGGTGGATGGTTCCTCCTGGACGTCGATCATCAGGGCAATCAGGAACCCTGCCAACGAGATGGCGGCACTGAAGATGAAAACCCGGCTGAATCCGAATGACTTTGCAAGGTTAAGGCCGATATAGGGGCCGATGGCATTGCCGGCGGTGACAACCATGGTCAGGTAGCCCAGCCCCTCGCCCTTGCGCTTGAGAGGGGCAAGCCTGCTGCCGATGGCATTGATGCAGGTATTGACGATGGCAAAACAGGCCCCGCTGAAAAAACGGATCAGCAGTACCAGTGCCGTTGCATCGGTCAGCAGAAACAGGCAATTGGAGAACATGAACAGAAATCCGCTGGCCAGCAGCACGGTCCGTACGCCGAACATGCTCTCGAAGCGGCTTGTCTGTGCCCGGAACAGGACCGACGCCAGCAGGAAAACCGCGTTGACCATCCCGGCGGCGGCCAGGGAGCCGTGGAGCTCGTCGAGAACGTAGACCGGGAGGACGGGCAGATAGAGGGAGTAGGGGATAAAGATCAGGAACGAAGCCAGCAGGGTCAGAGTATAGGGTTTTGTCCATAAAGCCTCGTTATTCATGCCTCAAGCTCCCCCTTGCCGTCCGGCGTCACGTATTTCCGGGCATTTTCACGGATATGGGTCAGAAGATACTGCAGCTCGTTCTGCTGTTCCCCGGAAAGGCCGGCAAGCAGCGACGAGCGGTGTTCCCTGATGCGCTCTTCCCATTGCGGATACAGCTGCACGGCTCTTTCGCTCAGGCTGGTTGTCTTGGTGCGCCGGTCCATTCCCTCGCTCCTGTCGATCAGCCCCCGCTGTTCGAGCCTGGCCAGGCTTTTGGTGATGGCTGGCGGCTCGATATGGAGGAAAGCGGCCAGGCTGCGCTGGGTCTGGGGGCCGTGGAGTTTTAGGGCGCGTATGAGGCTCCATTCCGAACTGGACAGTCCCCATGGTTCGAGCACCCGATTGATCCCCCTGGCAATCACCCGGGTGGTTTGATGTAAATTGTGCAGCAGTCTGTCCGAGTCGTTCATGGTTCCCCTGTTATCCGTTAACCGGTTAACTAATTTTCGGCAAACCTAGGAGTCTGTCGGGCTTGACCTCAGGGGCGCCCTCTTTTGTGGCCAAGCCGATTAAAAAAGTTCCGTATGTGTTCGTCTTCCCACCGGCAACCTGGTTAATTCAGCCCTTTCAGCGATGACTGCGGTTATTACAGGCTGATTTTCGCTATTTCTCATTCTATCCGGCCAAGACATGCAGCCGTTTGATGTTGTAGGCCATGCAGACGAGGTTCCATTCGCCTTTTACTGCTTCAAAGCCACGAAGAAGAAAGCTTCTGAATCCCATGACCGCCTTGATGATGCCGAAGACCGGTTCCGAGGTGACTTTTCGCTGGGCGTAGATCGCCTTGCCGGAAGGTGTCTTCAGGCGATGCTTCATTCTGGCCACGGAATCGGCATCTTCGGGTAACGGCGGCGGTTCGGCAAAGCGCTCCATCAGTGGCACGTTGTGACTCTGCCGGTCTACGGCAATGTAGGGAGTTATCCCGTTCTCCTCACAGGCAGTTACATTGGTTTCGCTGAAGTAGCCACTGTCAGCTACCAGATCGGTTGCCTTGCCAAGCTTCTCAGGCAGCGCCGCCAGGTTCTCCAGGGTCGGTGTCAGCTCCTGTTTGTCATTGGGATTCTGGGTAACATGGGCCGAAACGATGAGCTTTGATGCCGTATCCACACCGGCCTGGGCGTTGTACGTCTGCTCGAATCCGCCACCGGAGGTCGGCATGATCCGCGACTCTTCATCGGTCAGATTGACCTGATCTTTGGCAGTGGGGCCGGATTTGGGCGGTTTCGGCTCTTTCCCCTTGGCCTTCTTGCCCGTTGCCTGCTCCTTCTTGGCCCGTTCGGCGACTTTCTTCTCATAAGCGGCCTGTTCACGAGCATGGCGCTCAGCGGCTCGTTTTTCGATCTCGACCTTGGCTGCGGCAATGGCGGAAAGACGCTTTTCCCGACGTTCCAGTTCTTCGGGGATGTTCATGCCGTCCGGAATATCGGCACGGTCCGCTGCCTCGGCCTTTTTGAGCAGTTCGCCAACCTCAGCCTTGATCTGCTCTTCAAGCTTGCAGGCATGCTCATAGCTCAGCGCCTTGTGCTTGGAGGCGTTCGCCTTGATTTTGCTGCCATCCAAACTAACGTTGCCCAGTTTCAGCACCTCCATCTGATGAGCGATCAGCAGAATCTGGGCAAACAGCTTGTTCAGTTGCGGCAGAAAACGCCGGCGGAAGGTGGCAATGGTATCGTGGTCAGGATGACTGTTTGCCGCTATGAACCGGAATGCCACGGAGTCGTAGGTGCTGCGCTCAAGCTTCCGGCTGGAGAATACGCCTGTCGCATAACCGTAAAACAACAATGCTACCAGCATCTCAGGGTTATAGGGCTGCGAGCCTCGGCCGGCATAGGTAGCTTTCAAAGAGCGCAGGTCGAGCTGTTCGACAATTTCGACCACAAACCGGGCCAAGTGCTTTTCTGGTAGCCAATCCTGCAGCGATGGCGGGAGCAGATAGGGTGTTTCCCGGTCAACTTCAATAAACTTTGATTTCATAGTCAACCCCGATACCTAACCAGTTGATATTACCGGACAAATATACGGGATACACCAAGAAAACGCAAGCTAAAGCTGACGACTTATTCAATAAATACAGCAGGTTAACCAATTGAAAACGCCCTGGAGATGACGGCTGAATGCGTTAAGCCCGACAGACTCCTAGCAGAGAATGAATTGTCTGTCAACGCGGGGGTGGGATTCCGTGGTGAGGGTTAGGCTGTTCCAGCGTGGGAAATGACAAAAGGCGGCCCCCATGGCCGCCTTTTGTCATTCATCCTGCATCATAAACCCGTTTCTCAGAGATATTTCTGGATCTCCGCAGGCGTGGGGCTCGTGCCGGAACATACCACCCTGCCGTCGATGACCAGTGCCGGAGTGCTCATCACGCCATACTGCATGATCGACGCCATGTCCTCCTCAACCTTGATCACATCCGCCTTGACCCCCGTGGCCCTGACCGCTGCGTGAACCGCGTCCAGGAGCGTCGTGTCCGTGGTGCAACAACCTGCCAGCACTTCGATCTTCATGTCTCGTCTCCCTTTCTTGAGGCTGGATTCCGGTTTCTGGTTTCTGCGGTTCCCGTCAGATCCGATTCATAGAAGGACCGCTTCGGACCCAAAGGGGAGCAGGCGCGGCAATACCGGTAACGGGATTGGCATGACCGCTGAAGTAAAGGGCACCCCATGGGGGTGCCCTTTACCTGCCGGTTACTGTTTCAGTCGCCTGGTCCGGGGTGGCTGCATTTTGCGCAACCTGGCTCGTTCTGCCCCTTTCGGGTCTGGAATTTCACAAGGCTCTCGTGGTCGCGGGAGATCTGGTCGCTGTCCGGGGAGTGGCGCTTCAGAAGATCCAGCAGGTCGGCGGAGAGCCGGTTGATGTCGCGGCTGATGGTGTAGTGCATCCAGACGCCGTCGCGCCGGTCATCCAGCCAGCCGGAGCGCTTCAGGTAGGCCAGATGGCGCGACACCGTGGACTGGGGCAGTTTCAGCACCGCCATCAGGTCGCAGACGCACAGTTCCCCCTCCGTCTGCAGCAGCATCAGGATACGCAGGCGGATCGGGTCGGAGAGGCATTTGAATGTCTGGGCGAGCTGTTGCATGGTGACTGTTTATAAAACGGATCGGCCGCCGGGTCAAGCCCGGGGCCTCGGGAGTACCCTGTCAGGGGGTAATGGCGGTGGCCAGAAACACCGGATAGACCTGTCCATCCTTGGCGATTTCCGTGACAGTCGAAATGCTTATGTCCGTAAAGCCGGCCTGACGCAGCATCTGCTCGAACTGCTCTTGCTCGAAGCCGTTGTGAAACACGCCAACAGGATCCCCATGGAAGCTGCCATCCTCGGCCTCAAGGTCGGTGATGGCCACGTGGCCGCCTGGATGCAGCAGGCTGCGCAGCGATGCCAGCAGCGGGACAATGTCCGGGATGTGGTGCATGGTCATGGAGCAGGTGATCAGGTGGTAGCGGCCGCCGGGCAGCTCTCCCTGTTCCAGGTCGAGGCGCACCGCCCGGACAGTGCTGCAACCCAGCTCGGCGGCTTTGGCGTTGAACTGTTCCACCATTTTTTCCGAGCTGTCCACCCCCAGCATGCTGCCCAGCAGGGGAGACAGGTTGAGCGTCACCAGGCCGGTTCCGCAGCCGAAATCCATGGCATCCCACTCGCGGGAGAGCGGCAGGGCCGCTGCCATGGCTGCGGCGACTTCGCGCCCCAGCCTGACCCGCTGCGGTTTCTCGTCCCAGGTTTGCGCTGCCGTATCAAAGTCCCTGCGCTCCGTCATGCCTTCTGTCCCGTTTTTCCCTCTTCGATGCGGCAGCAGGGGGGGGCGTCGCTTCCCTTGTCTTGCCTCCTGGCTCCGTCGTTCTTTTCCGCCCTGACCCTGACCAGTTCGCCCACGATGCTGATGGCGATCTCCTCGGGGGTCTCCGCCCTGATATTTGTGCCGATGGGGGAGTAGACCCTGTCCAGCTCCTCCTGGGTGAAGCCGTGGCCGATGATCTCCTGGTATACCAGATCCCGCTTGCCGCGGCTGCCGATCATGCCGATGTAGGCCGCGCCGCTTCTCAACAGTTGCTCCAGCACGTCCTTGTCGTACAGGTGACCGCGGGTGACTATCACCAGGTAGCTGTCACCGTCGATGCCCAGCTGGGGCAGTTTCCTGAAATTATCGATCACCATGGTCTCTATCGGTTCGGGAAAGCGCTCCTGGTTGGCAAATTCGGCCCGGTCATCCAGGACGATTGTCCTGAAGCCGACGCTTTCGCTCAAGGCTGCTACCTTCTGGGAGACGTGTCCGGCGCCGAACAGATAGACAGTCCCCCCCTGGCGCAGCGGTTCCACCAGGAAGCGCTGCTCATTGAAGGCTTCCGAATGCAGGGTTATCTTTGCGGGGCCGGCCACCAGCTTTTCCAGCAGGTACGGGCTGCAGCTTACCGTGCCGACCAGGGTCTTGTCAGGTTTCACCAAACACTGTTGGCGCTCCACACCGCCGCTGCCGTTGTTTTTCCCCAGCAGGGTGACCAGCCATCCCTTGCCGTTTTTTTCTGTTATCTTGGCAACTTCCGTATAGATATCCAGGTTGTCGTCGTTCTTCCCATCGATGACATCCACCAGGATCTCGCCCGAGCCGCCGCAGATCATGTCAGAAAGGGAGGCATCCTTGCCGGTCAGGTTGAATGACTGGATCAGCGTCCTGCCCGAAGGAATCGACTGCTTTGCAAGGTCGATGGCGCTGGCTTCCAGGCGTCCTCCGCCGATGGTGCCGATGATCGAGCCGTCTTTGCGGACGATCATCTTGGCCCCTTCGGCGCGCGGAGCCGAACCGGTCTTGTCGAAGATGGTGGCGACCGCGAAGCTTTCCCGGTTTTTGAGCAACTCAATCATGGCCCTGTAGAAATTTTTCATTGGATGGTACCTCGTTGGTTAGTGGGGTAGGCACGCACTTTATTGGAGATGGCTCTCCGGAGCGCGTATCATGCACCGAGCCGGCAACCGATGTCAATGTCTCCGTTATGTATAAAAGGTGAGAGCGGCGGAGTGAAACGCGAACCGCCGGGCGGGGGATTATTGTACTGGAGAGGTTGCCTGCTTTGGCATATAGTGCGGCTGCTGCATGCACTAATTACCTTCAGGAGGGTGTCTATGGCGACAACTGGACAGAGCGCGCCCCATGTCAAGGCGCGCCGTGATAAGCCCGCGGAATACCCGGAGCGCTTCCCCGTGCCCGACCACCTGGTCGGCTGGGAGAGTGCCTATCCGGCGTACGATCCTCCCTACTACGTCTCCCCGGTGGTGCTGGAGAACGACTCATCCCGCAACCCGGCCGGCTGGGCCGACCCGGAGCAGCTTTCCCCGGCAGATGCCCCGCAGGAGAGCCTGTGCGGAGCGCTGCGCCATGACGAAAGGGGAAGGGCTCTGAACTCGGCCGGCAGGACCGGTCTGGCCGGGAGGGGGCTTTTGGGGAAGTGGGGGCCCAACTACGCCGCCGACCCGATCATCACGCGCATCAACCGCCGGGAGAATCGCCTGGAACTGCTGGCCATCCAGCGCAGGGACAACGGCCAGTGGGCCATTCCGGGGGGCATGGTGGACAGGGGGGAGCTGGTCACCCGCACCCTGGCGCGGGAGCTTGTGGAGGAGACCGGCGTTAGCCTGGATATGGAGCGGGCAAGATTTATCTACCAGGGGTATGTGGACGACCCGAGGAACACGGACCATGCCTGGATGGAGACGACGGCAAAACATCTGCATCTCGACCCGGACATGGCGGAGCAACTGGAGCCGCGGGCCGGGAGCGATGCCCGGGCCGTGCGCTGGCTGCCGCTTACGGCGGAAACCATTGCCAGCCTCTACGCCAGCCACTGCGTACTGGTCAAAAAGGCCCTGGAGCTGCTCTGCCAGGGGGGAAGGACCGGAATGAGCGAGGCTGACCGGCAGCTGGTCCAGGCGCTCCTGCACGTGGTGTGATCCGTTGGGACCAGGGATCGCCCGTCCCCACGAACGCAGGCAGATCTCAGTTGCCGATATGTCGGTTCATCGTTTACGCATGGCCACTGTGGAGCGCACGCTGGCCATGTCCACCACCGGTAGCGGCGGCACGGAGGTGAGGCCGTACTCTGTGGCCAGGTTGATGTCCCCGGGCACCGCGGAGAGCAGCGCCTCGGCCACGTGCTGGTCAGCCGTGCGGTAGCGCAGCCTGGCCTCCACGATCAGGGTGGTGATCCCCCTGAGGGAGGGAACCCCGTAGTACACCTCCCGGTAGCCGCGGGACGGTATAGTCTCGTGGCGGGAAAAGGCGGTGATCACCCAGGGGTCGTGGGAGAAGTGGAAGTCGCTGCCCATGCCCTCGGAGTTGAAGATGCGGGTCTCCGGCGACAGGGAGCCGTTCGCCTTCAGGGAACCGCTGGTCATGACCAGCCGGTTGTTCTGGTCCCTGGCGCTGACCTCCAGCCACATCTGGCGGATGTTGCTGAGGGAGGTGGGCAGGTTGTGGCCGGCGCGCAGGTTGGAGACCCTGATCTTCAGCTCCCGCAACCGGCCGTTGTCGTAGATGGGGATCAGCTCCAGGCCGGCTGCGCTCTGCAGCCGTTTTACCGCCATGTCATATTGCTTCATCAGGCGTTCGGCCTGCTCCTTGTCATTGTTCCTGGTGGCGGCCTGGGCCGACAGCCAGGCCAGCAGGTAGTTGGTGCCGTTGAAGTAGTGGCGGTACTGGGAGCGCTGCGGCTTCCTGAAGTCGTCGGCGCTCTTCAGGAAGGTATCGTTCTCCACCATGTGGCAGTCCTGGCACTGGATTCCGCGCTGGGCATAGGGGCTGTGCTTCCACTCGTTGTAGGTGGCTTCGAGGGGGAAGTGCTTGTCGTGGTGATAGACCTGGTGGCAGCCGGCGCACAGGTCGGCCTGGTCGTGCAGCGGGGATTGGCGACACTCGTGGAATCCGCCGCCGCATTCCCCATCCGGCCTGTTGGGTCCCCGTTTGACCAGTTGCGGTCCCTCCTTGCCGTCATAGCCGGGGTTCAGGATCAGCGAACCGTTTCCTGCCTCACGGGTGGGTGTTCTGGTGTGGCTGGTTCCGCTGACCGAGTGACAGACATCGCAGGAGACCCCGGCGCGGGCCAGGGGGGAGAGGCCGGCCAGCCCCGGTTTCTTCAACTCACCGGTCACCATCCCGGCAGCCGAGTGGCACCCCTCGCACTGGCGGGCGATGTCGTGCCCCACCGCCGCCACCCCCTTGTTCAGTTCCCCTTGGTAGATCGGGTCACGCAGGGCCAGGCTGTGCACCGAGCCGTTCCACTCCCTGTGCTGCTGCTCATGGCAGCCGGCGCAGGTCTCCGGTTCGGTGAAGGGGGCGGTGGATTTTTCCCATCTGAAGAGCGAGGGGTAGTAGGGGAAGTACTCCCGGTCAACCTGGAACAGTTCCCGGTTTTCGGCGGTTGCCACGACGGCCGTGGCGAAGAGGAACATCAGGCCATAGAGGATGATGCGCTGCATGACGGACTCCTTTCGAACGTGGACTGTGTCGGACGGTTCGGCGATGAATGGAGCAGATTCTTGGGACGTGCCGTCGGGCGGTCAGCCCATGCGGCACTTCGCATGCGCTACCAGCGAAGAAGAGTGGGCCGGCAGTCAGTGCCCATGCCCCTGGCAGTCGGCGTGGCGTTCGCTGTGGCGCAGGGGCTTGATCAGCGGCCCGCCGTTGCAGGTGGAGCACTCCAGCTGGATGGTGGTGTGGGTGATGTGGAAGTCGTGGTGCAGGGCATGCTCGATGGCGTGCACCAGTTCCCCCCGTTGTCCGGTGTATTCCTCACGTACCTCCACATGGACCGACAGGGCGATGATGTGGGAACAGACCGTCCAGATGTTCAGGTGGTGGATGTCCTTTACGCCGTCGATCTCCCGTATCCGCTCAGCCACCTTCTCCACCGACAGTCCCCGCGGCACCCCCTCCATCAGGATGTGCAGCGAGTCCCGCAGCACCCGGCCGGCACCACAGAGAATCAGCAGGCCGATGGCGATGGAGATGATCGGGTCGGCCAGGTACCAGCCGGTGAGGCGCATCAGCAGCGCGCCGGCGATGACCCCCACCGAGGCTGCCGCGTCCCCCAGGACGTGCAGGAAGGCGCTGCGCACGTTCAGGTCGTCGTGGGCGTGTCCGTGCAATCCCCGGGCAGCCAACAGGTTGGCCACCAGTCCCACCACGGCGATGACCAGCATGGGAACGGTCTTGACCTCTTCCGGCGCGATCAGCCGCTTGCCCCCCTCGTAGAGGATGGCTATGGCCATGAGCAGCACGGTCAGGCCGTTGACCAACGAGGCCAGCACCTCGGCCCGGTGCAGGCCAAAGGAGTGCCGTTCGCTGGGCGCCCGGGAGGCCAGCCGTATGGCGCCCAGGGAGAGCAGCAGGGCGAACAGGTCCAGAAACACGTGCCCCGCATCGGAGAGGAGCGCCAGGGAGTTGGACCAGATTCCGCCGATGATCTCCGCCACCAGGGTGACGGCGGTCAGGGTGATGGCGAACTGCAGGCGTCGCGATATGTTCTGGTCAAGGTCGGTCATGGCTGCCTCTCTGCTCTGCTTTTCCTCCAGTGAGCAATCTTCGGCTGGGCTGAATTCAACCGCTCCCCCCTTTGGAAAAGGGGGGCTGGGGGGGATTTGCCGGCGATGGTTCTCTCACCGGCCGGACTCATCGTGCAGACATGATAATGCCGTCCAGCCCGGAAGGCAAACCATAAACCGGTCTTGCGCCCCTTTGGCCCACCAGCCTCTTGTCTCTCCGATTGTTATTCCCATCGCATCGCCTTGCCCCTTGCTTGTGCAGTTCCCCGTAATCCCAATTCGTATCATCGCGGCACTGCTGGTCGGCGTCGCCTTTCAATAAACACGTTTATGAGGTGGCTGCGCCGTTGCATGGCGATGTCGAGGGGGTGCGGCGGCTGGTGGAACACTTCATGTTGTAGGGGGGACAGAAATGAAAAAAGGGGCGCCAGCGGGGCGCCCCTTTTTCGTGTGCGGCATGTGATGCGGTTAGGCGAGGATTTCGCCCAGGCATTCCAGCAGACGAGCGTTTTCCGCTTCCGTGCGCACGGCCACGCGGAAGAAGCGGTTGGAGAGACCAGCGAAGCTGCTGCAGTCGCGGATCAGGATCTGCTTTTCCACCAGCCGCTCTTTCAGCTCACTGGAGGTGATGGTGGCGTCCAACTCCACCAGCAGGAAGTTGGCGCTGGAGGGGTAGACGGTGAGTTGGGGGAAGTCGGAGAGCGCCTGGCCGAGTGCCTGGCGCAGTTCGGTGACATACTCCACGGAGCGTCGGGCATATTCCCCGTCATTCAGGGCGGCTATGCCAGCCACCTGGGCCAGGGTGTTGACGCTCCAGGGGCCGCCCATGGAGGTCAGGCGTTCGATCAGGGATGGCGCGGCCATGGCGTATCCCAGCCGCAGGCCGGGTATGCCGTAGAACTTGGTCATGGAGCGCAGCACGATGCCATGATCCGAGGCGATGATGATATCTTTGGCCGAGGCCTGCTCGCAGAAATCCATGAAGGCCTCGTCCAGCACCAGGAAAGTGTCCGTGTCCTTACAGAGGGCGTAGACCTGCTCCACCAGTTCCCGCGGGTAGAGGGTGCCGCTGGGGTTGCCCGGGTTGCACAGGTAGAGGGCGTCGTAATCCTCGGCCAGTGCATTGGCCAATGTACCCAAATCCAGGGAGAAGTTGTCGCTTGGCGAGAGGATCAGGTGACGCACCTCGCAGTGGTGCTGCAACAGGGCATAGGCGTATTCGCTGAAGGAGGGGGAGACGATCAGGGCGCTCTTGCCCGGCAGCAGGGAAGGCAGGTTGTAGATGGTCTCAGTGGAGCCGTTGGCGATGGCGAAGTACTCCGGCGGGACACCGTGGACCTGGGAGAGGGTCTGCCTCAGCTCGCCGCAATCGTTGTCCGGGTAGTGCACCAGGCTGTCCAGCGCCTGGGTGATGGCCTCCCTGACCCGGGGGGAGATGCCCAGCGGGTTGATGCTGGCCGAGAAGTCGATGGAATCGGCGGGGGAAAAGCCGCGCTGGCGGGCCAGGGAAAACAGGTTGCCGCCGTGCTCATAGCTGTGTGACATGGATACCTCTCAGGAGTGCGGCCGTTGCCAGGGAGATGACGGCCATGGCAAGGGTGGTGGCGTACATCAGTCTGATCATGCCGCGATAGGCCTGGCCGTCTATGCTGCGCAGCGGGTCGCCGATGAACTGCTTGACCGACAGCAGGCCGCCGTAGGTGGATGGCCCTCCCAAGCGTATTCCCAGGGCGCCGGCCGCAGCCGACTCGGGGTGGGCGCTGTTGGGTGAGGGGTGGTTCAGCCGGTCCCGCAGGGCTATGCTGGCCGCGTTAGCCTGGGAGAGGCCGATCAGCGGCGCGACCATGACCATCAGCAGGGCGGTCAGGCGGGCCGGGATGTAGTTCACCAGGTCGTCCATGCGGGCCGAGGCCCACCCGAGGCGCAGGTAGCGCTCGTTTTTGTAGCCCACCATGGAGTCCAGGGTGCTGACCGCCTTGAAGGCCATGCCGGCCACCGGTCCCCCCAGGGCCAGCCAGAACAGGGGAGCGATGATGCCGTCGGTGGTGTTTTCGGCCACGGTTTCGATCAGGGCGCGCCAGATCTCCTCTTCATCCAGATCAACGGTGTCGCGGCCGACGATGTAGGAGAGTTTGACGCGTGCGCTGGCAATGTCGCCGGCGTCGAGGGCATCGGCCACCAGGCATGACTCGCGCTGCAGGGAACGCGCCGCCAGGCAGGTGGAGCTGAGCAGGGCGGCAACCATGAGCCCCGCCAAGGCGTGCAGTCGGGCCGAGCCCCACACCATCAGCCAGGTGACCGAGGCGGCAGAGGTAACGGTCAGGGCCAGCAGCAGCACACCGGCAATGCGCTCGTTGGCCATGCATCTGCGCAGCAGTGTCTCCAGGAAGGTGATCAGGCGTCCGATCATCACCACCGGGTGGGGCAGCCAGCGCGGATCACCCAGGCACAGGTCCAGCAGCAGCGCCAGGGCCAGGACGGTGGGGTCAGGCTGGATCACGGGGCAGTCCGCAGATTTCCAGCAGCTTCGGCATGTCCAGATGCCGCTCCATGTGGCAGGAGAGCAGGTCGAAGGGGTCGCTGACAGGCTGGCGAGTCTCCTCCCGTTGCAGCGGCATCCCCTTTTCGCTCCTGATTGCGTTCAGATAGCTGTCCCGGAAGCGGGCGTTGTCGAAGATGCCGTGCAGATAGGTGCCGAAGACCCGGCCGCCTTGCGAGACGCAACCGTCCTGGATATCCACGTCGCTGTCACCGCGCCGGAAGATGCGGGCAAAGGGACGGGGGGTATGGAGGTAATCCGTTCTTCCCATGTGAATCTCGTATCCGCTGAGCTCGCCGTCGCAATCGGGGGCGATGGCCCGTCCCGGCTGTTCCAGGCGTGCCCAGGCCTGGTGGGTCTCCTTGTCCAACAGCATGGTAGTCTCCACCGGCAGCAGGGCTAAACCCTCGGCCTCGGGCAGGGACGATTCCACCCGCTGGGGGTCCAGTACCCGTTGACCCAGCATCTGGTAGCCCCCGCAGATGCCGATGATCCGCCCCCTGAAGGCGGCGATGGCATCGAGGAGTCCCTCTTCTTTGAGGAAGAGCAGGTCTCCGATGGTGGATTTGCTCCCCGGGATGATCAGGACGTCCAGTTCCTCCAGCTGTTCCGGCTTGCGGACGTAACTCAGGATCACATCTGCTTCGGCATGCAGCTGGTCGAAATCGGTGAAGTTGGAAATGCGCGGCAGTCGGATGATGCCGATCCTGATCTGTCGGCCATCCTTCTGGGCCGCCATTTTGGCCTCCTGGCTGAGGATGACGCTGTCCTCGGCCGGCAGGCAGAGTTCGGACAGCCAGGGGAGCACCCCCAGCACCGGCACGCCGGTGCGCTCCTGGATGAAGTCGATGCCCGGGGTCAGGATTGAAGCGTCGCCGCGGAACTTGTTGATGATCACCCCCTTGATGTAGTACCGCTCCAGGGGGTCCAGCAGGTCCAGGGTGCCGGCGATCTGGGCGAACACGCCGCCCCGGTCGATGTCGGCCACCAGGATCACCGGGCAGCGGGCCATCAGGGCGATCTTAAGGTTGGCGATGTCGTTGTCCTTGAGGTTGATCTCGGAGATGCTGCCGGCCCCCTCCAGGACGATGAATTCGTAGGCCTGGCGCAGGTTCTGGAAGCTCTCTCTGATTCTCTCCAGAGCCTGGGGCTTGTAGCTGTCGTATTCCCGTACGTTCATGTTGGCCACCGGCCGTCCCTGCACGACGACCTGGCTGCCGGTGTCGGAGTTGGGCTTGAGCAGCACCGGATTCATGTCGGTGTGGGGCGGGATGTTGCAGGCCTGGGCCTGCATGGCCTGGGCGCGCCCCACCTCGCCCCCCTCGGCGGTGACGAAGGAGTTGTTGGACATGTTCTGGGACTTGAAGGGGGCCACGGTCAGGCCGCGTCTGATCAGGGAACGGCAGAAGCCGGCGGTGAGGATGGATTTGCCCACATCCGATGCGGTGCCGCAGAACATCAGCGCCCGTCCGTCGGGGAGCGGCCCGTCCGGTGGCGTTGCCGTCAGCGGTGAGGCTGCGTCGACGTACTTGCGGGCATAGCCGCGCGGCGTCACCATGCGGCCCCGGCTGTCGATGAAGCTACTGGCATTGCCGATGATCACGATGGTGGACATGTCGATGTCGTGGCTCAGCAGTTCTCCCAGGGTGGTGACCGTGGCGTTCTGGTCATGTCGGCAGGCGTTGCGGACGATGCCGGCAGGCGTCTCGGGTGGGCGGGAGGCCAGGATGATCCTGGCCGCCTCTTCGATCTGGGTGACGCGGCTCTTGCTGCGCGGGTTGTAGAGGGCGATGACGAAGTCCGCCCGTGCCGCGGCTTCCAGTCTGCAGCGGATCAGCTCCCAGGGGGTTAGCAGGTCGGAGAGGGAGATGACCGAGAAGTCGTGCATCAGCGGGGCGCCCAGGACCGATGCCGCCGCCTGGACGGCCGAGATGCCGGGGATGACCCGTACGTCCGGCTGGGGTGCCGCGGCATCCGCAGTTGTCTCGCTTTCCAGTAGTTCGAATACCAGTCCTGCCATGCCGTAAATGCCTGCGTCGCCACCCGAGACCAGGCAGACAGTCTCTCCTTGGCGTGCCCTGTGGATGGCCTCGCGGCAGCGCTCAACCTCGCGCATCATTCCGGTGGCGACGGTCTGCCTGTCCTGGATGAGCGACCTGATCTGCTCGATATAGTTGTCGTAACCGACGATGACCGTTGACGCGGCAATGGCCTGTCGTGCGGCGTCGGTGAGGTGTTCAACGGCCCCGGGACCGCTACCAATAATATAGAGTGATGCCATGCTGTTCCTTCTGTGCGCGAAGTGTGGGTCCTGTTCGTGTGCAAACGATCGGCTGGGAGGGAAAAATCGACGAATTATGACACGTCAGCTTGTGGGGATGCAAGCCCGAATTGGTCAGACAGGGAGGGTCAGGCCGTGAAGGATGCGTAGAGCTGTTTGACGCGCGTCAGGTAGGTGCGGGTTTCTCGCGGCAGGCGGTCGGGATGCCTGTCCACATTGCCCGGCCCCCAGTTGTAGGCTGCCAGGGTTGATTCCAGGTCGCCGTTGTAGCGGTTGAGCAGGTCGCGGAGAAAGCGCGTCCCGGCCATGACGTTCTGCTCCGGGTCGAAGGAGTCGCTTACCCCCAGGCCGCGGGCGGTGGCGGGCATGAGCTGCATCAGTCCCCGTGCGCCGGCGCTGGAGACCGCCCGTGGGTTGAAGTCGCTCTCGGCCTTGATGACCGCCTTGATTAGCCCCGTGTCGACACCGTAATGCCGGGATGCCTTGGCGATGATCGGCTCGAGCCACTGGCTGTTGCTCGGCAGGCTGGCGGATTGGGTGCCTGAGTCCGGCAGCGGTTGCGGCTTGGTCGATGACTGATCCGACGATGCGTCTGCCTCGGCCTGGGTGGCGCGGTAGGAGTCGAGCAGGGACTGGACAAGGGATGACTGGCGGCTGAAGGGTTGGGGGGGCGGGCTGTTGTCGGCCGGTTTGTCTCCGGCCAGGGCCAGGGTTGAGTGGAGCATCTGCAGGTTGAGCGTTTCCGCCAGAGCCTGGGCGTTGGTGGGGGTGACGACGGTATTCTCAAGAGCTGCATCCAACTTTCCGGCAAAGGCGGTGTCTGTCTCGACGCTGGACCGCTCCTGGGGCGCCTGTGCAAGAAGGGCCGAGAGCAGCGATGGCTTTTCGCTGATGCTGATGGGCATGGCGGTTCCTATTCCTCGACGAAGACCAGATTCTTCTTCTTCAGTTTCTCGATCAAGGTGGTCCTTTTCAGGTTGAGCAGTTCGGCGGCCTCTTTTTTGTTGCCCCCGGTGCGGGCCAGGGCCTGGAGGATCAGGTTGTTTTCAAACTGCTCCACCACTGTGTTGAGGCAGATGCCTTGCGCCGGGAGTGTGCTCTCCTCCTGAATCGCTGGCGCCTGGAGCCTGACCCGGTTGCTGGAGAGGTATTTTTCGGGCAGATCGTTGGGGGTGATGACGCCGCTGTTCTTGATGATCACCAGGCGCTCCACCAGGTTCTCAAGTTCCCTGACATTGCCCGGCCAGCTGTAATTGCACAGTATTTCCAGCGCTTCACGGGAGAACCCTTTTACCGAATACCTGCTGTTGTCGTTGAAGATGGTCAGAAAGTTGTGAATCAGGAGTGGGATGTCCTCTCTGCGCTCCCGCAGCGGCGGTATGGTGACCGGTATGACCGACAGGCGGTAATAGAGGTCTTCCCGGAAATTCCCGTTTTCCACCAGCTCTTCAAGGTTCCTGTTGGTTGCGGCGACAATGCGCACATCTACTTTCTGGCATTTGGCCGATCCGACCGGTTCGAACTCCCTGGCCTGCAGCACCCGTAGCAACTTGACCTGGAGGGCAGCCTTCATGTCACCGATCTCGTCCAGGAGTCTGTCGGGCTTAACGCATTCAGCCGTCATCTCCAGGGCGTTTTCAATTGGTTAACCTGCTGTATTTATTGAATAAGTCGTCAGCTTTAGCTTGCGTTTTCTTGGTGTATCCCGTATATTTGTCCGGTAATATCAACTGGTTAGGTATCGGGGTTGACTATGAAATCAAAGTTTATTGAAGTTGACCGGGAAACACCCTATCTGCTCCCGCCATCGCTGCAGGATTGGCTACCAGAAAAGCACTTGGCCCGGTTTGTGGTCGAAATTGTCGAACAGCTCGACCTGCGCTCTTTGAAAGCTACCTATGCCGGCCGAGGCTCGCAGCCCTATAACCCTGAGATGCTGGTAGCATTGTTGTTTTACGGTTATGCGACAGGCGTATTCTCCAGCCGGAAGCTTGAGCGCAGCACCTACGACTCCGTGGCATTCCGGTTCATAGCGGCAAACAGTCATCCTGACCACGATACCATTGCCACCTTCCGCCGGCGTTTTCTGCCGCAACTGAACAAGCTGTTTGCCCAGATTCTGCTGATCGCTCATCAGATGGAGGTGCTGAAACTGGGCAACGTTAGTTTGGATGGCAGCAAAATCAAGGCGAACGCCTCCAAGCACAAGGCGCTGAGCTATGAGCATGCCTGCAAGCTTGAAGAGCAGATCAAGGCTGAGGTTGGCGAACTGCTCAAAAAGGCCGAGGCAGCGGACCGTGCCGATATTCCGGACGGCATGAACATCCCCGAAGAACTGGAACGTCGGGAAAAGCGTCTTTCCGCCATTGCCGCAGCCAAGGTCGAGATCGAAAAACGAGCCGCTGAGCGCCATGCTCGTGAACAGGCCGCTTATGAGAAGAAAGTCGCCGAACGGGCCAAGAAGGAGCAGGCAACGGGCAAGAAGGCCAAGGGGAAAGAGCCGAAACCGCCCAAATCCGGCCCCACTGCCAAAGATCAGGTCAATCTGACCGATGAAGAGTCGCGGATCATGCCGACCTCCGGTGGCGGATTCGAGCAGACTTACAACGCCCAGGCCGGTGTGGATACAGCATCAAAGCTCATCGTTTCGGCCCATGTTACCCAGAATCCCAATGACAAACAGGAGCTGACACCGACCCTGGAGAACCTGGCGGCGCTGCCTGAGAAGCTTGGCAAGGCAACCGATCTGGTAGCTGACAGTGGCTACTTCAGCGAAACCAATGTAACTGCCTGTGAGGAGAACGGGATAACTCCCTACATTGCCGTAGACCGGCAGAGTCACAACGTGCCACTGATGGAGCGCTTTGCCGAACCGCCGCCGTTACCCGAAGATGCCGATTCCGTGGCCAGAATGAAGCATCGCCTGAAGACACCTTCCGGCAAGGCGATCTACGCCCAGCGAAAAGTCACCTCGGAACCGGTCTTCGGCATCATCAAGGCGGTCATGGGATTCAGAAGCTTTCTTCTTCGTGGCTTTGAAGCAGTAAAAGGCGAATGGAACCTCGTCTGCATGGCCTACAACATCAAACGGCTGCATGTCTTGGCCGGATAGAATGAGAAATAGCGAAAATCAGCCTGTAATAACCGCAGTCATCGCTGAAAGGGCTGAATTAACCAGGTTGCCGGTGGGAAGACGAACACATACGGAACTTTTTTAATCGGCTTGGCCACAAAAGAGGGCGCCCCTGAGGTCAAGCCCGACAGACTCCCAGGAAGAGTGTTCCCTTGTCGGCCATTTCAAAACGGCCGATGCGGTTGGCATGCGCTCCGGTAAAAGAACCCTTGACGTGGCCGAATAACTCGCTCTCCAGCAGGTCCTCAGGAATCGCCGCGCAGTTTATGGGGACGAAATTCTGATTCTTCCTGCCGCTAAGCTGGTGTATGGCACGTGCTGCAAGTTCCTTGCCGGTTCCCGACTCTCCCTGGATCAGGACCGTGGCGTTGGATTCGGCCACCTTTTCGATCATCTCGAACAGGTCCTGCATTGGTTTGCTTTTGCCGATGATCGAGGAACAGAGAATATTGGTCTGTTTATGTCCGTGCCCCTCGCCCTCCATCTGCCTCATGGCTTGATATTCTTCGGCGCGCATGACAATGCTCTCCAGTTCATCAAGGTTGAGCGGCTTGGAAAGAAAGAAAACATTTCCTTTGCCGGGTTGCCGTGGAGGCAACTCCTCGCTTGCTCCGTAGATAACAAGTACCAGGAGGGGATTGGTCTCTTTGGCACGATCCCTGAATTCGGGAGCGATGGCGTTGAGATGGGACAGTTCGGCAATGACTATGCCGACCTGCTGTGTCTGGATGGCCGTATAGAGAGAAGGTGCGTCTTCTCCCGTGATAACGTCGTACCCCTGGTAGGTTAAGAAAGCCGATACGAGATCGCGGCTTTTTCGGTCCCTGTCGGCGATGAAGATGCTTTTGTGGTTGTGCATTTTTTTCCAGTGTTGAACGGGGTGGAGGTGCCGGGCTAACAATGTTTGCTTAATGTATCGTTAGTGTCCTAAAAAGTCAATAAAATGACTTTCGGGTAAATTTGACACTGGTTTCCTTTGTGCGTCGAAGAATTATTAAAGATGCCGGTTGTCGCTAGGTATAATACGTCTATAATGGATTCCGTGCCACGCTTGATTAAGATATGGTTTGCGTGGTAAGTTTGCTGCCTTGCGGTCCGAGGCAGATGTCTCGGCGGATAATTAATGACCCCTGTTTCGTACCATATACTGAGGAGGAAGCCATGAGTAATGCACTGGTGCCGGTGAATTCAGATGAGGCGCGTGGAGAGCTGATCCAGCTTGTCAGCTTTAACCTTGATCAGGAAGAGTATGGAGTTGACGTACTGAAGGTCCGCGAAATAATTCGTGTGCCTGTTCTCACCAGGGTTCCCAATACGCCCCACTATGTGGATGGGGTCATCAATCTGCGCGGCAAGGTGATACCGATTATCAGCATGCGCAAGAAGTTCGGCCTGATGGAGACGGAAAACGACAAGCAGACCCGCATCATGGTCATGGATGTTGACGGTGAGCTGATGGGGTTCACCGTTGATGCCGTCTCCGAGGTAATCCGTATTTCCGGCAGCGAGATACAGCCCTCTCCCGCGGTTGTGGCAAGCGGTATTGACCAGGAGTGTATCGCGGGGGTTATCAACCAGGCCGAGAGACTGCTGGTGCTGCTCGACCTGGAAAAGATGTTCTCTGCGGAAGAGAAGAACGTTTTCAACATGCTGTAGCCATTGCCAGGGTGTGTATCCAGATTTTTCTAGGAGCGTGACATGTCGCCGATTGATTGTGAAGACCAGGAACTGCTGGAAGGCTTTCTCTCAGAGACGGCCGAATTGCTTGAGAAGCTTGACGATGATCTGGTGGCTTTGGAGAAGTCGTCGGATGACGCCGATCTGCTTAACCGCATCTTCCGCTCCATCCATACGGTCAAAGGCGCCTCAAGTTTTCTCGGCTTTGATCTGCTGGTCAAGGTGACCCACAAGACCGAAGATGTCCTGAACCGGCTTCGCAAGGGGGAACTGCAGGTAACCCCCGAGATCATGGATGTGATTCTCGAGGCGACGGACCTGGTGAAGGTGCTGGTGAGCGACATCAAGGCGGGAGAGATTCAGGAACGGGAGATTGATGGCACCATTGCCAAGCTGTTGCCACTTCTTGTGGAAACTGTTGTGGATGTCCAACCCCAGGTCGAAGCGCCGCCTTCCGAGCCCGCTGAGAGCGCGGTTCCGTCAGTGGCCGAGGCTGCCGCTCCAGCTGAGCCGTCTCCTCCCCAGGACGCGCCCTCAGCGCCCCAGCAGAAATTAGGCGGCGATGTGGTCATGAAAAAGAGCCCGGCGCCGCCGAAGCCGGCCGAGGGGAGGGGAGATGACCTCTCGGACAACACCACTGTCCGGGTCGATATCAAGCGTCTCGATGACCTGATGAACCAGGTCGGTGAACTGGTGCTGGAACGTAACCGTATGATCCAGATCAACCAGAACCTGCAGCAGGAGGATTTCAGCAAGGTCGACTTCAACGAGGAATTCGGCAAGCTCACCAAACGGATGAACTTTGTCACCTCGGAACTGCAGATGCAGGTCCTGAAGATGCGCATGCTGCCGGTTGAAAAGGTCTTCAAGAAGTTTCCCCGCATCGTGCGCAGCATGGCCCGCGATCTGGGCAAAGAGGTTGACCTTCACATTTTTGGCGAGGAGACCGAGCTGGATCGCTCCGTTGTTGACGAAATTGGCGATCCGCTGATCCACCTGATCCGTAATGCCATGGACCACGGACTGGAGATGCCGGAGCAGCGTCTGGCCTCCGGCAAGCCGCGGGTGGGTAACCTGGTCCTGTCGGCCGTCCATGAGGGGAACCAGATCATCATCAGCATCAAGGATGACGGCAACGGCATCGACACGGACAGGGTCGGTCGCAAGGCCCTGGAAAAGGGGCTGGTCACCGAGGAACAGCTGGCTGCCATGAGCCAGCGGGAAATGTTCGACCTGATCTTCCTGCCCGGCTTCTCCACCAAGGACAAGGCTAACGACCTGTCCGGCCGTGGTGTCGGCATGGACGTGGTCAAGACGAACATCAAGAAGCTGAATGGCCTGATAGAAATCAAGAGCGAAAAGGGGCAGGGCTCGGAGTTCATTCTGCGCCTTCCCCTGACCCTGGCCATCATCCAGTCCCTGCTGGTTGAGGTGGAGGGGGAAGTCTACTCCATTCCGCTCTCGTCGGTTCTGGAGACTCTGCGGGTGGATCAGCGCCAGTTTCACATCATTGGCGGTCAGGAGGTCCTCAAGCTGCGGGACATGGTCCTGCCGCTCGTACGCCTGGAGAGGGTCTTCGGAGTGCAGAGATGCGGCGAGCCGGACGATTTCTGCTATATCGTGGTGGTGGGAAGCGCCGATAAGCGCATGGGGCTGGTGGTTACGCGTCTTGTGGGACAGCAGGAGGTTGCCATCAAGTCTCTCGGAAACTACCTTGCCAATATTCCCGGTATTGCCGGATCAACCATCCTTGGGGATGGGCGCGTGGCACTGATTATCGACCCTGTTGGTCTTGTCGAGAATGGTGAGTGTGGCTCCGGTCGTTGATCCCGTTGTTTTTTGACGAAGGCAACCTGCGAAGCGAAGGGAAAGACAGTGGCAATATCCGACAGAGACTTCGAACAGTTACGTGATTTTATCTACAATATCTGTGGCATGTACTTCCATGCCACCAAAAAGTATTTTCTGGAAAGCCGTCTGGCGCGCCGCATGGAAGCTACCGGGACCAGAACTCATAACGACTACTATCTGCTGCTCAGGTCTCCTCGGGGCACCGAGGAGTTGAAGTACCTGATGGATGAAATCACCACCAACGAAACCTATTTCTTCCGCAATGTTCCTCAGCTCAATGCCCTTGAGACAAAACTTCTGCCGGAAATCGTGGCAACCAAGTCCAAGATCGGGTTCCGGAAACTGCGTATCTGGAGCGCTGCCTCATCTTCGGGTGAGGAAGCCTACACCCTCTCCATGATCCTCTTGGAAAAACGGTCCACACTGCTGAAAGACTGGATCATCGAGATTGTCGGTACCGATATTAATGAAACCGTTGTTGCCCAAGCCAAGGAAGGGGTCTACAGCGCCTACTCGGTCCGCAATATCCCTGAAATGTACAAGAGAAAGTATATCCGGGAGGATAACGGCAAATTCATCCTTGCTCCCGAAGTTAAGAAGTTTGTCTCCTTCAACAAGCTCAACCTCTACGATGATTCAAAAATGATATTCATGAAGAGTTTTGACATCATCTTTTGCGCCAACGTGCTGATCTATTTCGATACCGCTTCGAAGTCAAAAGTGGTGCAGCATTTTTACAACAATCTGCAGCCGTACGGTTATTTCTTCGTCGGTCAGTCCGAATCCCTGCACGGTGTCAACGACAAGTTCAAAACCGTGCACTTTCCCGGCGGATTCGCCTATAAAAAATAGCATCTGAAAGGTTGTATGTAATGGACAAGAATGCACGGATCGAAAGAGCCGAACAACTGGTTGCACAGATCGAGGATCTGCCGACCATACCGGCCGTTGCAAACCAGGTGCTACTGCTTCTTGATCAACCTGATGTGGAAATAGAGCAGGTGGCCGACCTGATGCTGTCCGACCAGGTCATGACGGCCCGGGTAATGAAGATGCTCAACTCACCGGTGTATCGCCCAACGCACGAAATACGTTCGTTCAAGCGCGCGCTGGTCTATCTCGGCCTGCGGCATATTCGCGAGGTTGCGCTTACGACGTCATTCATCGGTGCCTTTGAACGAGACATCGGCGCTTTTGAGCTGAATGCCTTTTGGGAACATTCCTTTGGCGTGGGCATGGTCTCCAAGATCATTGCCGAAAAAGTCGGTTATCCGGACCTTGAAAAAGCCTATATCAGCGGCATTATCCATAATTTCGGCATGGTGGTTTTGAACGTCTGTCTGCCGGAAGAGTATCAGGCCGTGCTGGCCGCGATCAAGGACAGACCGGTTACCCTGGCAAGCGCCGAGTTTGAGCGTTTCGGCACGAGCCACAGCGAGATCGGTCTCTGCATGGCGCGCAAGTGGAATTTCCCCGATGTCTACTGTGAAGTGATAGCCTGCCACCATACCCCGGCCGAGGCGGTAATCGATCCGGTCCTCTGCGCCATTGTCTGCATCTCCGATCTGTTCTGCAGCGTGCGCGGCCTGGATTATGGCGGCAGGGAGTGGGTCAGCTTCAATCTTTCAGAAGAGGAGGCCTGGGAAATCCTCAAAACCGCGTCTCCCAGCCTTGTTGAGATGGATGTGGAGCGATTCTGCTACGAACTGGATGATGCCATACCGGCTGTCAAGGAGCTGGTGAACTCGATATTTTCAACAAAGGAATAGGTGGAGTTGTGATGGTACCTTTTCGCCCCCAGAGAACACGCATACTGATCGTTGATGATTCCTCGTTTATGCGTATGGCTATCCGCAGTATTCTCTCCAAGGACCCCTCTCTTGAGATTGTCGGAGTTGCTGCCGACGGTATGGAAGGCGTTGAAAAGGCTGTCGCGCTCAAGCCGGACCTGATCACCATGGACGTGGAGATGCCGCGCATGGATGGGATTGCCGCACTGCGCAAGATCATGGCCACCGCCCCCACCAAGGTGATCATGGTGTCGACCCTGACCAACGAGGGAGCCCGTTCGACTTTTGAAGCTCTGGATGCCGGCGCAATCGACTATATCCCCAAGAACGTCACCGACTCCAGCGAGGCGCAGAACATCTTCCGCCAGGAACTGATTCGCAAGGTCAAGGAGGCGGTCTGCTCCAAATTCAGCCGGGGCGCTGCTTCGACGGTCGTCCGGACCGTACCCCCTCCGAATCGCCGTCCCACCAGCAGCAAACTGACCGGAAAGAAGATAAACTATGTGGGGATCGGCGCCTCAACTGGCGGCCCTGTTGCCCTCCAGGAGGTCCTCTCCCGTATCCCGGTCAACTTCCCCTATGGCATCATTGTCGGCATCCACATGCCCAAGGCATTTACCGGCCCCTATGCCGATCGTCTCAATGCAAAATGCTCCATGACCATTCGAGAGGCTGTGGATGGTGATGTGCTCAAGCCGGGACTGGCGCTGATCGCCCCTGGCGGCATGCATACCACCCTTGTGCGCCGCGGCGGAACTGTCGTGGTAAAGATCGTTCCCACCAGCAATTATCCCCAGTATGTTTACGTCCCCTCGGTCGACCTGATGCTTGCGAGCATGGCCGAGGCGACCAACGGTTCCATGCTGGGGGTTATCCTGACCGGTATGGGTAACGATGGCTTCAAGGGGATGAAGCAGTTGAAGAGCATGGGGGGGGTGACCATGGTGCAGGATGAGGCCACATCGACCATCTATGGCATGCCCAAGGCCTGCGTGGATGGTGGCGTTGCCGATGAGGTGCTGCCGTTGGGGCAGATCGGTTTCGAGATCTCCAAGTTCGCGGGATAGCCTGCGCGGTTTGTGTGCTGCAAAAGCGAGGGGCGGCCGTTTCGGGCGCCCTTTCCGCGTTTTATGGGGTGGGAACCCCATTTCTGACGCCGTGCTCCCTCCGGTTGACAATCGATGAAACTGTTCTACGTTGATAGGACAGCGGGCTGATGCTGACAGAACGAACGTTTCAAGGAGGGACATCGTATGCCGGTCTACGAGTATTACTGTGATACCTGTTCAAAGAGCTTTACCGTTGTCATGACTATTGCGGAGCATGACCGGGGCGGGATTACCTGCCCGCAGTGCAAGGGGAGTTCGGTTGTGCAACGTTACACTGCTTTTTTCGCCAAGACGAGCAAGAAGAGTTGATACCCGTTTCGCTGGGCAAGGTTCCCCTTGCGTGACTGGGGTGTGGGCTGCTGGCTTCCTGTTATTGGCCCGGAAATTGGCCCGATCCGCTCTGGCTATGGGTTTGTGTGCCGGAAAGTGACAGAGAATGCCCTGTGGCAAATAAAATGAGGGGCGTCGGTGTGCGACTCCCCTCTTTTGTGTAGGTGGCGACCGCGGGTGGTGGGGGTGAATAACGTCGCCACCCGTAGTCAGCATTCGCTCTGTTTGTCCGTTGGTTATCGCTCCGCGTATACGGTCAGCCCTATTCGCGAAGCTACCACACTGCAGCAGGAAAAGCCGCGCCGCTTCAGACGGAACATGATCAGCGGTGCCAGCAGGGGATGCACTCCCGGCAGCAGCAGGGGGAAATGATGGAACCTGATGCCGCGGAAAGCCTCCCAGGTTGCCCTGACAGATGCCGTGCGATGTTCTTTTCCTCGCCTGGGGTGGGCTGCTGCCGTGGTCATCAGCTGTGCTCGCTGGTTTCGTGGAATGATAGCTCTTTCCATGATTCAATGGTATTGTCCAGCCGCCACTGGCTGCCTGCCATGTAGGTCAGCTTGCCCTCGCCGTCGATGTAGACGTGCATGGCTTCCCTCTTCTCGAATTCCTCGACTTTTTTTCTCTCGCCTGTCACCCAGCGTGCGGTGACGTAGCTGACCGGTTCAAAGGCTACCTTGACGCTGTATTCAAACTCCAGACGGTGCATGACAACCTCGAACTGCAGCAGGCCGACGGCGCCGATCACCCAGTCGGCTCCCATCAGGGGCTTGAACACCTGGGTGGCGCCCTCTTCGGCCAGCTGTATTAACCCCTTTTCCAAAGCCTTTGATTTTAGCGGGTTGAGCAGGCGGACCTTGCGGAAGTGCTCAGGGGCGAAGCTGGGGATGCCGGTGAATTTCAGCTCCTCGCCTTGGGTGAATGTGTCGCCGATCTTGATGGTTCCGTGATTGTGGATACCGATGATGTCGCCGGGCCAGGCCTCCTCCACGTTGGTGCGATCCTGGGCCATGAAGATGGTGGCATTGGCGATCTGTACCTCGCGCCCCAGGCGGGTGTGGCGCACCTTCATGCCGCGGGTGAATTTACCGGAGCAGATGCGGAAGAAGGCGATGCGGTCCCGGTGGGCGGGATCCATATTTGCCTGGATCTTGAAGGTGAAGCCGCTGAACGGCTCCTCATAGGGTGAAACCACTCTGGTGGTAGTTTCGCGCGGCAGCGGGGCCGGAGCATATTCGATGAATGCGTCCAGGAGTTGCTGGACGCCAAAGGTGTTGATGGCGCTGCCGAAAAAGACCGGTGTCTGCTGGCCGGCAAGATAGGCCTCCTTGTCGAAGGGGTTGGCGGCCCCTTCCAGCAACTCCACGTCGTGGCGTAGTTCGTCCACCTGGCTCCCCAGAAGCTCGTCCAGCAGAGGGTCATTCAGCCCGGCAATCGTCAGGATGCGGCCGGTTCCGTTGGCAGCCTCGGCATCGAAGAAGATCAGCTCTTTTGTGTAGAGGTGATAGGTGCCGCGAAAGCGTTTTCCCATCCCCACCGGCCAGGTTACGGGCGCGGTCTGCATCTTTAGGTTTTTTTCGATGTCGTCCAGCAGGTCGAGCGGTTCCTGCCCCTCGCGGTCCAGCTTGTTCATGAAGGTAATGATCGGGGTGTGGCGCAGGCGGCAGACTTCCAGCAGCTTTTTGGTCTGGGATTCGACCCCCTTGACCGAGTCGATCACCATCAGCACCGAATCCACCGCCGTCAGCACGCGGTAGGTGTCCTCTGAAAAGTCGTTGTGGCCGGGGGTGTCCAATAAGTTGATTTCGCAGCCGTTGTAGGTGAATTTCATCACCGATGAGGTGACCGAAATGCCGCGCTGCTTCTCTAGTTCCATCCAGTCCGATGTGGCGTGGCGAGCCGACTTCCTGGCCCGCACCTCGCCCGCCTGCTGGATGGCGCCGCCGAACAGCAGCAGCTTCTCGGTGATGGTGGTCTTGCCTGCGTCGGGGTGGCTGATGATGGCAAACGTCCGACGTTTATCGACTTCCTGGCGATTATGGTTTTGCACGATAAAACTCCTTATGCAATCGAAAGGCGGGGGATGCCCGCCTTGGTCTCTAGGGTATGAATGTGCGCGCGCAGCTGACTTCGGCCGATTCCGTGGTTGCCGCTAGCGGAATACCAGGCGGTCCACGCACCATTGACCGCCTCCGGCGACCAGTAGATACAGTGCCATGCCCAGCAGGGCGATATTGTATTCGATACCGTGTCCCTGTCCGGAGATGTTGTGAATGTTCAGAAAAAAGCCGTGCGCCCAGTGAACCTTGTGTATGGCCACCAGCATGACCGTCGCGACGGCGGTAGCGGAGAGGCGCGTCAGGAAACCGGTCAGAATGCCGAATCCACCGGCGAATTCGGCGATTATTGCCAGCAGGGTGAAGATGGGGGGGATGTGCAGCCTGTCCTCGAAGGTTCTCAGGGTCACGGTCAACCCCTGGCCGCCAAAGAGTCCCAGCAGTTTTTGCGAACCGTGGGCCATCATGATAAGTCCCAGCGGCAGGCGTATCAGCAGGGGCGCAATAAGGTTACTCAAGTCGGAACCGCCTCGTGCCATGGTGTTTCTCCCTTGCGAGCAGGGCGTTTTTACCCTGTTGTTATGTGCAACAGCCTGTTCTTTCCGCTGCGCTTGACCTCATACATAAGTGCATCGGCGCTGCGCACGGCCTCTTCGACGCTTTCCGGCGGCCTCGTGTAGCTCATGGCGCCGATGCTGAAGGTGACCGGCCAGTTACCCGTTGTCATGCACTGCCGAAGTTTGCTTTGCACCTTGTGGAGCGTTGTTTGGGCTGGCTCGCCGGCTGTTTCCGGCAGGAGAATCACGAATTCGTCACCGCCGAAGCGGGCCAGGATGTCGCTGCTCCTGATGGTGGCACTGATGGTGTCGACATCAGCAATGAGCAACTTGTCGCCCGTGGAGTGTCCCTGTCTGTCGTTGACTTCCTTGAAGTTGTCCAGGTCGATATAGGCGATGGTCAGGCAATGTCCGTAGCGGCGCGCCCGGTAAATTTCCTGCTCTGCCAGGTCGAAGAAGGAACGGCGATTGATCGCGCCGGTAAGGGGGTCGATCCGGGCCAGGGCCTTTTCGTTGTCCAGCCTGGTTTTGAGAGCCGAAGAGAGCAGGCTCATGACGATCAGGAATGAAAACTCGATGAAGAGGTTCCAGTGATGCAGGCTTGAATTCCGCGTTGCGGAAGTAGAGCCGTAGTCGGCCGCGAATCGCGCACCCAAGGTCAGTATGCAAAAAAAGATGCCGGCTGGCTTGCCTACGAACCATGCTCCTAAGGAAACCGGAATCAGGTAAAAGATGGTCAGCGAGTAGTCGCCGGTAATGTGATCGAGCAGGCAGAGCAGGGACAGGATCAGGCCGATTATGATCGCGACGGTGCGTTTGCTGTGCCGTGATGCTATGGCAACAAATTTCAGATGGATCCGCTCAAACATGCCTTTTTCCTGTCAAGTCAACACGAAAAGAAAAGGGGGACGTGTGTCCCCGGAATGTGGATCGACTGTTGCCAGAGTATGGAAACCTCGTGGCTAACCATCTGAAATGTCTTGATTACCTGGTTGAAATAATTGTACGTGCGTGCTATTGCTTATAGCACGGTTGAACGCCTGAACGCAAGAATATGTGATGGTTTGATGGGCAGGCACTCTCCCCGTCCTTATGAAGAGAAGCTGCAACGGAAGAGGTTGGCTGTGTCTGGTAGTGTCGCGTTTCGTTGTATGGCTGCAAAGGCCTCTGTGCCACCTGGTGAATGAACTATGCAAGATAATCATACGATCCCGCAGACCCTAACGGTTCTTGAGCAGACATGGAACCGCTATGTCCAGAATGAAGTGATTGAGATTCATCGAATCCGGCCGGAGGTGGCAAACTCCTGGCAACGCTGCCGAAACTACAAGGTCAATCCCTATGACATTGGTGACCAGGCGGTAAATCAGCTGGAACTCAGGGAACGTCTCCACCGTAATCACCATCTGGTAAAGATCGCGCGTTCTGCCATGGAAAACCTGTATACCTTTGTTCGGGGGTCTGGTTTTGAAATCGTCCTGTCGGACCAGCATGCCTACCTGCTGGAGGTTGTGGGGGATCGTGACATAATCAGCAAGGGGACCAAGGTTCAGCTCTGTCCCGGCGGCAACTGGCATGAGTCGTCCAAGGGAACCAACGCCATCGGGACCGCTCTCATGGAGAAACAGCCGGTTCAGATCCTGGCCTGGGAACACTTCTGTCGGCCGAATCATTTTCTGACCTGCTCCGCTGCCCCCATTTTTGATCCTGAAGGGGAGATTGTGGGGGTTCTCAATATCTCCGGAGATTACCGTTATGCCAATGCCCATACCCTCGGCATGGTTGTGGCAGCGGTAAATGCCATCGAAAAACAGCTTTGTCTTCATAAGGTCACCAGTAAACTCTACATCTCCTACAAATACTCCCAGACCCTTTTGGAATCCATTTCGGACGGTATCGTCTCCGTGAACAACAGCGGCATCATTGCCGAGATGAACTCCAGCGGTGGCAAAATATTCGGCATCAATCACCAGGCGGCCAAGGGCAAGCATATCAACACCGTCATGCGCCAGCAGGCGCCAATTCTGTCGCTGCTTGCCACCGGTGAGGGGTATCGGGATAGGGAAATTCTGCTGGAGAACCAGGGGAAGAAGGTGTTTAGTTCTGCTACCCTGCTGCTGGATGATTCCGGCAACACCATCGGTGCCGTTGCCGTCCTGCGCCAGGCGCGGGACGCGCTGAAGTCCCGCCGCGCCCAGCATTCCTCGTTGCCCCGCTACTCCTTTGACGACATTATCGGAGAGAGCCCCGCCATCAGCGAGGCCAAGGAATGGGCACGGATCGCGGCAAACAGTGGTTCGACCATTCTGCTCAGCGGTGAGAGCGGTACCGGCAAGGAGTTGTTTGCCCAGTCAATTCACAATGTCAGCTCTTTCAGGAACGGCCCTTTTATTGCCATCAACTGCGCCGCTATCCCGGAAGCCCTTGTTGAAAGTGAGCTGTTCGGCTATGCGGAGGGAACTTTCACCGGTGCCAAAAAAGGCGGTAGCCCGGGTAAATTCGAGAGTGCCGACCGTGGTACGCTCTTTCTCGACGAGATAGGCGATATGCCGCTTACTGTTCAGGCCAAGGTGTTGAGGGTTATCCAGGAAAAGAAGATCTCCCGCGTTGGTTCCAGCGAAGAGCGCCAGGTGGAGATTCGCATCATCGCCTCGACCCATAAGAATCTGCGGACAGAGGTGCTAAACGGTAATTTTCGGGAAGACCTCTTCTACAGGCTCAATGTCCTGGTCGTCCAGGTTCCGCCTTTGCGTGACAGGGGCGGGGATATCCCCTTGGTCGCCTGCCATCTGGTGGAGAAGATCTCCGCAAGGATGGGCAAACAGCGGATCGTTGGGGAAGATGCTTTCTGGGGAAAGCTTGCCTCTCATAACTGGCCCGGTAATGTTCGTGAACTGGAAAATGCCATCGAGCAGGCTGTCGTCAGGTCGGATGACTCCGGGGTCCTGTTGGCTCGTCATCTGACGTTTGATGTCGTTGAGTCCGTCGCACCCACGGGGGGGAGGGCAGAGATCGTTTCTCTCACTGAAATGGAAAAGCAGGCCATAACTGCTGCGCTTCATCTCTATGATGGCAATATCCAGAAGGCTGCTTCGAAACTCGGTATCGGGCGTAACACCCTGTACCGCAAAATCAGGGAGTACGGCATCGCACATGCCGGTTCCCAAGTCCATTGATCCTGGTCCTGATCTAAAAGGGGGAGTCTTTCGGCTCCCCCTTTTAGATCAGATACATCACACAACTCTTGTCCTCCGCATAATCTCACCTCTGTTTTTCCCGATGTCTAAAGCCCAGTGATGTCAGTCCGCTCTGCAGGTCGCACAGCGCGGCCTCCAGTGTGCCATCCAGTGTCGTCTGCTTGCTCCCCACCGCAGTGAGAGTGATGTCGATTTCCCGGGATATGCCGATGGTGGTGGCAAGGGACTTGATATAGATATGTGGGTGCTCATTTGTTACCCGGCTGAGTACCGGTTCCATCAGTGATTCGTCATTGCATTCGACGGCAATGGTGCGCATTGCCGATGTGCCGCCGCTGAACGTTTTCCTGAGAAATGGCTGGAGTGAACTGGAGAAGATTGTCTTCAACTCCGATGGCACGCCCGGCAGGCTGATGATGGTTGAGTTGCCGGCTTGCAGCAAGACACCCGGTGCCGTTCCGTTGGAGTTGTGCAGCGGGATCGCTCCCTTGGGGAGCCAGGCCATTTTTTCCCGGGGTGGGTTCAGGCCACCTTGGCTGAGTACTCCCTGCTCGGCCAGTTCGTCATAGCGTTCCTTGACCATTTGTCGGGCCTGCACATGGAGTTCCGTCACAACACCCACGCCACGCGCCACGGCGGCAAGCGTCAGGTCATCGGCAGTGGGGCCAAGTCCGCCTGAGGTAATGATAACCTGCGGTTCCCTTGTTAAAGCTGCCTGAAGTTCTGTTGCTATGACCTCCTCGGTGTCGCGCAGCATGGTGGCACGGGTAACATGCCCTCCCAGGTTGTGTATTTGCTTGCAGAGCCAGTTGGTATTCGTGTCCTGGATGCCGCCGATGAGGATTTCATTGCCGATGATGAACAGTTCAACACGTACCGGTTTTGTCATGATAGCTCCCGTTTGTGGTATGGACTTCAGGTGTATAGAGTACACACGATCATGACCATATTCAAAATCATTTGTATGGATCCATAGCGACAAGGGGAGTTCAGGTTGTCAGTGTATTCGGTATAAAAAATCTGTTCCAATAATGATCATGATCTCGAAATGGAACAGGCTCTGTTTTGGTATGGAACATGGTGTGGATGGTGAGTGGAAAGACAATGTGAGATATTAAGTTAAAAAGCCTTTCTCTTCTGATTGTTTGGAGCGCTATTTGAAAAAAACATGCGCGTTCGGTCGGTTCCTTGCAGGTGTAAAAAAATAACGGCATTTTTGTTTTTGTGGATAATGTTTTTTGAGGCAGTGTCTGGACTTTTGGGTTCTTGGGGGTATCTTATTCAGGTAATAATTGGTTGGATGGTCTTTGGTACCTGTTGTTGATGGGCGCCTGGGGTGCCCGGGAGTATGTTCTGCCTGTGGGCGTTTGCTGTCTCGTTTGCAGACACGGTCTGAACCACAGTCACTAAAGCAAGTCAGTACGATAGCTTATGGATGAGGGTAATGATTCACTCTCTTGTTTTCAGTGCTTTTTATTGTGGGGAAGATAAGAGGGTATAATCGCTGACGCGATGAGGAGGAGTCTGTTCAGGGGAATGAAAAAAATATACAAATTTATATTGCATATTTTTAGAAATGTGTTAAATCAAATAACAGAACTTGGTTTTAAATTATCGCCAAAACTGAGTGGCAATAGAGCTTTGATTTGTTTGTGACGAAAAGAGGCTTGCCAGAATTGTCTGGCAAATAAGATCAGGGTGGCGACACTCTGTACACCACACAAGGAGGAAGTACACATGGCATTAGCAGATCAGACTTTCGGCTTTTTCATCCCCACCGTAACGCTGTTGGGTGTAGGTTGTTCGAAAGAAACCGGTGAGCAGGCAAAAGCGCTGGGCGCAACGAAACTGCTGATCGTTACAGACGCCGGCCTGAACAAAATGGGCGTGGCCGACACGATCAAGGGCTATGTTGAAGCAGTAGGTCTCCAGGCTGTTATTTATGACGGCGCCGAGCCCAACCCGACCGATAAAAACGTTGCTGACGGCATTAAAGTCTATCAGGACAACAAGTGCGACGGCCTGATCACCCTTGGTGGCGGCAGCTCCCACGACTGCGGTAAAGGTATCGGCCTTGTTGTTGCCGGCGGCGGCAACATCCGTGACTACGAAGGCGTTAACAAGTCATCCAAGCGTCTTCCCCCGTTCCTGGCAATCAACACCACCGCTGGTACCGCCAGCGAAATGACCCGTTTCTGCATCATCACCAACACCGATACCCACGTCAAAATGGCTATCGTTGACTGGCGTGTAACTCCGAACATCGCCATCGACGATCCCCTGCTGATGGTTGGTATGCCTCCGAAGCTGACCGCTGCTACCGGTATGGACGCACTGACCCACGCCGTTGAAGCCTATGTTTCCATCATTGCCAACCCGATCACCGACGCGTGCGCCATCAAGGCCATCGAACTGATCGCCAAGAATCTGAGCGTGGCTGTTGCCAACGGCGAAGACCTGGTTGCCCGTGACGCCATGGCATATGCCGAATATCTGGCCGGTATGGCATTCAACAACGCCAGCCTCGGCTATGTTCACTCCATGGCTCACCAGTTGGGCGGTTTCTACAACCTGCCCCACGGCGTCTGCAACGCCATCCTGCTGCCCGTCGTCAGCCAGTTCAACCTGATCGCCTGCCCGCAGCGTTTTGCTGACATCGCCGTTGCTCTCGGCGAAAACATCTGTGGTCTCTCCACCATCGAAGCCGGCCAGAAAGCCATCGACAGGATCAAGTCCCTGTCCGCTTCCATCGGCATCCCCGCCAACCTGACCGAGCTGGGCGTGAAAGAAGCCGACCTGAAGATCATGTCCGAAAACGCCAAGAAAGATGCTTGCCAGCTGACCAACCCGCGTAAAGCCACGTTGGACGAAGTCATTGCCATCTTCAAGTCTGCTCTGTAATACTCATTTTTCTCTCTGTTAAGGAGGGAACGGCTGGAAGTGATGGGCAGTGTCATAACGCACTGCCCATCACTGTAAAAGGATTCCTGCATAACAAAAAACTGTTAAATGAAATGCCATGTTATCTCCGAGCCTTGCCACCTAAAAGGAAAACCTCATGGTGCACGGCCAACGGGTTTCGCTGGAAACAGCGGAGCCTCCCTTCAGGAAAGGAGCTTGTCCTCGTTAGAGAGGGTACATAAAATCATAGGGAGAAGATAACCATGGACAAGATTCTACGCGTTAACATGACAGACATGACCACCAAGGTCGAAGAAGTACCGGCTGAATGGGCTGGTCACGGTGGACGTGGCCTGACCTCAACCATCGTTGCCGCAGAAGTACCCCCCACATGCCATCCGCTGGGACCGAACAACAAGCTGGTATTCGCACCTGGCCTGCTCTCCGGAACCCCGGCCGCCAACTCCGGTCGCCTCTCCGCCGGTGCCAAGAGTCCGCTCACCGGCACCATCAAGGAGAGTAATGCCGGCGGTACCGCCGCCCAGTTGTTCGCACGTCTTGGTATCAAGGCGATGATCATCGAGGGGCTTCCCAAAGAGGATAAGTGGTACAGCCTGCACATCGACAAGGACGGCGTCACCATCAACGAAGAGACCGAGCTGATCGGCAAGAACAACTTTGCCGTCATTGAGGCGCTTGAAGCTCGTCTCGGCAAGAAGACCGGCATTCTCACCATAGGTACCGCCGGTGAGTTCAGGATGGCTGCTGCCAACATCTCGGTCAAGGATCCGGACAGCAAGATTCGTAGTCATGGCCGCGGCGGTCTCGGTGCCGTCATGGGCTCCAAGAAGATCAAGTTCATCTCCATCAATGGCGAAGGCGCCACTCCCGTCAAGATCGCCGATCCCGACAAATTCAAGGTTGCTGCTCGTACGTTTGCCAAGGCGTTGCTGGATCACCCGGTCAGTGGCCAGGCTCTGCCCACCTACGGCACCAACGTGCTGGTGAACATCCTCAATGAAGCAGGCGGTCTGCCGACCAAGAACTTCCGCTATGGCCAGTTCGAGGCCCACGACAAGATTTCCGGCGAGACCATGCACGACACCATCGTTGCTCGCGGCGGCAGGCCGAAGCACGGATGTCATGCCGGCTGCATCATTCAGTGCTCCCAGGTGTACAACGACAAGGACGGCAACTACCTCACCTCGGGCTTCGAGTACGAAACCATCTGGGGCATGGGCGCCGACTGTTGTGTTGAAGAACTCGATGATATTGCCAAGGCCGACAGCCTGATGGATGATATCGGCATCGACTCTATTGAAGGTGTTGTCATGTTTGGCGTTGCCATGGAAGCTGGCATCATTCCTTTCGGCGATGGCAAGGGCATCCTGCGACTGCTTACGGAAGAGATCGCCAAGGGAACCCCCCTGGGCCGCATCCTGGGTGGCGGCGCCGGTTCCGTGGGCAATGCCTACGGCCTCACCCGCGTGCCGGTGGTCAAGAATCAGGGCATCCCGGCCTACGATCCGCGTACGGTCAAGGGAATCGGCATCACCTATGCTACCACCACCATGGGAGCTGACCACACCGCCGGTTACACCATTGCCACCAATATCCTCAATGTTGGCGGCTATGTGGATCCTCTCAAGAAAGACGGTCAGGTTGAACTCTCCCGTAACCTGCAGATCGCCACGGCTGCCGTGGATTCCACCGGTATGTGTATCTTTGTCGCCTTCCCGGCTCTGGATATCCCCGAGTGTCTGCCTGCCCTGATCGACATGATCAATGCCCGTTTCGGCCTCTCCTTGACCGGTGATGATGTGGTTAACCTTGGCAAGTACATCCTGAAGACTGAGCACCAGTTTAATATCGCGGCAGGATTCAATAATGCCCACGATCGCTTGCCGGAGTTCTTTGCCCTCGATCCGGTTCCGCCACACAACCTGGTGTGGGACTTTACTGACGAAGAGATTGATGAGTTCTGGAACTTCTAAGATGAAGTGCTCATTGAGCACCATGTAGGTACGGGGCGCGGGCAGTGGCTGATGTACCCACTGTTCGCGCCTCCCCCTCCATGCCTGGATGTAATGAAGTATCTGATGTAAGGGGATAATTGATGCAGGTTAGCGATACTTTAAAGGTAAACGTAAAACTCTTTGCAACCTTTCGTGTTGGCCGCTTTGTGGCTGAAGCGCGAGAATATCCGGTGGGAACACGTATCGTTGATATCATCAGGGAACTCCAGATCCCCGAACCCGAGATAGGCATCATCATGTTGAACAGCAGGCATGCGGAGCCTGATCATCAGTTGAAAGATGGAGACAATCTAGGCATCTTTCCCCAAGTTGGAGGAGGCTAAGTTGGATTTAACCTCCTATCTTCTTTCCCACGCACGTGAAGATCTGATTTCCTGGTACGTCCAATTGGCAGCCGCACAGGATTTTCGATTGAGTATCTCCCAGGTTGAGGAAGCTATTCTCGAACATGGCCTGATGCCGGCCCGCTACCAGCGCAACCGCCAGACCATTTCCAACTCCAAGCAACTTCGCTTGTTCAGGAGTACAGCGGTCGTCATAGGCTGTGGTGGGCTGGGAGGCTACCTGATAGAGGAAATGGCGCGTCTCGGGATCGGCAATATCATGATGCTGGATCCAGATACGTTTGAAGAGCACAATCTCAACCGTCAACTGTATTCCTCTCCCAACCTGCTTGGCCATTCCAAGTCCGCTGTTGCCGCCGCGCGAGTCCGCGAAATCAATCCAGCCGTTACCGTAACCGCACTCCAGATTGAATTTTCCAGTGAGAATGCACGGGAACTCCTCAATGGCGCTGACGTCGTGCTGGACGGGCTTGACTCATTCTCGACCCGCCGGATGCTGGCCGCCATTTGCCGCGAGCTTCAGATTCCCTTGGTGCACGGCGCGATTGGCGGTTGGTACGGCCATGTTGCTACGCAGTTGCCTGGTGATGACATTACCCCGTTTCTGGGAGGGCAGCGAGGAGAACAGAAAGGGGTCGAGATTCAGATCGGTAATCCCTCCTTTACTCCCGCGCTGGTGGCTAGTCTGCAGGTGGCGGAAGCCTGCAAGATCCTGCTGGGTGAAGGGTCGGTTTTGCATCAGAAAATGCTCTGCGTTGATTTGCGGGAGATGCTGTTTGAACAGGTTGCATTCGAAGTCTAGGCAATTGTCTTATGGTGTTACTATTCCATTGTGTTAGCTCGGACTTAGCTTGTATGATGCTTGCGGCATAGGGAGACGATAGGTGTTGATTTTTTTTGTTTTAAAAACACCTGTAAACCCTTGTTTGAAAAAAAACTGCTTTATGGTGCTCTCTGAATGAGGTTCCCTGTTTTGGTAGATTCGTTTATTTTTGCTAGAATTTTGTCGTGTTTGCCTTGATAACAGAGGGTTCCTGAAACACCTAGTCGGTCACGGAAGACACTGGTCATGTGGATCCCGTTTCCACTGATTATGGAAATATGCTGTTCGAATCGTACTGTTATTTAATGTTCGTGGAGGAGTCTGTACCTGCAATGGAGCTTTTTTTAGAAGGACTCATCAAAGCCTGGCAACTGCTCACAAGCCTCGACTCCGAGGTCCTGTCGGTTACCCTGCTCTCCCTGAAGGTCTCTGGCCTCGCAACACTGTTCAGCCTGTTGATCGGACTCGGCGGTGGAACCGTGGTTGCGTTGACCGATTTTCCCGGCAAACGTATTCTGGTGAGCGTGGTCAATACCGGCATGGGGCTCCCGCCGGTGGTTGTCGGTCTTTTTGTTACGATACTGATCTGGCGTAACGGCCCTCTCGGTTATCTGGAACTGCTCTACACCCCCGGCGCAATCATCATCGCGCAAACCATCATCGCCACACCCATTGTCATGGGTATCTCCATCGCCTCCATACAGAACCTGCCCGCCAATCTCCGTTTGCAGATCCTGGCTCTGGGCGCTTCGCGGCTTCAGATGACCTGGCTCCTGGTGAAAGAGGCCAAGCTGCCGCTTCTGGCGGCGGTTATGGCCGGGTTTGGCGGTGTCATCTCCGAGGTGGGCGCTTCGATCATGGTGGGGGGCAACATCAAGGGATATACGCGCGTCCTGACCACGGCGACGGTTATGGAGACCAGTCGCGGCAATTTTGACGTTGCCATCGCGCTCAGTATCATTCTGCTCGGCCTCTGTTTTGGTATCAACTACGTGCTGACCGCCGTTCAGCAGAGGCAGCGTCCGCGATGAACGATCAGGATGTATTGATGGAAGTTCGTGACATCAGAGTTGTCCGTGGTGGGACGCAGGTGCTGAAGGTTCCTTCGTTCACCCTGGGATGCAATGAAACCGTTGCCCTGATCGGCCCCAATGGAACCGGAAAGTCAACTTTTCTGCTCACCCTGGCCGGTCTGCTTCCCCTGGCCAGCGGAGAGATCGTCTTCAAACAGCAGGCTGTCATACCCGGCTATGCCTCTACTGCCTATCGCAGGAGGCTGGCCATGGTTTTCCAGGACCCGTTGCTCTTTGACACCACCGTATTCGAAAACGTTGCCGCTGGATTGAAGCTGCGTCGTCTTCCCAAGCAGGAGATCCGCGAGCGGGTAACCGCCTGCCTGGACCGTTTCCGTATCGCCCATCTGGCGACCCGCTCGGCAAGCAAGCTTTCAGGGGGGGAGGCCCAGCGCACCAGTCTGGCCCGCGCCTTTGCCATCGCGCCGGAGGCCATTCTGCTGGACGAGCCTTTTGCTGCCCTGGATGCGCCGGCCCGTCAGGCGCTAAGCGATGACCTTGAGCAGGTGCTGCACGAGTCCCGCATATCGGCCATCATGACTACCCATGACCAGGCCGAGGCGTTGCGTCTGGCTGATCGCATGGTTGTCATGCAGCAGGGGGAAATCATCCAGAATGGCACGCCGACCGAGGTGTTGAGCGCTCCCGCCAATGAATTCGTGGCCTCCTTCGTCGGCATGGAGAACATCTTTTCCGGGGCTGTCCGCGACGTAGGGCAGGACATGTTTTCACTGGCGGTGGGAGATCATGCCATTCAGGTGCTGGGCGCTGCGAAACGTGGCGAGTCGGCGGTCATCTGCATCCATCCGGAAAGCGTGACCGTTTCCCTGGATGATCCGGACTCGACCTCAAGCGCCCGTAATATTCTGCCGGCCAGGGTGAGCAAGGTCGTCCACATGGGGTTGTTTGCCAAGATCTACCTGGACTGCGGATTCAAACTGGTTGCCTCCATCACCAACCAGTCTCTGGAACGTCTGGCGCTCGCGCCGGACAAGCGGGTGTTTGCTTCGTTCAAGGCGACTTCAGTGCACCTGTTTCGCAAGGGGTAGGGGCAGTGATTCTGGATAAATGATCGTTGTGCGTGTTTCAGTTGTGGAACAGAAGTGCTGTTCGACTGACATTTTCTCGATATCTTCCCCGGGAATGCTTCGCGGATGCGTGGATGGGGGAGAGGAAAGGAGTGATGGAAAAGAAGTTTCTGGACCGTTGTAGATGTAGATTCACGATGTTTCACCACACGTAGGAATATCGGCTTCAAGAATCCAATCTATTGAAGGAGAGGGAGGAAACGCATGAAAAAACGTACAACACTTGCACTCGGATTATGCATGGCTGCTTCGCTGACGGCAACCAACCCCGCAAGCGCTGCTTTCACGGTGGGCGGTGAGAACGGCTGGCAGTTGAGCACGGACGGTATCGTGGATGTCTTCGCAACCTATCACACCACTACAAGGATTAAGAGTGCCGATGCCACAAACCGTGGTATCGCGTGGCTGGACAACAACACATTCGACGAAACCAACCAGCGATTCGGTATTGGCGTCGGTCTGTTGCCGTCGGTCGTGGCCTTCAACATCAAGGCGCCCACCACCAATGGTATCGATTCCACCGTACGTGTCGGCATCTACCCCAGTATTCAGAACGGTAATCAGGGTGGCCCTTCGAACAGGCGCTTTTCGGTAGGCGGCAACATCGACTTCCGTGAAATGTTCTACACCGCCAAGGGCAAGTACGGCGAATTCCTGGCCGGTCGCGCCCTGAACCTGTACCAGGGCAAGAACATCCTCACCGACATGACGCTCTTGACCGCCGGTACCGTGGGGGCACGTGACAATACGGTTACCTTGGGCCACATCGGCTTCGGTTACCTGTATACCGGCTTCGGGCCGCAGATGCGCTACACCACCCCCGAGTTCCTTCCCGGGACCAAGTTCGCCATTGCCATAGGCGAGCCCTACAACATCAGCAGTGAAGGTGGTGACAAGACCAATCTGCCCCGCGTGGAGGCCGAACTTTCCTACGCCCAGACCTACAAGAGCGGCGCCAAAGCTCAAGCCTGGCTCTCCGGTATCTACCAGAGGTCAACGCGCAAAACTTCGGATAATGTAACTGCCGCTACTCTTAATTTAGATGGTACAACAACCCCTGGATCTAGCGTTCCTAATCCTCGTGCTGGCGACCATCTTGAGTCCATCGGCGGTGCCTATGGCATCGGAGGGGGCTACAAAGGGGTTGAACTGCTCTTCTCCGGCTACGGCGGCAGGGGATTGGGTATGGTCAGTGCCCAGGACGGTACGCTGGGGTCTACCGACAGCGCGGGACAGGCCCGTTTGTTCTGGGGTTTCCTGGCTCAGGCTACCTATCAGATCAACCCAACCTGGAAGGTTGGCATCAACTATGGGCAGAGCCGGCTTGAAGAGACCGACCAGGATACCATCGATAGAAATAATGGTACCTATGCAGCGGCCAAGAAGCAGGAATCCGGCGTTTTCAGTGTAACCTACAACCTGAACTCCTTCACCCAGTTCGTGGCTGAATACATCCTTGCCCGCCAGACCTGGCATGACGGCGCACATCAAACGTCCAACCAGTTCGCCTTCGGCACCATGTTCTACTGGTAGGCCCTGACTGCTCAACGAAGAGGAGATTGTATGCCGAAATACGTGATAGAACGTGAAATCCCCGGGGCGGGCACCATTCCCCCCCAGGATCTGCAGGCAATATCCCAGAAATCCTGCAGTGTCCTTGCCGGGCTCGGCCCCCAGATCCAGTGGGTGCAGAGCTATGTTACCGAAAACAAGATTTACTGTATCTACATCGCTCCCAACAAGGAGATGGTGCTTGAACACGCCAAACAGGGCGGTTTCCCCGCCAACAGCGTGTCAGAAGTGAGTACGATGATCGACCCTACCACCGCTGAATGATGCAATGTGCTGCTCCCCCACTCCCGGATTTCGACAATGCTGTCGGGCCGGGAGGGGTTTTAAACGGTTAGGAGGAAGATTTATGACGCTCGCTATACTTGTATTGATCAGTATCATGTGGCTCCCGGCTGGCCTGTTTTTTCTGGGGTACGGTGAGGCCAAGACATCCGGCTTTCTCTGTGCTGTCGTGGGCGTGCTCACGGTTGCTGGCGCATTTTTCGAGGCTGCCACCGGCAATGCCTTTGGCGCCGCCCCGCTGTTCGTATTCGGCGTTCTCTACATGCAGACCGCCCATGCCTTTTTGACCGGAGCGGAAGACCTGCGCACCGTCGGCAACGGCGCCCTAGGAGTCTGTCGGGCTTAACGCATTCAGCCGTCATCTCCAGGGCGTTTTCAATTGGTTAACCTGCTGTATTTATTGAATAAGTCGTCAGCTTTAGCTTGCGTTTTCTTGGTGTATCCCGTATATTTGTCCGGTAATATCAACTGGTTAGGTATCGGGGTTGACTATGAAATCAAAGTTTATTGAAGTTGACCGGGAAACACCCTATCTGCTCCCGCCATCGCTGCAGGATTGGCTACCAGAAAAGCACTTGGCCCGGTTTGTGGTCGAAATTGTCGAACAGCTCGACCTGCGCTCTTTGAAAGCTACCTATGCCGGCCGAGGCTCGCAGCCCTATAACCCTGAGATGCTGGTAGCATTGTTGTTTTACGGTTATGCGACAGGCGTATTCTCCAGCCGGAAGCTTGAGCGCAGCACCTACGACTCCGTGGCATTCCGGTTCATAGCGGCAAACAGTCATCCTGACCACGATACCATTGCCACCTTCCGCCGGCGTTTTCTGCCGCAACTGAACAAGCTGTTTGCCCAGATTCTGCTGATCGCTCATCAGATGGAGGTGCTGAAACTGGGCAACGTTAGTTTGGATGGCAGCAAAATCAAGGCGAACGCCTCCAAGCACAAGGCGCTGAGCTATGAGCATGCCTGCAAGCTTGAAGAGCAGATCAAGGCTGAGGTTGGCGAACTGCTCAAAAAGGCCGAGGCAGCGGACCGTGCCGATATTCCGGACGGCATGAACATCCCCGAAGAACTGGAACGTCGGGAAAAGCGTCTTTCCGCCATTGCCGCAGCCAAGGTCGAGATCGAAAAACGAGCCGCTGAGCGCCATGCTCGTGAACAGGCCGCTTATGAGAAGAAAGTCGCCGAACGGGCCAAGAAGGAGCAGGCAACGGGCAAGAAGGCCAAGGGGAAAGAGCCGAAACCGCCCAAATCCGGCCCCACTGCCAAAGATCAGGTCAATCTGACCGATGAAGAGTCGCGGATCATGCCGACCTCCGGTGGCGGATTCGAGCAGACTTACAACGCCCAGGCCGGTGTGGATACAGCATCAAAGCTCATCGTTTCGGCCCATGTTACCCAGAATCCCAATGACAAACAGGAGCTGACACCGACCCTGGAGAACCTGGCGGCGCTGCCTGAGAAGCTTGGCAAGGCAACCGATCTGGTAGCTGACAGTGGCTACTTCAGCGAAACCAATGTAACTGCCTGTGAGGAGAACGGGATAACTCCCTACATTGCCGTAGACCGGCAGAGTCACAACGTGCCACTGATGGAGCGCTTTGCCGAACCGCCGCCGTTACCCGAAGATGCCGATTCCGTGGCCAGAATGAAGCATCGCCTGAAGACACCTTCCGGCAAGGCGATCTACGCCCAGCGAAAAGTCACCTCGGAACCGGTCTTCGGCATCATCAAGGCGGTCATGGGATTCAGAAGCTTTCTTCTTCGTGGCTTTGAAGCAGTAAAAGGCGAATGGAACCTCGTCTGCATGGCCTACAACATCAAACGGCTGCATGTCTTGGCCGGATAGAATGAGAAATAGCGAAAATCAGCCTGTAATAACCGCAGTCATCGCTGAAAGGGCTGAATTAACCAGGTTGCCGGTGGGAAGACGAACACATACGGAACTTTTTTAATCGGCTTGGCCACAAAAGAGGGCGCCCCTGAGGTCAAGCCCGACAGACTCCTAGTGGTCGCCATCGTCTGCGCGATCTATGCCTATATTTTCGCCACCGGTGGCGCCGCCAAGCCCGATGGTTCGCTCCTCGTCGCTCCGGTGCCCTATCTGTCCTTCATGTATGTTACCTTTACCGCCATCTGCCTGATGGTTACCGGCGTGACCTATGGCAAGTTCAGTGGCAAGATCCTGGGACTTACCTTTATTATCCTGACCTTCACCGGTCTTCTTGCTCCGGCGATTGGTCTCATGGCCTACGGAAAACTGCCCTTCTAGGTGGCGACAGGCCTTCCGTTCCGGGGAGGTGGAATACTGTTGCCGAGTAGAAAACAACTATCCTGAAATGCTGGTCCTGGGGGCGCTTGTGCGCTCCCTTTTTTTGTGAAAACAGCGGTTTCCGCTCTGGCACGGAGGGCGCGATCATGCTACAGTGCGCTGTCCGTCAACCGCGGGCGAAAACGGTATTCGGCAGGTAGATAGGGGCTCACAGCAAGGCTCAACAACCTTTCGCATTTAAACGTAAGGTTTTGTGTACGCTTCGTATCCCTTTCATGCCTGTGGGACGCTGCTGCTCGTGGCTTTACCGCATGTTGTTTTCCTATTAGCGCTTATCTTCAGCTTACTTGAAACCAATGCTCCCCCCTTTGAAAAAGGGGGACTGGGGGGGATTTGTTGGCGTTGGATTTTGAGGCAAATCCCCCTGAATCCCCCTTTTCCAAAGGGGGACTTTGTACTGTACCGCTACTGGCTGAAGATCAACGCTAATCGAGTGTTGTTTTGGTGTACGATTATTTTCCTGATGGAGGAGGGTGTATGAAACTGGGTAAAAGGGTTGTGTATAGGGCGCTGTGGCAGGTAGTGCTCGCGTCGCTGGTGCTTTTGGTTGTAGCTTCCAGTTGCCTGGCCGGCTCTAAGCGGATGCTCTGGGAGAGTCGCGATCAGTTTGTGGCCATCGAGAGCTCCGATGCCGTCAAGGGGGGGAACAGGATACCCAACCAGCATCCCGCCGACATACCACGCGAACGTCTGATCGACATCCTCGCTTCCATCCAGTTGCGCCCCGAGGACAAAAAGGACCCGCCGCTGCCGCTGTTTACCGACAAATCCCTGGAGATTCTGGCGCCCTACCTGGAGGATGCGTTGAAGCAGGCAAGTCCGGACGAGGACGTGACCTTTGCCATTATCGGGCTGCACCTGGCTCCCATGGGAATGTCCAGGGTTCCCAAGGCAACGGCCGGGCGCCTGTTCTACCAGGGGGGCAAGCTCAACCTGATCATCGGCAAGGCGCAGTATGAGTTCAACGAGCGCCACGACAGGAGGCTGTACCCCTTTTCTCCCGGCAACCGGGAATATGTGGCCGAGGGCGACTGGATGCTGCTTCCCCAGCAGGACCAGCCGGACATGACCATCGTCAGAAAGGACTGGGTCGCTTTTGCCGATACCTGGAAACCTGCTGTCGTGACGGCGCCGTTGCCGGACAAGGCTACCGGAGTAGGACAGGCCGCTCCCGCTGCCACCCCCTCGGCGATTGACCGGCTGTTCAGCGGCAAGGCCGGCAAGACGGCCGAGCGGCTGAGCGTACTCAAGGAATTGCGCGACAAGGGGATCATCACCGAAGAAGAGTATCGCGGCAAGCGGCTGACAATCCTGAACGAACTGTAGCTGCTGGCCGAAGAACCGGTGACCGGGGCGAAGATACCGCATCCAATGGTCACTGAAATGTAAGCCAGTACCCGCTCCAAAACGCCCCCTGTTCCCTCATATCTGTTGAGGGGGCACGGGGCGTTTTCGTGTCTGAAAGCCGGATCAAGGGCGGCGGCGTGGTTTCGGGATTCCGGGGAAGAGAACTACTTACGCAGAAACAGCAGGTCGGCGATGACCGGTCGGTGGTCCGAAGCCTCTCCGGTCCCGGTCCGGCAGCCCAGCGCCTTGAAGTGGGAGCTCATCATGACGTGGTCGATGCGCATCCAGGAGACGCGCATCCAGGGGAGACGGCGCTGGAGCAGGAAGTGGCCATAGGTGTAACCGTAGCCCCGCCCCCCCTCGGCGAACGCGTCGTGGAGTCCGGCGTCCCGCAGGCCGGCGCACACCTGAGACGCGTCGGGTGAGTTGAGGTCTCCGCCGATGATAACGGGTCCCTTCTCCTGGCTGATGAACTCCTGTACCATGCGGGCCTGGCTGAGGCGGATAGATACGTTCCGCTCGAAGCGCTGGATCCCTTTCGGCAGGTACCAGGGGCGTTTCCTCGCCGAACCGACGGCGGAGAGCCCCTCGCGGGGGGATTCAAAATGGATGTTGTAGAGGGAGACCGGCGTCGAACCTATCTTCACTCTGTAGCGCGCGAAGGTCTTTTGTTTGCCGGATGGCCGGCTGATCGGCAGGATCTCCGTTTCCTCGAGGGGGAAGCGACTGGCGATCACGAACTGCTCCTGGGAGTGGAAATGCCATTTCGCGAAGTAGCTTCCCAGCGCTCCCTGCATAACCCCTCCCGCGTCCTGAAACAGCACGATGTCCGGGTTGGCCCGCGCAATGTCGTCTTTAAGCGCTTGTTGGGCCAGTTTGCCGCGGGAACAGTACTTGACATTCCAGGTCATGACCCTAAGCGGGGTAGCGGTGGACGATCCGTGAGCCTGGCCCCATGGCCAGCAGAAACCCATCAGGGGACCGGCAACCCAGGCCACGCAGAGCAGGGGCAACCAGAGCCAGCGTCGGGCGGTCAGGAAGCAGATGATGGAAAAAAAGAGTCCGGGGATCAGCCAGATCGCCTGAGGCAGGTAGAGGTTGAAGGCAGTGAACCACCAACGCTCCGGGCCAAACCGGTTGAACAGCGTCAGGGCGACAAGGATCGCCCCATAGGCGAGGAGCGGGAGGATGAGCAGAAAAGGCGTTTTGGGGGCTGGTCGGTTGGTCATGGCATGCCGTCCCGTCCGGGCGTCAGGGGAAGATCGGCATCATCGCGGAATTCAGCGAGGTCGATGCGCTCTTTGTGCTGGCCCGGGGTATGTGAAGCTCAGTTGCCATGGATGGTCCTGGCGAGCTTGAGAAGCTGGGAGCTGACGGTCAGGCGAGCCTGGCGTACCGCTCCCAGGTTGATTTCGAAGCCGAGCCGGTTCTGGATCGGCACCAGCCCGATCATCCCGCCCGTTTCGCAGAACCCCTCCATATCGCTTACGGTCAGCACGTTCTGGTGGCGGAGCTCCCTCAGGATTGCGGAGACGCGCTGGCGCTCTGAGGGGGAGATATACACCAGATGGGAACCCCGCGCCTCCGCGGCTGATTCGATGTGCCGGACCAGTGTCTTCGAGCCGTGTATCTGTTGAGTCTTCAGCGTTGCCATGAACGCGGCGGAAGGGATTCTGCCCAGGATGGCGATGGTAAAGGGTTCATTGTCGCGGTGAGCGTCGGCGGGCCACTGGGTGAGTTTGGCGAAATTGAGCACAAAGACAGCCTTCACCTGTGATTCGTCCTGTCTGGCGCCCGTGGCCAGGGGGGGGAGCGTCAGGGGCAGGAAAAACATCAGCAGTAACGGCAGGCTCAAGCTTTTCATGAACGGGGAGAGCCTCACCGACCATGCTCCCGGACCGGTTCCACGGCGCCGGGAATGCGGCCCTCCCGGAGCAGTTCCCTGATCTTGTCTTCGGGGAGCGGTCGGCTGAACAGGTATCCCTGTATAACCCGGCAGCCGTTCTCCTTCAGGAACTGCAGTTGGGTAGAGGTTTCGACTCCCTCCGCCACGACCTCTTTGCCCAGGGAGTGGGCAAGGGCGATGATGGCGGTGACGACGGAGGCGCTTTCCACATTGTCGCCGCTCTGGGAGATAAACGACCTGTCGATCTTCAGGGTATGGAACGGCAGGCGGGTCAGGTAGCTGAGTGATGAGTAGCCGGTGCCGAAATCGTCGATGGATATGTTGACACCGGTTTCCTGCAGCATGCCCAGGACGCTGACCACCTCCTCGGCGTTTTCCATCAGCATTCCCTCGGTGATTTCCAGGTCCAGGTGATCACGGGCCGCGGCGCCGCGCGACCTGATCTGCTGGATGGTTTTGTTCAGGTTTGCCTTGAGGAAGTGTCTGGCAGAGAGGTTGACCGCCACCCGGACCAGGGGGATTCCCGCCGCTTGCCAGGCTTCAAGCTGTTTGCAGACAGTGGCGAGGACCCAGCGATCGAGGGCTATGATCAGTCCCGTTTCCTCGGCCAGGGGAATGAAGGAGCCCGGCGATACCAGACCCAGTTCCGGGTTGTTCCAGCGCGCCAGGGCCTCCAGGCCGATGATCCGGTTCGTGACGCAATCGATCTGCGGCTGGTAGTGGAGAAAGAATTCTTCCTTTTCAAAGGCCTTGCGCAGGTGTGTTTCCAGGATCAGGCGCTGGAGCGAGACGGAGTTCATCTCCTGGGTGTAGAACTGGAACGTGCTGCAGCCCAGATCCTTGGCGCAGTACATGGCCACGTCGGCGTTCTTGACCAGAATCTCCAGATCCGTGCCGTCATGGGGGTAGATGCTGATGCCGATGCTGCACGAGATGAAGACCTCGTTGCCGTTCAGCGCGAAGGGGGCTTCAAGGGCTTCGATGACTCTCCTGGCAACGCGCGCCGCTGCTTCCGGGGTGGTGATCCCCTCCAGAAGGATGGTAAACTCGTCTCCGCCGAGGCGGGCTATCAGGGAATCCCTCTGCTCCTCGCTGTCGCGGCTGACCGTGTCGTAGGGGCGCACGCGCAGGCGCAGGCGGTCTGCCACCTGTTGCAGCAGCAGGTCGCCGGCATCGTGTCCCAGCGAGTCGTTGATCCCCTTGAACCGGTCCAGGTCGAGCAACATGATGGCCAACTGGCGTTTGTGTTGTTCCGAGGTCGCCAGGGCGCGCCTGAGGTGTTCCTTGAAGAGCACCCGGTTGGGAAGGCCGGTCAGGCTGTCGTAGTAGGCAAGGTAGCGGATCTTCTCTTCTGCCAGCTTTCGGGACGTGATGTCCTGGATCGTCCCAGAAACGAGGGTGATGCGGCCCGAGGCATCCCTGTGTTCCTCGGCCTCCAGATGGATGAAGCGCTTGTCCTCCTCGTCGGCGGTTGCCGTCTGGCAATCGAGACTTAAGGGGCGTCCCCGCTCCATGAGCGCGTCCAGTCCCTTACGCAGGTACGGCCGTCCCAGGGGGTGAGCCAGGGCGATCAGCGAGGCTATGTCACGAACCTGGGTAGCGGAGTCAATGCCCATGATCTGCCGGCACGGTTCCGAGAGCTGGACCACATCCAGCAGCGGGTTCCACTCCCAGCTGCCCATGCGGGCCAGTTGCTGGGCCTTGCTCAGGCGCGCCTCGCTGGTGCGCAGGTCCCTGAAGGCCCTGCTCGACCTGAAGATGTAGTTGACCCGGTAGGCCAGAATTTGCCAGTTGAGCGGTTTGGTGATGAAGTCGGTGGCGCCCGCGCCGTAGGCCTTGTGGATCGACTCGATATCGTCCAGGCCGGTCATCATGACGATGGGAATGGTCTGTCCCTCGGGAAGCGCGCGAATCTCCGCGCAGACGCTGAAGCCGTCCTTGCCCGGCAGCATCACGTCCAACAGGATGACATCCGGGCCGGTTGCCAGGAATGTCTCAAGGGCGGTCGTGCCGTCCGGGCAGTCGTTGACGCTATGCCCCGCGGTTTCAAGAGTTATGCGTGTCAGGTGCCTGATGATCGGGTCGTCGTCTATCACCAGGACGGAGCAGTAATTCGTCTGCTCAATCATGAATCACCACCCTGCATGACCTCGGTCAGTGCATGGGAAACGATGGCGAATTCGGACTCGATGCGCGCGAGAAGTCCCGTGCCTTCTAGGACGCTGTTGTTTTTGCCGATGAATTCCACCGTCTTGCACAGCTCAGCCAGCCTGGAGGCCCCCAGGTTGGCGCTGCTGGACTTGAAGTAGTGTGCGTGCTTGTACAGTTGCTCCATGTCTCCGTTGTCGGCTGCCTGGCGCAGGGCCGCGATGACCCTGGGCGCGTCCTCCAGGTAATAGCCGATCACCGTCCGCAGGACCTGCTTCTTACCCTCCGGATCGATCTTGCGGATATTGTCGATGTAGCGCAGATCCAGGGCAGATTCGCCGTTGTCGGCGGCTTTTCGTTCGGTTGCCTCCGGCAGGGTGGGGGCGGGGCATTTTGTCAGCGCCGCCAGTGGGGGGAGCGATCCCGGTTCAGTGTCGGCGCGTTCTTCGGCGACGGAAGCGGCCGACGTCGTCCAGCGGGAGAGTATGCCGGTCAACTGCTCCAGCGTGTACGGCTTTGTCAGGTAATCGTCCATGCCGGCTTCCATGCAGAGCTCACGGTCCTGTTCGCCTGCATGGGCGGTCAGGGCGATAACGGTCTGGTGAGGCGTCCCGCCGCCTTCGCCAGGGGCGCTTTTTTCACGCAGGCGCAGCTCTTTCGTTGTCTGGTAGCCGTCCATGACCGGCATCTGGCAATCCATCAGGATGATGGAAAAGCGTCGTGAAGCCAACAGGTCCAGGGCTTCGCTGCCATTACTGGCGACGGTGACCTCGTAGCCCAGAAAACGCAGCATCTCGCGCCCCACATCCTGGTTGACCAGGTTGTCCTCTACCAGCAGGGCTGAGGAGTCCGACACGGTCGTGAAACCGGTGGCGACCACCTGCTCCTGTTCTTTTCGCTGGGAGGTGCGGCCCAGCGCCGTGCCGGTCAAGCCGATCAGGCAGTCGTACAGCCACGAACTCCGCACCGGCTTGGTCAGGCAGTACTCGATACCCGCGGCCTGGGAGCGCTCCATTTCGCCGATGATCCCGGATGAGGTGAGCATGACCATGTGCAGCGGCGGGATGGAGGGATCGGTCCTGATGGCGTGGGCCAGTTCGATCCCGTCCATGGCCGGCATCATCATGTCCAGGATCGCCAGCTGGAACGGATCGCTCTGGCCCGCATTGCGCAGGCTGGCCAGGGCCTCCAGGGCGCAGGAGGCGGTCTTGATCCTCATCCCCCAGGACAGGATGATCTGTTCCAGGATGGTCCGGTTGGTGGCATTGTCGTCTACCACCAGCACCTTCTGCTCGCGCAGGGCCTCGTGGGCAGAGGAGGGCAGGGCTGCCTGCTGGAGCGTGGCGGGGAGGTCGAAGCGGGCGGTGAAGCTGAAGCAGGAGCCGACATCGGGGGTGCTTTCCACGCGGGTAGTGCCCCCCATCAGCCCGGCCAGCTGCCTCACGATGGTCAGGCCGAGCCCGGTCCCTCCGTAGCGGCGGGTCATGGAGCCGTCTGCCTGGGCGAAACCTTCGAAGATTTTTTCCAGCGACTCCGGGCTGATGCCGATTCCGGTGTCGCGCACGAGGAAGCGGATCAGGATGTTGTCCTGGCCGCTTTCGGCCACATCCGCCGAGATCACGATTTCGCCCTGGTCCGTGAACTTGACGGCATTGCTGGCCAGATTCAGCACCACCTGGCGCAACCGGGCCGGGTCGCCGACGACCATGCGCGGCACATCGGGGTGGATGGAGACCAGGAGCTCCAGCCCCTTCTGGTGGGCGGAACTGGCGAAGAGTTCCGCCGCGTCGCAGAGCAGTTCGTGCATGTCGAAGGGAATCTTCTCCAACTCGATCTTGCCCGCCTCGATCTTGGAAAAATCCAGGATGTCGTTGATGATGGCCAAGAGCGCCTCTCCCGAGTTGCGGATCGTCTCGGCGAACTGGCGTTGCTTACCGTTCAGAAGGGTTCCCAGTAAGAGCTCGGTCATGCCGAGAACGCCGTTCATGGGCGTGCGGATTTCGTGGCTCATGTTGGCCAGGAATTCCGACTTGGCCCGGTTGGCCGCGTTGGCCGCATCCCGCGCCACCTCCAGATCGGCGACCATCCGTTGCAGCTCTTCGGTGCGTATGGCGACGGTATCCTCGAGGGTGTCCCTGCTCTTGAGCAGTTCCCGGTCCTGGGCCTCGATCTGGCTGAGCATCTCATTGAAGCCGTCGATCATCTGGCCGATCTCGTCGCAACTCTCGTTGGCGGCACGGATGGAGTAATCCTTGTTGGTGGTGACCCGGGACATGGTCTGGGCCAGGTTGGTGATCGGCCCGGTGATCAACTTCTGCAGCCGCGAGGCGATTGCGTATGCCGCCAGGAGAGCAACCAGCAGGATCAGGGCGGATGATGAGGCGACGCTGATGATCATGTCCCACAGCGGAGCGCTGGAGATGTGCACCACGACATAACCGAGGAGCTGGCCGTCGGACAGTATGGGGCGGACGATGTCGAAACAGGGAGGGATATGCCAGATGTCGCTCCTGCCCATCTGCTTCAGAGACGCAAGGCGCTCGGCGTTGGTTGCCGCCGGGCCCAGTTCTCTCTGGTGGGGGTTCTCGGCGGGGGCCTTGGGATTCTGGTACGCGGCGAATATGGCTCCCTCGCTGGTGACGATGAAGGCGCTCAGCACGTTGGGATTCGTGCTTAAGGGAGAAAGTGCGTCGCCTGCCCCTTGGGTGTCGGCGAACATGAGCGGGGCCGTGGCGGAATAGGAAACCATGTCGGCGACAACGGCGGTGTTTTTCAGGATATCCTGACGATAGCGCATCACCTGGCCCACGATCAGGGTCAGCGATATCATGAATGCGATCGTGGCGCAGGTAACCAGGGTCAGCAGCATGATCTTCCGTTTTATGGTAATGCGTTGAAAACGCGTGCGCATCGCTCACCGTCTTTCATGAGGTTCGGGAATGGTGACAGCTGTGTAGAAGGACGTTTTAGGGAATTGAAATTGTTATATGTGCCTGCTTTTCCGGGGTGTGTCAAATGGAATCTGTGTTCCGCTGGGCTGGCCTCTGCGGCCGGCTGCTTAAGGCGCGAACAGCTCCTGCAGCACCCTGCCCATTTCCTGGGGCCGGTATGGTTTGCTGAGTACCGCGCTGAAACCGTGCTCCCGGAAATTGGCCACTACCGGGTCATCGGAATAGCCGCTGGATACGATCGCCCTGACATGGGGATCCAGGCTGCGGAGCTTTTCCATGGTCTCCCTGCCGCCGATCCCGCCGGGGATGGTCAGGTCCAGGATAACGGCTGAGAAGGGTCTGTTCTCTTCTTTCCTCGCGGCGTAGAGTTCTATGGCCTGGGCGCCGCTTTCGACGCATTCCACCGAGTATCCGAACTCGGTCAGTATTGCCTCGGCCAACTCCCTGATCATCTCTTCGTCATCCATTACCAGTATATGCCTTCTGGTGTTTGATCCTTCGGCCGCACTAGGGGAGGGCGCTTCGTCGGCCTGATCCGCTGCGGGCAGGGAGACGAGAAACGTGCTTCCCCTTCCCAGGGTGGAGGCTGCCCGTATCTTTCCGCCATGTTTCTTGAGAATCGAGTGGCAGGTGGCCAGGCCCAGGCCGATACTGTTTTCCTTGGTGCTGAAGTACGGGTCGAAAATCTGCTGCATGTGGTGGGCGGGTATTCCGGTTCCGGTGTCCGTAACGGAGATTTTGACGAACTTCCTCCCCCCCTCTTGGGAGACGACGTTGCTCGCCCCTATGCTGATGGTTCCCCCTCCCGGCATGGCCTGGATCGCGTTGAACACCAGGTTGTGGATGACCTGGCTCAGTTGCGCCTCGTCCGCCTCCACCATCCAGATGTCGTCCGGCAGGTCGAAGCGGCATTTGACGTTGGAGCCGTGCAGGGCAAAATCGGTGGCCTCCCTGAGCAGGCTGGAAACGTCGATGTTCTTTTTGAGCGGCTCGCCTCCCCGGGCAAAGGTGATCAACTGACGTGTCAGGTCCTTGGCGCGGGTGGTTGCCGTTTCAGCCTCCTCCAGGCGTTTGGTGACCTTCGCCGTGTCATTGAGTTGCAGGCGTGCCAGGGAAATGTTGCCGAGAATTGCGGTCAGGATGTTGTTGAAGTCGTGGGCGATGCCTCCCGCCAGCACTCCCAGCGACTCCAGCTTCTGGGTTTTCAGGATCTCCTGGCGCGACTGCTGCAACTCGGTGATGTCTTCCACGGTCCAGACATAGCCCAGCACCGTGCCGTCCGGATCCTTGATGGGGTTGGCCAATGCCCGCACCCAGATGGTCTTTCCCAGGGGGGTCAGCAGGCGGTATTCGTGGGAATAGACCCGCCCGGTGCTCATGGCCTCCAGCCAGGTTTTGGCCTGTTCTTCGCGGTCATCGGGGTGGATGGCCCTGGTCCACCCCTTGCCGATGCACTCCGCGGCCGACAGTCCGGCGATCTCTTCCCAGCGCGGGTTGCTGAGAATGCTGTTCCCCTCGCGGTCGGCGCTGAAAATACCGATGGGGGCCGAGTTGCAGAGGGTCCGGAACTGCTCTTCGCTGTCCTGGAGAGCCTTTTCCAGGTTTTTGTGCGCGGTGATATCGCGCACGATGGAGTAGCAGTATTCGAAGCCGTTGCGGTTGAAATAGTTGGCGACGACCTCGGTGGGGTAGCAGCGGCCGTCCCGTGTCCGGTGGGACGACTCTAATTTTAGGTTGCCCGTCTGTTTCAGCTCCTCCCAGAAGGAGCGCCATCCTTCCTTTGTCATCTGCGGATTGATGTCCATGACGGAGAGGTTCAGCAACTCATCCCGGTTGTAGCCCAGCTTTTCGCAGGCCACTTGGTTTATGTTCCAGATCGTGCCGTCGGCGGCCAGCCAGAGCACCTCTTCGGCCAGGTTGTCCAGGGTGAAACTCTTCAGCTCCAGATCAGACTCGTCCCGTTTACGCGCGGTGATGTCGTCCAGTGTGATCCATGATTCTCCCTCCCGCTCCGGGATCGCCTGCAACTGTGCCCAGAACGTGGAGCCGTCGTCGCGCAGCATGCGCATCTCCCAGCTCTGCCTTTCCTGCGATTCGTGGAGCCGTGTGCGTCGGCCAAGGAATGCTTCATGCTCCTCCGGGGTGATGAAGCGCTCAAGCGGTTCGCCGGCCAGGCTGTCCCGCTGGACGCCGACCATGGCGGCAAAGGTCAGGTTGGCCTCCACCACGGTTCCCCCCTGGCTGATGGTTACATATCCCACCGGGGCAAGATCGAACAGGTCCAGATACCGAGCCAGTATGTCTTTCAGTCCAGGTTGCGGGCAGTGCCGTCCGCCGCCCTCCCTTTCCGGCAGGCGGTGCGACCCGTTGCGTGGCGGCTCATTCGGCTGGGCTGGGTTCCGCTGAGGTGTCAGGGGCGCGCCGCTGGTTGCGTCTCCGGCTGGTGGGCAGAGATGGTTTTTCATTGCATGCTCCTCAGGTGCCGTTGGCGTAGGTTTTGGAATCGGGGCAGCTGCTCCGCCAATAGAAAACGAACGCCGTTTACGCCAGGAAGTATACAATGTTTGTGCTCCGCTGGCTTAAATTAACCGAAAAAAACGCCCGCCGGCAGTGTTGCTGGCGAAGCGCCCCGCAGCCGGTCACCGCAGGCAGGGTCCCGTTTCCCGGCCCTGTTTGTCATCCCGCTTGACAGCCAAAAAACGTTGGTGTATCGTTCGGTCCCTGCTGGAAGGCAAGAAATCTTTTAATAACTAATATCTTATGATGCGGGCGGATAGATGAAGACTGCATTGGTGATCGGCGGAAGCCGTGGCATAGGACGGGCAATCACACTCAGGCTGGCAGAATCGGGTTTTGCCATCTGGCTGACCTACAGGAACAACCATGAGGCGGCCCGCGGCGTGCAGCAGGAGATCGAGGCGGCCGGAGGCAGTTGCGACCTGATCCCCTTCGATGTATCCAGCTACGAAGAGACCGAGGCAGCCCTGGCCGAGCGCCTGGAGCGTGTGTCTCCCGATGTGCTGGTGTACAACTCGGGCATCGCCCGCGACAACCTGCTGATGTGGATGACCAAAGACGAGTGGAATTCGGTGATTTCCACCAACCTGAACGGTTTTTTCAACGTTACCCGCCAGGTGGTGTTCGCCATGCTCAAGGCCAGGCGCGGGCGGATCGTGGTGATCTCCTCCACTTCCGGCCAGGTGGGCCAGCCCGGCCAGGTGAATTATTCCGCCTCCAAGGCCGGCCTGATCGGCGCCGCCAAGGCCCTGGCGCGCGAGGTGGGCAAGAAGAAGATCTCGGTCAACGTGGTCGCTCCCGGCTTCATCGAAACCGAGATGACCACTGAGATTCCCCGGGAGCAGGTCCTCCCTCTGATCCCGCTCAACCGGGTCGGTACTGCCGACGACGTTGCCTCGGTGGTCAATTTCCTCTGCACCGAAGAGCATATGTATATCCATGGCCAGGTGATCGGCGTCAATGGCGGGCTGGCCATGTAGGCTCTCTCTTTGTTTCGGTGCGTAACCTTTATGGCGGTTTTCGCGTCTGCAGAGCAATGGTGCTTGCGTGACGGATCGAGGGGGATGCCGCATATGACGGAAGAATTCCGCTTCGGCAGCGGCAATGGCCTGAAACACCCGCTCCTTCAGGCATTCCCTGACAGGGAGCCGGAAGGGCGTCACCCATTCAGACAACGGGGAGTCGGCAGTCCAGAATGAAAAAATATGATCATATCGTAGTGGGAAGCGGCATCAGCGGGTTGACGATGTCGCTTTTGCTCTCCATGGGTGGAAAGAGCGTCCTTCTGATCGAGAAAAGCCCCACCATCGGCGGTTCCCTCTCCTGTTTCAGCCGGGGGGGGATTTCGTTCGACACCGGATTCCACTTTACAGGCGGCTTCCACCAGGGGGGGATACTCTCCGACATGCTGTCCCTGCTGGGCATCCGCGACATGATCGAGCCGGTCTTCCTTCCCTGCTCGGCCCAGAACCAGTTCGTCTTCGAGTCCCACGCCAGGAGCTTCGAACATCCCTGCGGCATGGATAACATCACCAGGGCCTTCAAGGGGTATTTTCCCGCCCAGACGGGGGCGATCGACCGCTACTTCCAGCTGGTCCGCTCGGTTTGCCAGCGCACCCCCTCCCTCAACCTGCGTGAAAACGTGATCGCACCGCCGAACCTGGACGAGGACTACATCTCCCTGGACAGCGTGCTTAAAGAGCTGACCTCCGATCCCCTCCTGGCCGGCCTGCTGTCGGGGTACGCCATGTGCTACGGGGTGCGGCCCGCCGAGGTCTCCTTTGCCAACCACGCCAGAATGGTCTCCAGCTTCTATGAGTCCGTGGCCTTTGTGCGGCATGGCGGCGACGGCTTCATCAACGCCTTCCGTGAGGAGTTCAGGCGCCGCACTGTGGAAATCCGCTGCTCCACCTGGATTACGGAGCTGGCCGATATCCGCGACAGCAGGGTGGGTCGCTTCGTGCTGAGTAGCGGCGAAGAGGTCCAGGCTGACAATTGCGTCCTGACCATTCATCCCCAGGAGATCCTCAGGCTTTTGCCGGAGGGACACTACAGCAGGGCCTTCGCCAGTCGGATCAACGCCTTTGAGCCTTCGCTGGGGCTCTTTTCGCTGTTCGCAGTGGTCAAGCCGGGGCAGGTCGACCCCTTTCCGGATGCGTCCATCGTGTCGCTCTTTCCCGATACCGACATGAACAGGCTGCTGGACCCCGCCTACCAGGGGCAGCCGGCCCTGGTCGTCGTCAAACCCCCGGCCCACGGGGGGGGGAAGGGAATCAGCATCGTGGAACCCTCCTTCGCCGGTCAGGTGCAGGCCTGGCAGGAGAGCCGGCGGGGGGCGCGGCCCGAGGGATACCAGGCCTACAAGCGGGCGCGGGTGGAGGCCATCAAGGAGCATCTCTTCGGCTGCTTCCCGGAGTACCGGGACCGCCTGGATTTCCTGGATGCCGGCTCCATGCTGACCTACAAGGAGTACCTCTGCAGCCCCGACGGCAGCGCTTATGGCGTGAAGCAGAAGATGGGCCAGTTCAACCTGGTGGGCAAGCTCCCCCTGCACAACCTCTTCGCCGCGGGACAGAGCGCGCTCTTGCCCGGCGTGATCGGCGCCATGATGTCGTCACTGATCGTCGGTCGCAACCTGCTGGGAAAAGAACAGTACGGACAACTGCTGGACAGGAACCTATGTCATTGAAACGAGTCGTCATAACGGGAATCGGTGTTGTTTCGCCCTTCGGAAACGGGGTGGCGGAACTGGTCAGGGGGATGGAAGAGGGGCGCAGCGCCGTGCGCTTCATGGAGGGGTGGGACCGCTACAACGGCCTGCAGAGCCTGGTGGCCGCTCCGGTGGAGATGCGCGGCGAGAAGGACATCCCCCGCCAGAAGCGCCGCTCCATGGGACGCATGAGCATCTTCGCGGCCCAGGCTGCCGACGAGGCCCTGGCTGACGCCGGCATCTGCCTGGCGGACGAGAACCTGTGGAGAGTCGGCTGCGTCATCGGCTCCACCATGGGGAGCGCCAAGAGCATCAACGACACCTTCGAGACCATGCTGCCGGACCGGGACTTGAGCAGGCTCAACTCCACCATGTTCTTCCAGTGCATGTCCCACACCGTGACGGCCAACGTGGCCCAGTACCTGGGACTGAACGGCACGGTCATGGCCACCTCGGCCGCCTGCGCCTCGGCCCTGCACGCCCTGGGTGTGGGATACGACCTGATCCGCCTGGGGAGGCAGGAGGTTCTGCTGTGCGGCGGGGCGGAAGAGCTGCATCCCACGGTGACCGGCTCCTTCGACATCCTCTTCGCCACCTCCACAAAATACAACGAAAACCCTCAGAAGACTCCGCGTCCCTTTGACCGGGACCGGGACGGCCTGGTCTGCGGCGAGGGGAGCGGCATCCTGGTGCTGGAGGAGTACGAGCGGGCTGTTGCCCGCAACGCCAGGATCTATGCCGAACTGACCGGTTTCTGTACCACTGCCAACGGCCTGCACGTCAGCCAGTCCAACCGGGACTCCATGGTCACTTGCATGCGCCAGGCCATCGAGGAGGCCGGGCTTGCGCCCGAGGGGATCGACTACATCAACGCCCATGCCACGGCTACCATTCAGGGGGATCAGGAGGAGGCGGAGGCGATCCGCGAGCTGTTCGGTCCGGCGGTGCCGGTCAGTTGCATCAAGGGGTACATCGGCCACACCCTGGGCGCGGCCGGATCCATAGAGCTGGCCGCGGCCCTGAAGATGATGGAGCAGGGAGTGATCTACCCGACTCACAACCTGGAGACGGTCAGCCAGGAGTGCGCGGGGATCGGGCATGTGATGCAACCGCTCAAAAAGCAGATCCGCAGCATACTGAAGAACGGGTTCGCCTTCGGCGGCATCAATGCCGCGCTGGTGTGCACAAAAATCTGAGCCGAGAGGGCGCCAAATCCGGAGGAGAGCATGACCGAGCAGGAAATTATCGACAAAACCAACAGGGTCTTCGAGGAGGCCTTTGAAATAGAGCCGGAGCGGCTGCTGCCGGAGGCCAATATCTTCGTTGACCTGGGGCTGGACAGCCTGGACATCGTCGATCTGGTCGTGGCGCTCCAGAACAGCTTCGGCGTCAAGATCAGAAACGAGGAGCGCATCAGGGAGATCCGCACCCTCCAGGACCTATACGGCTTCATCGCATCCCTCCGCACGGGGAAGGACGTCACAAGCGCATAGCGTACGGTTTCGCAGTGGAAATTTATGAAAAGGTTCGAGGACATGCAGACGAAGAGCCGCAATTGCGCAGCGGGCGCGGAGAGAAGCCGGGATCCGCTGGAGGCGTTACCACTGGACCTGTTTCCCGGCATGCTCCCCACCCCGGCGGCTCTGCCCCGTTCTGACCAGGAAGTGTCATAGTCCCATGCTCCAGCGCCTGTGTCTCTACCTCTTCAACCTGTACTTCTACACCCTTTTCCTCCTGCTCTCGGCGATCGTGATTCCGCTGTTGACCCTGTATGTCGTCTGCCAGGCGCCGTTCTCTACGCGCCGCAGGACCATGAAGCGCTTCCGGGCGGGCATCCGCCGGTATGGCCGGGTGATCACGTCCCTGCCATACCCCCTGATCAGGCTCCACTACCACTGCCCGGAGAACGGCCAGCCGGAAGAGGCGTGCATCTTCGTCTGCAACCACCGCTCGGCCTCGGACGCGTTCCTGATGGCCGTGCTGCCCCATGAACTGGTGCAGATCGTCAATGTCTGGCCGTTCCGGATACCGGTGCTGGGCATCTACGCCAGGTGGGCCGGTTATCTGAACATCCGCATGATGCCACCGGAAGAGTTCATGCGGCGGGGCACGGCGTTGCTGAGAGACGGCGTGTCGCTGGTGTTCTTCCCCGAGGGGACCCGCTCCACCGGGCGTGACATGGGCAGCTTCCACGGTTCGGCCTTCAGGCTGGCCCTGGCCTCGGGGGCGCCGCTGGTGCCGCTGTGCATCTCGGGGAGCGAAACCGCCCCACCCAAGGGGTCGGCCCTTCTGCATCCCGGAACGGTCAGGATTCGTCAGATGGCGGCCATCACCCGCGACCAGTACCGGGGTATGACCCCCTTTGCCTTCAAGAACCGGGTCTGGAAAATCATGGGGCGCGAACTGGCGCTCATGGAGAACAGGGCATGACGCAGCACAACTTTCAGGGGATGGGGGAGGCGGAGTTCCTGGCGCCCGACCGGATCCGCCGGCTGCAGGAAGAACTGCTGGCCAGGCATCTCGCCCATGTGGCCAGCGCCTCTCCCTTCTACCGGCAGCGGTTCCGGGAGCAGGGGATCGACGCGAGCCGGGTCAGCCTGGAGAATCTGGCGCAGATCCCCTGTACCACCAAGGACCAGCTGGCCGAGCGCAACGACGACTTCCTGGCTGTGCCGATGTCCCAGGTCGTGGATATCGTCCTCTCCTCCGGCACCACCGGCAGGCCCACCACGGTGATGTACACGGAAAGCGATCTGGAGCGCCTGGCCTACAACGAGCGGATCTCCTTCGCCGGCTGCGGGCTGGGGCCGTCCGATGTGGTGCTGCTGACCTGCACCATGGACCGCTGCTTCGTGGCCGGGCTGGCCTATTTCAGCGGTGTCAGGAGCCTGGGGGCGGCGGCCATCAGGAACGGATTGAGCAGTGTGGAGAGCCACCTGGAGATCATCCGCAGGCTGAAGCCGACGGTGCTGGTGGGGGTGCCAAGCTTCCTGCACAAGCTGGGGCGCTTCCTGGAGAGCCAGGGGCTGGACCCGGCTTGCAGCGGGGTCGCCAGGCTGGTCTGCATCGGCGAGCCGGTGCGCGACCGGGCCATGAATTTCCTCAAGATCGGCGAGAATCTGGAGCGGTTGTGGGGCGCCCGGGTCTATTCCACCTATGCCTCGTCGGAGATCGTCACCAGCTTCTGTGAATGCACCGCCCAGGCCGGGGGGCACCTGCATCCCGACCTGGCGGTGGTGGAGATCGTCGACGAGCGGGGCGCAGCGCTCCCTGCGGGCGAGGTGGGCGAGGTGGTGGTCACCCCCCTGGGCACCCAGGGGATGCCGCTGGTTCGTTTCAGGACCGGCGACCTGAGCTTCCTGATGGACGAACCGTGCCGCTGCGGCCGCACCTCGCCGCGCCTGGGTCCGATCCTGGGGAGGAAGCAGCAGATGCTCAAGCTGCGCGGCACGACCATCTACCCCACCTCCATCAACGCGGTGCTGGACGCCTATCCCGGCATCAGCGAGTACTATGTGGCCGCATCCAGCGACAGCAACCTGTCCGACCGGGTCGAGGTCTTCGTGTCGGTCGGCGATCCCCGCTGTTCGGCCGAGAGGATCATGGACAAGCTGCAGGCTCATCTGCGTGTGCGACCCCAGGTGGTCATTGCCAGCGAGGAGCAGGTCAAAAGCCGGGTCTATCCCGGCAATGCCCGCAAGATGATCCGTTTCGTGGATACGAGAGAGAGACCATGACGAACTGTCCGGACAGAATCTACGGTTCCGAATTCACCCCCCGGGAGATAGCCGATGCCGTGCGCGATGGGCGCCTGCTCTCCATGGAGATCGAATTCAACCAGAACTGCAACTTCAGCTGCATCTACTGTTACGCCTCCCAGGCCAGCGCCAAACGCGACGACCTGACCAGGGATGAGTTCCTGGACATCATCGGTCAGGCTCGGGAACTGGGGGCGCGCAAGATCATCATCCTCGGCGGCGAGCCGACCCTCTACCCCCACCTGATGGAGATGGTCCGCCATATCCGCTCCACGGGGATGGATGTGGAGCTGTTCACCAACGGCGCCAATGTCACCCCGCAGCTGGCTCGGGAGCTGTTTGAGAACCGGGCCAGGGTCGTGCTTAAGATGAACACCCTGGACGAGAGCCTGCAGGACACCCTCTGCGGCCGCAAGGGGGCCCATACCCAGATCCAGGAGGCCTTCGCCAACCTGAAGCTGGCCGGCTACCCCTCGCCTGACTGCCCCTTGGGAGTCAGCTCCATCATCTGCCAGCAGAATGTGGAGGAGCTGCCCCGCATGTGGCAGTGGCTGCGCGACCAGGGCATCCTGCCCTATTTCGAGATGATGACCCCCCAAGGGGGCGCCCGTGAGCATAACATGCTGGAGCTGGACTCCCCCAGGGCGGAGGACTTCTTCAACCGCATCGCCGAGATCGACAGGACCGGCTACGGCATCCACTGGCAGCCCCAGCCCCCGCTGGTGGGGGGAGAGTGCCTGCGGCACCAGTACTCCTGCGCCGTCAACTCCCAGGGCTTTGTCCAGTCCTGCGTCGGCATTACCATCCCCATCGGCGACCTGCGCAGACAGAGCCTGCGGGAGGTGCTGCGCGACAGCGAGGTGGTGCAGGACCTGAAGAACTACCGGGACCTGATCAAGGGGCCCTGCGGCACGTGCGAGCAGCTGGACCACTGCTACGGCTGCCGCGGCAGCGCATACCAGCTTACCGGCGATTACCTGGCCTCCGACCCGCTTTGCTGGAAGAACAGCCAGCGTCGCGACGAGATCATGTTCCTGCCCATCGACGTGTCCCGCTTCATGCCGCACAAGCCGCCCATGCTGCTGGTGGACCGCCTGCTGGAGATCGGGGACAGGACCTCGCTGTGCGAGATGACCGTGCGCGGGGATATGATTTTCGTGGACGAAGACGGCAGGCTGGACGATGCCTCCTTTCCGGAGATCATCTCCCAGGCCGTGGCGGCCCAGGAGGGGTTCCGCAGGATCGCCAGCAGGAATCCGCTGCTGGAAGGCTTTCTGCTGGGAGTCAAGAAGCTGGAGGTCCTGGGGACGGCGCGGGTGGGGGACAGTCTGCGCATCTCCCTGTACAAGGCTTCCCGGTTCGGTGACTTCGGCATCCTGGAGGGTACGGTGATGAACGGCGACACGCTGATCGCCCGCGGTGAGATCAAGGTCTGGCAGAGCGGTTCCGGGGCGGGGAGTGGCGCATGAGGGAATCCGCGGCCATGAGAAGCGTGATGCTGATGCTTGCCTGCCTGCTGCTGGCGATCCCCGTCTCCGGTTCGGGGACGGCGCAGCCTGCGGATATGGCGCTCTTCCTGCGCGACCTGGGCAAGAAGGCGTCCAGCTTCAGGACCCTCAAGACCGACTTCACCCAGGAAAAGAAGATGGCCATGTTCCGGGAGAAGCTGGTCCTCAAGGGGCGCATCTATCTGCAGAAGCCCAACCGGGTCGCCTGGCACGTGGATTCTCCCCTGCGCTATTCGGTGCTGATCACGGACAGGCTGATCCGCCAGTGGGATGAGGAGACCAACCGGGTCCAGGAAGTCTCCCTGGCCAAAAATCCGGTCTTCCAGAACGTGCTCAGCCAGCTGACGGTCTGGTTCTCGGGGGAGTACGGCTCGCTCTTGGAGGCCAACGACGTGCGTGTGGTCAGCCGCCAGCCGCTGGCGATCGAGTTCATCCCCCGGCCCACCAACATCTCCCGCACGGTGATCAAGGCCATCACCATCACCTTCCGCGACGACCAGAAGTACCTGCAGCAGATCCGCATCCAGGAACTGAGCGGAGACCTGACCACCCTGCGCTTCCACAACACCATCATGAACGCGCCGCTGGACAGCCGCAGCTTCGAGGTCAAGGGGCGTGTTTGATTCCATCTTCTCCTGGCTGTACGGCCGCGTCCTGCACCACAGGAGAGTGGTCATCCTGCTGGTGCTGCTGCTCACCCTGGCCGCCGGAGCGGCGCTCTTTGTTGCCCGCTACGAGGGGAACATCGATCTGATGCTGCCTCCGGACCCCGAGATCGCCCGCAGCATGGACGTTCTCAGGGGATCCAGCTTCTCGGACAAGATGGTCGTCTCCCTTGCCCTGACCGATCCTTCCAAGACGAATAAGGAGCTCTTTCAGGCCGTGGACCAGCTGGCCTCGTCCCTGAAGCCGCCGCTGTTCATGAAAGTTGTGTCCGGCTTTTCACTGGCCACTGCCATGGATGAATTCTCCATCCTGCGCTATGCGCCCCAGGTGCTGGGGGAAGCTGATCTTGCGGTCATCGACGGTCAGATCAGGGAGGATGTGGTGTCCCGCAAGCTGCGGGACATCTATCTGCAGTCCTTCAGGCCGGAGAGCATCTTCACCTCGTCCCTCTCCCGCGGCGACCCCCTGGGGATCAAGCTGCTGCTGCTGGAAAAGATGCGGGCCCTGCCCGCCTCCATGGGGTACGACGTTTCCATCGAGGACGGGCACTTCATCAGCCGTGACGGCCGTCACTCCATGCTGATCATCCAGACCTCGGTCCCCATGATGGACAGCCCGGGAAGCAAGCGGCTGGTGGCGGCCCTCCAGGAGCGGATCAGGGAACTGCCCCCCTATGTCACAGCCGACATCATCAGCGGCCATCTCCACACGGTCAGCAACGAACGGGTGATCAAGCACGACATCGCCGTCGTCTCCATCATCGCCTCGGTAACCTTCCTGCTGCTCTTCCTGCTGCTCTTCCGCGACCCGCGGGTGCTGTTCGTGCTTATCATCCCGCTCATCGCCGTTGTCTGGGCGATCCCTTTGGCAACGGCCGTGGAGGGGCGGCTCTCGTTCATCGTGATCGGTTTCGGCACGGCCATAGCCGGTATTTCCGATTACGGCCTTGTGGTGTACATCGCCATGAAACGGGGCGTCGCCGTCGGCCAGATTGTCAAACTCGCCAGGCTGGTCACCGTGGATGCGGCCACCACCATGTTCAGCTTTCTGGTCCTGTATATTTCCGTGATCCGCGGCTACCATCAGCTGGCGCTCTTCTCCGGACTCTGCGTGGTGATCTGCCTGCTCCTGTCGCTGTTCCTCCTGCCGCCGCTCCTCTCCTGGAAGCGCTATCCCCTGGTTACGGACGCCACCATCGGTGACGGACTGGATCGGTTCCTCAAGCCGTGCCGGGCGAATGTGGTGGCCTGGGCCGTGCTGACCGGTGTGGCGCTCGTGCTCTCCTTTTCGGTGACCTTCGACAGCGACGTGAAGAAGCTGGATGGCTCCGAACCGGGGATCCTGGCGGCTGAACAGCGCTTCCATGATGTGTGGGGGGGCAAGGCCAACCAGGCCCTGTTCGTGGTCAGCGCCGCCAGCCTGGAACAGGCCATGGAGATCAACGACCGGGTCTACGGGGAGGTGGCCGGAACCCGGCTCAAGGGGGAGTTCACCAGCCTGGCACAGTTCTGGCCTTCCGCGAAAGTGCGCCAGGAGAACGTCCGGCGCTGGGAGGAATTCTGGTCCCAGGGGCGGGAGCAGAAGCTTCAAGAGCTGATCCGCCGGACGTCTGTATCCCAGGGCTTTTCCGAGAACGCCTTTGAACCCTTCTTCCAGGGACTGCATGCCTCACCCGGGGGGGAGGCGGTGACGGGCGGGGTGATCGGACAGCTGCAGGATCGATTTGTGTTGAGCAAAAACGGAGAATACCGTATCGTATCCTACTTTCCCGACCAGCGGGATTACATCGATGCGCTGAAACCGATCACGCAACGATACCCTGGCACGTTTGTCGTATCGGGGAGAGCGCTGTCAGAGTCCATATCCACCATTACCGGTCGTGAGATCAGGATCCTGGCGCCGCTGGCCATCCTGCTCAACGTCCTCTTGACCTGGCTGCTCTTCAGGGAGTGGAGATACACCCTGATCGCCCTGGTGCCGCTGGTTACCGGCATTGTCTGGCTGACCGGCATCATGGCGCTCCTGCACATTCCGCTGAATGTCATCAACATCGTGGCCGCCATCGTCTCCACCGGCGTGGTCGTGGACTACGGAAACGGCATGGCCTATGAGCATCGCCACAACCTGAACAGCGGAGCGCACCTGGCCGTGACCATGTCGGCGGCAACCAACGTCATCGGCTGCGGGGTGCTGCTGTTCGCCAGACACCCGGCGCTGTTCTCCACCGGCGTTGCCATGGCGATCAGCATGGTCAGCGGCTATCTCACCGCGCTGCTGGTGGTTCCCTCACTCTGCGCCATGGCGCGGGAGCGGGGAGGGGAGCCGTGATCAGGCTGATCTGTCTGCTGCTCGCCCTGCTGCTCATGGCCGGCTGCGGGGCTCAGGTTCCCTTTCGGGAGGTGCCGGCCCTCCCCCTGGGAGCGGCTGAGCCGGCCAGGGTGCTGGATGATTTCAAGGCCCGCCTGCCGGAGCGTTTTCAGCTGCTCAACTCGGTGGTGCTGGAGTATGCCGGCCTGTCCTTCATGGCTATCGGCTATCTGGACATGGACAGGAGCGACAACAGCTTTCAGGTGAGCTGCCTGAACCCCCTGGGGGTACGGCTGTTCGAGCTGTCCGGCGATCATGGCGCTATCACGGCCCGTTCGGTGCTGCCGCCACTCATGGGGTATGGCGACCTGCCCACCGCCGTGGGAACGGATATCGGCAGGATCTTCCTGGATCTGCTGCCGGCACCCCATGCCCAGGTCTGGAGGACAGGGAACAGTATCAGCTTCTGGCAGCCGGCCGGGGCGGGGCGCATGCAGTACCTCTTCGCCGGACCTGATCGGGACCTGCTGGAGAAGAACTACTATGAGGACAGCCAGATCCAGTGGGGCGTTTCCTACTACGAATACGTTGAACTGGCTGGAAAACGCTATCCCCGGGGGATCGTGCTGACCAACTACCAGCGCAATTACCGGCTGATAGTGCGACACAAGGAGTTGTATTCGTGAGCAGGATCAAGGCGGAAATCCAGCAGTGCATGAGCGGACCGGAAAGGGACGGCGCGACCATTGGCGCCCGTTTCCGCTTTCCAGCGGGATTCATCGGCTTCCAGGGGCATTTCCCCGGCAACAGCGTCCTGGCCGGTGCCTGCCAGATCCAGTGCGCCCTCACCGCCATGGAGAAGGGGCTGGGCAAGGCGGTCGCCCTGCGCGAGATCGTGCTGGCCAAGTTCGTGGCGCCGGTGCTGCCGGAGCAGGAGATAACCTGCCTGGTGAGCGATTGCGCCGACACCCCGGGGGAGTGGCTCTGCCGGGCCCGCATCACCAGGGGGGATGAACGGGTCGCCGAGCTCAGGCTGCGGGTCTGCCTGGTCGACGAAGCGGAAGGGCGGCGCGACCCATGAACATGCGCAGGAAGAGAACCTATTTCGAACGCACGGCCGGCTCTCCGCAGCCGATCAGGGTGGAGCTGGAGCGTCGCGTCCGCTTCAACGAGGCCGATCCCATGGGGATCATGTGGCACGGCAGGTACCCGCTGCTGTTCGAGGAGGCCTCCGAGGAACTGGGCAGGCGCTGCGGCCTCTCCTACGAGGAGTACCGCCAAGCCGGTCTCTACGCCCCGATCCTGTCGCTGCACATCGATTACTTCCAGCCGCTGCGCCTGGCCGAGCAGTTCAGGGTGGCCGCGTCCCTGGTCTGGCACGAGGGGGCGCGGCTGAACACCGAATTCCAGGTGCTGAAACAGGACGGGAGCCTGGCCACCAGCGGCTACACCATCCAGCTCTTTACCGACCAGCTGAGCGGTCAGCCCTGCATGGTCACGCCGGCCATGCTGGAGCGCTGCCGGAGCAGGTGGAAGGCGGGGGAGTTTCATCCATGCCCATGAAAGCCGTTGTTGTCGACTGCGATTGCCTGACCCCCTACGGCATGGGGAGCGATGCCTGCTGGCAGGGACTCCTGTCCGGGAGGTCGGCCATCACCAGGATTTCCCGCTTCGCCACCGGTGCCTTCATGTCCGACTACGCCGCCACGGTGGAAGGGCTTATCTACCACGGCGGGACATCGTTGGTCATGCAGATGATCGATCGCCTGTTTCGCTGCGCTGCCCCGGACATCCCGGCCGACAGCCGGCTCCTGCTGGCAACCACCAAGGGGGAGATCGACTTCCTGGAGATGAGCGTGCTCTCCGATAGCGGCGATGCCGGCGAGAGCTCCCTGGAGCGGCTGCTGGAGAAGGTCGCCCGGCGCAGCGGCGCCGGGGGGGGGAGTCTGCTGCTGTCGGCCGCCTGCACCTCGTCCTCGGCTGCAGCGGCGCGGGGCGCGGCCCTGATCAGGGATGGCCAGGCAGACTGCGTGCTGGTGGTGGCCTGCGACGCGGTCACGGAATTCGTCTTTTCCGGCTTCTCCTCGCTGATGGCGCTGGACAGGGAGCCCGCCCGTCCCTTCGACAAGAACCGCGCCGGACTGAGCGTGGGGGAGGCGGCCGCCTACATGCTGATCATGAGCGAAGAACGGGCCCAACGGGAGAAGCGCGCCATCCTGGCCGAACTGGCCGGCTGGGGGTTGAGCGACGATGCCAACCACATGACCGGGCCGAGCCGGGAAAGCGAGGGGATGATCCGCGCCATAGAGGTTGCGCTCCGCTCCGCCGGCCTGGGAGAGGAACGCATCGGTTTCATCTCCGCCCACGGCACCGGCACCCCCTACAACGACGCCATGGAGATGCGCGCCTTCCGCGCCCTGTTCGGCGCACAGAAGCGGCCGGTCTACTCAATCAAGGGGGGGATCGGCCACACCATGGGGGCAGCCGGTCTGGTGGAGCTGATCATGGCTGCCAGGGCATTGAGCGAGCAGCAGGTTCCCCCCACGCTGAACCTGGAGCAGGCGAGTGACGATGCCAGGGGGTGGGTCTCCGCCCAGCCGCAAGGACTGGAGGCGGCCGGCTATGCCCTGGTGACCAATGCCGGCTTCAGCGGCGTGAACACCGCCCTGGTGCTGGGGAACGGGGGCCTGTCATGAGAATCCAGGTGACCGGCGCCGGATGGGTGACAGAGTCGGCATACGGCAGCGTTGCGAGCGGGGAGGAGCGGCGTTTCGCCGAGGGGGAGGGAGTAGTTTCCCTGTCGCGCTCGGGGCTCTTCTCCCACCCCTTCAGGAACTTCGCCCGGCTGGACCTGTTGTCCAAGATGACCGTCTGTGCCGTGGCCTTGGCCCTGGGGGACGCGGCCATCGCCTACTCTGCGCTGGAAAAGCAGGCCATCGGCATCCTGGGCAGCAGCAGCCAGGGGGCCCTGGCCTCCGATCTGGCCTATTTCAGCGACTACGTTCGCAACGGCCGCACTCTGTCGCGGGCCAACCTGTTCATCTATACCCTCCCCTCCAGCCCCCTGGGCGAAGCTGCCATACACTTCGGCCTCGTGGGGCCGCTCCTGTACGCAGGGGGAGGGCAGGGGGCGGCCGGCACGATCCTGGACATGGCCGCCGCCATGCTGGCGGCTGGCGAGGCTGATCATATGCTGGTGGGCCGGGCCGATCCCGGGGAGGCCCTGTACCTTGTGCTTGAACGGGATCGGGGAGGTCGTGGAATCTGCTCCCTGGCCGAGGCGCGGGCAATCGTCGATTCAGTACCTGATGTGGCTGGCATGGTGCAGGAACTATTACTCGTGAAGGATACAGAGGGCGAACCGTGAAGATAAAATTGATCTATCCCAAATGGCCCAAGCTGGACCGGCAGACCGACTTCAACCTGCCGCCCCATGGCCCGGTCTGTTTCGCGGCCACGGTTCCGGCGGACGTGGACTTGAGCTTTACCGACGAGCATGTGGAGCCGATCGATTTCGACGAGCATGCTGACCTGGTGGCCATCTCCTGCATGCTGACCTGCCAGATGCCCCGCGGCTGGGAGATCGCCGACATCTACCGTGCCAAGGGGATCCCGGTGATCTTCGGTGGTATCGGCACCATGCTGCATGCCCAGGAGACCATGACCCACGCCGATTCCGTCTTTCTGGGCGAGGCCGAGGGACGTTTCCATCAGGTGCTGACCGACCTGAACAACGGGGGGATGCAGAAGGTCTACGATTACCAGAACGACCTCCCCGACATCGGCCTGGTCGGTCCGGCGCGGCGGGAGATCCTCAACCGTGAACTGTACAACTACCGGGGCATGCAGATGGTGGACCTGGTGCACGCCTCCCGCGGTTGCCGCTTCACCTGCTTCCCCTGCTGCACGCCGTTTTTGGGGGGGACCAGATTCCGGCCGCGCTCCCTGGACGACGTCATCGCCGAGGTGGCTTCAATAGAGAACAACCGCCTGTTCTTCGTGGATAACTCCATGTCCCAGGACGACCAGTGGGAAAAGGATCTGTTCAAGGCCCTGATTCCGCTCAAGAAGAAGTGGGTTTGCCACCCGATCAAGGACAACGACGAGATCCTGGACCTGGCCGCCGAAGCCGGCTGCTGGTACGTCTACCAGGCCATCTTCGACACCTCCGACCATATCCGCAACCGGGTCAAGCGCCTGCAGGAGCGGGGCATCGGCGTGGAGGGGACCATCATCCTGGGCACCGACGAGCAGGACGAGGAGTACATCAAGCGGCTGGTGGATTTCCTGCTGGAGATCAACCTGGATCTGGCGGAGTTCACCATCCTGACCCCCTTCCCGCATACGCCGATCCGCGAGACCCTGGAAAAGGAGGGGCGCATCCTCTCCAACGACTGGCTGCGCTACACCGGCGGAGAAGTGGTCTTCCAGCCGGCGCGCATGACCCCGTCGAAACTTCAGGATCTCTATTATTACGCCTGGGACCGCTTCTACAGCGACAGCAGCCAGAATCTGAAGATGGCCAAGCTGTTTCTCAAGGTGATGGAAAAGGAGAAGGCAGATGGAACATATCGCCATACCAGCCCCCGGCGCAGGAAGTGGGAGCGGAACGTGGAACGGGAGATTGTATAGGTGAAGGTGTTGATGATTTCGGCAAATGTGACGCTCTACCCCTATCCCGTCTACCCCCTGGGCATGAGCATGGTGGCGGCGGCCCTCAGCGGGGCGGGACACGAGGTCCAGCAGCTGGATTACCTGCAACAGGAGCGCTCCCTGGAGTCCGTGCTTGAGGAAGTGAAACGTTTTCAGCCCGGCATGATCGGCATCTCGGTGCGCAACATCGACAACGTGAACCTGCTGAACACCGAGTACTACATCCATAACGTCAAAAACATGGTGGATGCCATCAGGACGGTGAGCGATGCCCGCATCGTGCTGGGCGGAGCCGGCTTCTCCCTGATCCCTGAGCAGATCCTGGAGGAAACCGGCGCCGATTTCGGCGTGATCGGCGAGGGCGAGCAGCTAATGGTTGCGTTCGCCGACGGCGCGGAGCGGGGAATCTACCCCCAGAAACGGTTGCTGGGGCCGGCGTCGCCCCTGTCCGGCGACGATATTGGCTCGGCGCTCTACGACGAGGGGCTGACCCGCTTCTACCTGCAGAGCGGCAACATCGCCTCGATCCAGACCAAGCGGGGCTGCAGCCACCACTGCGTCTACTGCACCTATCCGCTGCTGGAGGGTTCGTGCCTGCGCAGCCGCGACCCGGTGAAGGTGGTGGACGACATCGAACTTTTGCGCGACAAGCACGGCACCGGCTACATCTTCTTCGTGGACTCGGTGTTCAATGACGATTCGGGTATCTACCTGGGGGTGGTGGACGAGATGCTGCACCGCAAGGTCAACATCCCCTGGACCGGCTACATCAAGCCGGGGAACCTGAACGACGAGATCGTGGAGCGCATGAAGAGCACCGGATTCGCCTCCGCCGAAGTCGGCTCCGACGCGGCCTGCGACAGCACCCTGGCTCGCATGGGCAAGGACTTCACCTTCGCCGACATCCGGGAGTGCAACGATCTGCTGACGCGGCACGGCATCGCCACCTGTCACTTCTTCATGTTCGGCGGCCCGGGGGAGACCGAGGAGACGGTTAAGGAGGGGATCGCCAACATCTTGAGCCTGAAGAAGTGCGTCATCTTCATCTTCATGGGTATCCGCCTGCTGCCCAACACTCCGCTGGCCAAAATCGCTGTCCGGGAAGGGGTGATCGACTCGGAGAGCGACATGCTGCAGCCGGTGTACTACATCGCGCCCAACCTGGACAGGGACTGGCTGGAACGGACCCTGACCGAGGCCTTCGCCGGGGTTCGCCACTGCCTGTTCCCCCCCGACTGCATGGACAATTGTCTGAACGTGTTGCACAAGCTGGGCTATAGCGGTCCCATGTGGGATCTGCTCACCAAGGAAAAACCGCGCAGAAGGGGCGCCCATGCCGCGGCCTAGCCCGCTTCCGGCAGAGAAGCTCTGGTGCGCGGTGCCGGTGTACAACAACCGGGAGACCCTGCGGCGGGTGGTGGAGGGGTGCCGCGCCATCCTGGACAACGTGGTGGTGGTGGATGACGGCAGCACGGACGCGGATGTGGGCCTGCTCCTCTCCGGCCTGGACGTGACGCTCCTGCGCCATGGCCATAACCAGGGCAAGGGACGCGCCATCCTGACCGCCTCGCGCTTCGTGGAGCAGCAGGGGGGCGAGTACATGGTCACCGTCGACGCCGATGGGCAGCACCTGCCCATGGACATCCCGCGTTTCCTGCCGCTGCTGGAGCCGGGGGGAACGGCCCTGGTCATCGGCTGCCGGGATTTTTCCACCGACAACGTCCCCTTCTCCAGTCGCTTTGGCCGCTCCTTCGCCAATTTCTGGCTGCTGGTGGAAACCGGCCAGGTGGTGGGGGACTGCCAGAGCGGATTCCGCGCCTATCCGGTTCACTATCTCAACCAACTGGAGTTCAAGGGGGCGCACTACGACTTCGAGGCCGAGGTGCTGGCCAGGGCGGCCTGGGCCGGCCTGGAACTGGTCTGCGTGGATATCGACGTGATCTACCCCCGGCCGGAGGAGCGGGTCTCCAGCTTCAGGCCGTTTCTGGACAACCTGCGGCTGAGCGGGATGCATTCCCTGCTGGTTGGCCGGCGCATGCTCCCCCTCGGGCACAGACGGCTGGTGCCGCGCAGCCCCAGCCCATTCCCCTCCCTCTGGCGCCATCCGGCCCGGGTGCTGGGGATGCTGCTGAAGGAGAGCGCCACTCCCCAGGGGCTGGCACTGTCGGCGGCGGTGGGCATGTTCATCGCCGTGCTGCCGATCCTGTTCATGCATTCGATCGTCATCTTCTACGTCTCCCTGCGCCTGAACCTGAACAAGATCGTGACGCTCAATGTCCAGCATCTGGCCATGCCCCCCCTGATGCCGGCGCTCTGCATCGAGACCGGCTACTACCTGCGCCACGGCCGCTGGCTGACCGACCTCTCCTTTGCCACGGTGTTCCGGCAGTTCTCATCGCGCCTCCTGGAGTGGTTCATCGGTTCCCTGATCGTGGCCCCCGTGGCTGCCCTGCTCTGCGGCGGGCTCATGTACCTGGTGGCCGCCACGGTCCGCAAGGTGAGGAGAGCCCATGGGGCGAAACAGGGCTGTTGAGCGCAGGCGGGGAAACCGGCTCGGTTTCTGGTTCTTCCGCACGGCGGTGAGGCTGTTCGGCCTGGGGGGCGCCTACGGCTTCCTCTACTTCGTCGGCCTGTACTATCTGGTCGTGGACCGCGGCCTGGTGAAGGCCACCCTGGCCTATGTGCGCCGGCGCTTCCCCGGCCATGGCCCGTTGCGCAGGCTGCTGGACGTCTACCTGCTCTTCGTCAGCCAGGGGAAGAACCTGATCGACCGTTTCGCGCTGGCGGCCGGCTACTCGGACATCTCCCTGGATATCAGGGGCTTCGACGAGCTGAAGCAACTCTACTCCGCAGGCGGCAAGGGCTTCATCCTGCTGACCGCCCATGTGGGCAACTGGCAGGCGGCCATGACGGCGCTCCATGGCATCGGCAGGACCGTGCACCTGATGATGCGGCCCGAGGACAACCAGGCGGTCAAACAGACTCTGAACATCGACGGTGGGGGGGCGAAGGTCAAGATTATCTACACCGACGACTCCCTGGCAGGGGCGATCCAGGCCGTCAAGGTGCTGGAACAGGGGGATCTGGTCTCCATCATGGGGGACAGGGTCTACGGCTTCAGTTCGGCCGAAGCGACCTTTCTGGGTGACCGGGTCTGCTTTCCCCATGGCGCCTTCACCCTTGCCGCTGCCGTGCAGTGCCCGGTGGTGGTGCTCCTCTCCGCCAAGGTGGGGACAAAGAAATATGTCGTCGACGTCAGCCACGTCATCCCGCCGCCGGCCGGCGGCCGGAGAAGGAAGGACGCCGCCATGGGGGAGGCGTTGCAGCAATTCGCGGATGTGCTGGAGCAGTTCGTTCGCGAGCACCCCTACCAGTGGTTTGTGTTTCGCGATATCTGGACGTCCAATGAGTGATCGCTATTTTTGATGAGGAGAGTGCTATGGAAGACAAGGAACGAGAGCTTCAGAAAATTCGCAAGGATCTCAAGGAGATGATCGCCCGGGACCTGGCGTTGGAGGACATTACCCCCGAGGAGATCGGCGACGACGAGATCCTGTTCGGCGACGGCCTTGGCCTGGATTCCCTGGACGCGGTGGAGATCGTGGTCCTCTTGCAGCGCAATTTCGGTGTCGAGATCAAGAACATGGACCAGGGGAGGGAGATCTTCTACTCCATCGATACCATCGCCAACTACGTCTACGAGAATCGGGGCAAGCAGCCCTGAGCCAGCGTGCCGAACATAGGCTGCGTCTGCTCATGCTCGTTCTGTGCGCCGCCCTGTTGGCCGCCTGCGCCGGCAGCCGCCCGCCTGTCCCGGCAACGGGCCCCATGCCGCTGGTGACCTTCGTGCTGGACGACGGCAACGACACCGACTTTCTGCTGGGCAGGAGGATCTTCGCCGAACAGGGGGCCGTTGCCTGCAGCGCCGTGACCACTGACCTGATCAACACCCCCTTTCACATGACTCCTGAGCAGATCAGGGGGCTTGAGGAGGCCGGATGGGAGATCATGAGCCACACCGTCTCCCACCCCCACCTGCCGTTTCTGTCCCCGGCCGAGCTGGAGCATGAGCTGTCGCGCTCCAAGGCGGTACTGGAAGGATTGGGGGTGAGGGTCACCAACATCGTCTACCCTTTCAACAGCAACAACAGTGAGGTGAGGAGTGCGGCGGCCAGGCACTACCGTTCCGGCAGGGGGGGGGGAGCGAGTTCAACGTCGGGAACATCGACCGCTCTTTACTCACGTCATTCTCCCTCAACCATGACCTGCCCCGGATGAAGAGCCACATCGACCGTGCCCATGCCGAGCGCTCCTGGCTGATCTTCTACTACCACGAGATCGACACCAAGCAGAAGATAACGGAGAAACGGGGCAGTTTCCAGCAGGGGGAGACGGTGCGCCTGAGCCCCTCGGGGGCCGTGGCCCGCTACACAACCACCCACTGGTTCCCGATCTACGGCTATCACCTGTATCTGGTCCCCCTTTCCGGCACCCCCCAGGCGGGCGACCTGATCACCGGGACCGTCAGCGGCGCCACCGCCCGCATCGATTACACCATCTACGACGATATCGCCCAGCTGGGGGATATGCTGCGCTATATCCGGGACAGCTATCCGGACATGCGTATCGTCACCATCGACCAGGGGCTTGACCTGCTGGGGATTCCGAACTTTGTGCTTGGGCAGCAGCCCGGACGCACGGGGAAAACGACATGCACGGAACCGACATGCTCATAACGGGATTGGGCGTGGTCTCGTCCGCCGGCAACGGCTGCAGCGAGACCCTTGATTCCTTTGTACGGCTGGAACGCAACGCCGGACCGGTCACCCTCTTTCCCACGGCCATGGAGTATCCGGTCTTCGAGGTCAGGGGGATGCCGCAACCGTATTGCCTCCAGGGGATGCGCACCCTCGGCCTGACCCTGATGGCCCTGGACCAGGCCCTGGAGGATGCCGGCCTGGACGACCTGTCCGGCCGACGCGTGGGGGTCTGTCTGGGGACCACGGTGGCCAGCCAGCTGAACGACCTGGGGTTCTACGCCAGCTACCGCAGCCAGGGCTCGGCGCCTCTGACAGCGGTCGACCGCTTCCTCAAGGGGAACCTGGCCGAATGCGTAGCCCGCCGGGTCGGCGCACGCGGCCCGGTCCTGACCGTGGTCAACGCCTGCTCCTCGGGGAGCGATGCCATCGGCGTGGCTCTCTCCTGGTTGAAGGGGGGGCTGTGCGACCTGGTCATCGCCGGCGGAGCCGACGAGCTGAACCATGTGCCCTACTGCGGCTTCAACTCCCTGGGCATCCTCAATCCGGGGCTCTGCGCCCCCTTTGACCGTGACCGCCGGGGGCTGAACCTGGGGGAAGGGGCCGGGATCATGGTCCTGGAGCAGGAACGGCACGCCCGCATGCGGGGGAAGAGCTGCCAGCTCTTCCTGGCCGGATACGGCTCCATGGCCGATGCCTATCACCTGACCGCCCCGCGCCCCGATGGCGCCGGCCTGAGGGCGGCGCTGCACATGGCCCTGGCCGAGGCTGGCATCGAACCCCGGCAGGTGGCCTTCGTCAATGCCCATGGCACCGGCACCCAGGACAATGACCTGGTGGAGGGGACGGTTATCAAGGATCTTTTCGGAGCCGGGCTGAAGCTGCTCTCAACCAAGGGGTACACCGGCCACACCCTGGGGGCAGCCGGCGGCCTGGAGGCGGTGTTCAGCGCCTTGGCGCTGCGGGAAGGGTGGATACCGGCCAGCGCCGGATTCGTGAACCGGGACGAGGCCATTCCCCTGGTGCCGGTGCGGGAAAAGAGCGCCATCAGCGGATGCTATGCGGTCTCCACTTCCCTGGCCTTCGGGGGGAACAACGCGGCCATCGTCCTGGGGCGGGGAGGGAAACCATGAACATCCTCGGTATCGGCTCTGTTTTCAGCCGGGGAGCGGGAGTCCCGGCCCTGGAGGATGCCCTGCTCTCCGGCTGGCAGGCGCCGTCACGGGTGGAGGACCCCCGGGCGGAGAGCGGGTTTCGCCCGGCCTATCTGGTGGATCTGGCCGCGGTCCCGGACCGCACGCTGCTGAAGAAGCTCCGCAGGGCCGACAAACTGAGCAAAATGTGCGTGCTGGCCGCCGCCGGAGCCTTGGCTGACAGCGCCATTCCTGACCTGGCTGACAAGCGCATCGGCATCATCCTGGCCACCGCCTTCGGCGCCCAGGTGACCACCTTTGATTTCCTGGACGGCATCCTGGATTTCGGCGATGCCCATGCCTCGCCCACCACCTTCTCCAACTCGGTGCACAACGCGGCCGCCTCCTATGTCTCGTCGTCCCTGAACATCCAGGGGCCGACCCTGACGGTGACCCAGTTCCGCTTCTCGTTCCAGTCCGCGCTCCAACTGGCCCGCACCTGGCTGGACCAGGGACGCTGCGACTACCTGCTGGTGGGGGGGGCGGACCAGTACGGCGACGTGCTGGGCTATGTGGCCGACCGGAAGCTGCATACGGCCGGGGATGGCAGGATCACCCCCTTTGTCTTCAACCCGGCCCGTCAGGTGCCGGGGGAGGGGGCGCTCTTCCTGCTTTTGGGCAGGGAGACGACCGAAAACGCCTACTGCGCCATGGACGGCGTGTACGTCAGCGACGACCCGGCCCGGGATCGGGCGGTGGACATGAACATCATCGAGGCCGACGGCATGCTGGCGGACGAATCGGGGTACCTCTCCTCCCTTGATCCCCGCATCCCCACCACGGCCTACTCTCCGCTGTTCGGCAGCATGCTGGTGGGAGGCGCCTTCAATCTGGCCGCCGGCGCCCTGATGCTGAAGCGGCAGACCAGCTTCGCGCCGCCGGTGACGGACAACCCCCGTGGCCTGAAGCTGGTGGCTGGGACCGCCGCGGCTTCCATCGCTTCGATCCGTTCACTCGGCCTGAACTGTTACGGCGAGGCCTCAGCCGTCTATCTGACGCGGCTGCCCTAACCGGGGGCGGCTGCGGAAGCCAGCTCTTCTCCAGCGGTCCCGTGGCTTTGCCCGATAACCACCATACCCCGTTAGAGCCTTGCGCACGAGGCTGGGGACGCTTTTTACCCACACCCTGCCCGTCAGGGGGGAGACGAATTTACGAGCCCTGCATGGGGGCGACCACCAGAGGTGCTTCTCTATGACCGTTGAAGAAATTGAAAAAAAACTGATCCAGGGTATCGCATCCATTACCGGCTGCGATCTGGCCGCCATCTCTCCCCATTCCCCCTTCCACGAGCTGGGGCTGGACTCCTTCGGTTTCGTCGAGACCCTGGTCTTCATCGAAGAAACCTTCAAGTTGAAGCTGATCTCCACGGAACTGACCAGGCAGGATTTCGAGAGCATCCACCTGCTGGCGCAGCTGATCGCCAGAAAACAGTGAACCCCTGATCCCCATGCTGGAGTCTCCACGCAAGCGCTACCTGTCCGGCTCGGACTGGGTGATCGCCGCCCTGGACCATCAGCTCAGGTCCACCACCAGCGCGGGCAATACCTGCCAGGTGGGGCTGCTTCTGGATGGTCAGCTGGACCAGGACCTCTTCAGGAGGGAGCTCAGGCGCTTCACCTGCCGCTTTCCGGTGCTGCAGGGGCGCGTCCGGCGAGACTTGAGGCTGACTCCCTACTGGAGCATCCCCCCCGGGTTGAGGGAGGATATCCCGGTGCAGGTGTCCCGGATCGCCGATCTCACCCGCAGCGGGGAGCTGCTGGCGCTGCTCAGCCACGCCGCCGATATCCCCTTCCGGGACGAACGCGAGCACCTGGCATTCCATATTGTCGATGACGGCCGCAGGAGCGCCCTGGTCATGCGTTTCGACCATCGCCTGTTCGATGCCCGCGGCGCGGAATCCTTTCTCGATAGCTTCCGCTTGAGCCTTGGCCAGGAGGATCTTCCCTCAACCCCGATCAGTTTCCGCTCGTCGGCGGAGCTGAGCCACTGGAACAGGAAGTTTCGGGCCGGCAGAAACGTCAACCGCCGGATCATCGCCCTCTCCCGCTCCACGCCGCTGAGCCTGCCCCTTCCTCCCGGAAGGGACAGAGGCTTCGGCTACCGCCTGCTCTGTTTCGACCGGCACGAGACGGACGCCATTTTCCACAGGGCCGATCACATGGCAGGCTATTTGATGGAGTCCTCGTTCTTCCTGGCCGCCATCACGGCCAGCCTGCACGGGCTGTTCGTTTCCCGTTCCGCCCCGGGGGAGAGCTATCTGGTGCCGGTTACCACTGATCTCGGTTCGGCCCGGGGTGTGGAGCGGGAGCTGTTCTTCAACCACTCTTCCTATCTCTTCTACCAGGTTCCGGCGCAGCTGGCCGGGGACATGGTGGCCCTGGTGGCCCTGTTCAAACAGCAGATGTACGACCAGATCAAGTCCGGCTTTCCCCGCGACCTGGCCGAGGCCACCCTGCTGAGCCGCATCGCGCCGCTCCCCCTGATGGGAAAGCTGATGCATCTCCCCCTGGAGGGGAAGCTGGCCAGCTATGTCTTCTCCCATGTGGGCAGGAGCTCCTTCCTCGGGACGGAGTTCATGGGGTGCCGGGTGGACAACATCCTGCATCTGCCGCGGGTGCCCGCTCCGCCCGGCCTGGGGGTCTTCGGCTGCCTGTATGACGGGCGCCTGACCCTGACCATAGCCCATCTGGATGGCCTGCTGGAGCAGGGGGAGCTGGACCTGCTGGAGGCCGCCATCCGCCGGAATATGGGGGCGGAGCCGTCGTGACGCTGCTGGTAAAATCGTGCAGGGGGGAATTGCTGCCGTTGATCCGATTGGCGGCTGCACCTGGCTCCCAATCCCCGCCCGTCCAGGGAGGGGAGCTGTATTACCTAACAGTTGAGGGGGGATGCTGGTGACCTGCAGGGCTCTGAAAACCGCCGGCTGGCTGGCAATGGCAAGCGCCTTTGCCTCCATTCCGCTGACATACGCCTCCTTCCGGCTGGATGGCGGCGCCGATCCGGTCACCAACGCTATCCAGATCGCTATTCAGTTGGTCGGGATGACGCTGTTTGTTGCCATCACCCTGTTGCTCAGGAGGCTGCTCAACGCCAGGTTCGGATTCCATGACGCGGACAGGAGCATCGACCTGATGGTCATGGCGAATGTGGTGGCCTCCATTGCCTCTGTCGTGGCGCTCTGCTTCCCGCAGTGGAAGGAAATGTTGGGGGGTGCATCCCTCGTGATCGTGGTCTTCCAGGGGATAGTGCAGGTTCGATTCGGCCTTCGGCTGCTCAGGCTGCAGGATGACCTGGACGGGATGCTGCGCCCCTTCTGCTATCTGAATGTGGCAACCGGTGTCTGCATCGCCTCGCTCGTGCTGATTGTCGTCGGGGTAGTGGTGAGCGCCATAGCCGACCTGATGCTGGGGACGATATTCTTTCACCTAGCCAAACTGGAGCGGGAACCGGATTCCCGCGGGACCGGCGCACAGCCATAGAGATTGGCACTGTTCGTTGCCCCAAGCCTGCGCAAGAAAGTGAATCCATAATGCCGAAAAAACGTGACGCAGCCCGCGCCAACCTGGAAACCCTGTACCGGATCTTCACCGTACCCGAGGCGCCCGATTCGACCCTGGGCGCCATCGACCAGGCGATTGCCGACGATGTAATCGGTTTTTTGCAGACCCATATCGTTGCCGTGGAGCACGACCTGGAAGAGATCGAGGCCTACTACTCCTCCCCTGTCATCCCGGAAGAGCCGACCTATGTCTCCGAATATACGGAATTCGTCAAACGGAACCTGGTGGCCCAGTCGGTGCATACCGCCGCCCCCGGCTTTGTGGGCCACATGACCTCGGCGCTCCCCTACTTCATGCTTCCCCTGGCGCGGCTGATGACCGCCCTCAACCAGAACCTGGTCAAGGTGGAGACCTCCAAGGCCTTTACCCCCATGGAACGGCAGGTTCTGGCCATGCTCCACCGCCTGGTCTATCGCCGGCCGGACGACTTCTATCCCCCCTGGATTCACAACAGCCAGCATGCCTTGGGCGCTTTCTGTTCCGGCGGCACCATTGCCAACGTTACGGCGCTCTGGGTGGCGCGCAACCGCCTCTTCGCCCCCAGCAGGACCTTTGGCGGCATTGCCCGGGAAGGGCTGTTCCGCGCCCTGAAACATCACGGCTGCGACGGGATCGCCGTGCTCGTCTCCGAGCGGGGACACTACTCCTTCGGCAAGGCCACCGACCTGCTGGGCTTCGGCCGGGACAACCTGATCAAGGTGAAGACCGACGGCCATAACCGCATCGACCTGAAGCTGCTCAGGGAAGAGTACCGGCGTCTGCGGGACCGCAACATCCTTCCGCTGGCGCTGGTGGGCATTGCCGGGACCACCGAAACCGGCAACGTGGACCCGCTGGAGGCCATGGCGGATTTCGCCCAGGAGATCGGCTGTCATTTTCACGTGGATGCCGCCTGGGGCGGACCGACCCTCTTTTCCGACCGTTACCGCTCCCTGCTGGCCGGCATAGAGCGGGCCGATTCGGTGACCATCGACGGCCACAAGCAGCTGTATGTGCCCATGGGGGCGGGGATGGTGGTGTTCAAGGACCCGACTGCCCAGTCGGCCATAGAGCACCACGCCAACTACATCCTGCGCCGCGGTTCCAAGGACCTGGGCAGCCACACCCTGGAGGGGTCGCGGCCCGGGATGGCCATGCTGGTTCATGCCGGTTTTTGCATCATCGGTCGCAAGGGGTACGAGCTGCTCATCGACAGGGGGATCGAGCGGGCGCGGACCTTTGCCGAGATGGTCCGCAGCCATCCCGATTTCGAGCTGACCAGCGAGCCGGAGCTGAACATCCTTACCTACCGCTTCAGTCCGGCCAAGGTTCAGCAGGCCCTGGCGCGAGCAACGGATGAACAGCGCCCCTACATCAACGCGCTCCTGGACCAGGTTAACCAGCAGCTGCAGAAGCACCAGCGGGAAGCGGGCAAGACCTTCGTCTCCCGAACCCGTCTCTGCGTGGGGCCTCGCCAGGAGGAGTTCACCGTGCTGCGGGCCGTGCTGGCCAACCCGCTGACCACCGATGAGATCATGGAGGCGATTCTGGCCGAACAGTGCGAGATCGCGCGCACGCCTGAGATTCAGGCGCTGCTCAGGCAGATAGAGCGGCGCTGTGCAGGTGGGGAGCGGGACGAGCCGCTCCAACTCCAGGACTACCCCGGTGAGTTGGACGAGCTGGACGAGTCGTAGGGGAAGCGCAGAGGGTGGGTGCCGGCACATACCGAAAGCTAATTTTCAGCTGGGCTGAATTCAACGCTCCCCCCTTTTCAAAAGGGTGACTTTGCACGGCAGTGGCGCTGGCTGATAGAATTGTAACGAATCAAAGTAACGAGATGCACAGTCTGTCAAGATCATCACAGAGTCTATGGAACACGATTACCTGGAAAAGCTGAAACAGACCCATCCCACCCTGCGGCTCCTGACAGCCGACAACTTCCCTCTCATAAAGGTAATACCGCAGCCACTTTTTGTACTCCGCATGAATGGCAGCGTCGATTCCCCGCGTATTGAGATGCGCAACATATCCGGTAAACACAGCATTCGGAATAAGTAGCATGCCAATCTCCTTTGACATTGTTTTTACTTCAGAATATATTGCCCACTAATTAACCCGTGCCTATATTGTGTTGCATATCAAGATCACCAACTGAGCCAGGAACGTTCCAGGGAATGGTATCCTGGGGGATGGCCAGAAAACTTTTTTGCATGCCATGTGGCGTGTTGGTCGGTTTGATTTTATATATATTTTAGTAACTTGAGTAAATAATGTTTTATGTTTTACGCAGTGGCATCCAGATCTGGTGGGATGTTGACCAGGTCTGATCAATAAGGAGTTGCAAGCTAAAAGGACAACAAAGAAATGAATAAAATTCCTTGCATACAATGTGGAGTAATGATTTTGGCGTCTACCGCTGAAAAGACTGGTGGTCTCTGCACGCCATGCAAGACTGGAACTCGTGAGTCATTGGAGGAGTCGCGCCAATGGAATAAGAACCGCAGGGATCAGCTAGCCAAGGCGGAAAGCGAGCGGGAACCTATCGAGGTATTGAGAAAGTCGGGACACAAAATGCAGTTTCATCACTACCATGGCCTAGAAGATCCTGCATATGAAATATTTCGCGCGGCTCTGGACACCGTCTATGACAAAGGAAATGGTAAAAATGAACACATTGAACGACTCTCAAAGGAATGCCGCCTTGTGTATTTGCTTTGGTGTTTTGACGGAGAAATTCACAATGGGGGCTTTGACCAGCTTTTTACCAACTCTCTCGGTAATCACTGCTTAGAAATACTGCAAGATCTTGATGTTATCGGAGCAAAGAAGTCCTACGATTTACTGCGAATAGCGCTAAGTTGGTTCCCAAACTCCTCACCTTCGACAAACCGTCGAGAACGGTGGACTCAATATGAACTGTTCTCAGAACAGCAGAAATACCAAACTGACATGGACCGGCTTGATAAGGAGTTTTACAAGGATGAAGACAAATTGGCTAACTTGATTTGCGATTACGTTATGCACCACGGGTCAGCATTCATAGTCGAAAGTGATGGGCAGCTGTAACAAAGAGTGATGTCCAACTTGCGGCGACAGCGGTCTCCGCTGACGCTCCGCCGCTGGCGCCTTGGGACGTTAAATGAGGAGGAAATAAATGGAAAAAGTTGAATATCGGGTATCCATAAAAACAATAAAGGATATCTTAATCATAGTCTTGATTCTGGTTGTTGGATGGAACCTTCTAAAAGCCGATTTCAGTATTTCATTCGGTCAAATCAATTCGAGTGAGCTGCTATCATTGTTGTTGGCATTGTTCGCGATTGGATTGTCAGTGGCTTTTTACGTTAAGGCCAACAAAATAAGTAACATGTTTTACGACAACATGTATAAATTTACAAAACAGAATTCGGAGTTGCTAGGAAGGATCGAAGCTGGATTCGGAGAGCAGCTAAGACATCTAGACGAGGGATACTCTGGCCTAAGAGAACGTTTCGACATGCTTCCGATCGATTTAGCAAAAACCAAGGCCAGGGTTGAGGATGAAAAAGCCGAAGTCAAACAAATGGAACAAGAACGAGACAAGTTACTTGAAGAACTGGCTATTAGAGCAAATCTAGAAAATGCAGAAAAGGAAGCTATGTTTGCAAAGCTAAAATCCAGAGAGATAGAGTTACAATCAGCCAAAAATGAGCTTTCAAAACTTCAAATGAAATTGAGGGATGCCGTTGATGAGAAAGAATCGGGCGTTCCACTAAGAGCTATAAAGCATACGAAAAGAGCTGTTTTAGACAAATTAGGGCTGGAAGACATTGCAGAAGCAGATGATGCTACCTTAATGTCAGCGTGGAACCTTATTAAGGATGAGTTGTCAAGGCCATACATGAACGACCTACGTCGATCTGGTATAGCTGAAAAGAATGGAGAATTGACAGAGGAAGGCCTCCAGTTTATCAAGCTCACAGCACGAGAAGTAGGCGCTTAACCAAACGCGACAGACGGTCGGCACGGTAAGGCCGCGCCGCCGCTGCGCTCTCCCCCTGTTTGACCAATGAAAGATGAAATGAAAATGAAAGACGCCTATGACTAATTATGTAGCCTATATCCCAGTCTGCCTCGCTGTGATAGGGGTTGCTTGGGTAAGCAGAAAGATAAAGCCGATAATATTGCAAGTGTTTATTGCTTTTATCGCATCCATAGCAATTTCCATATTTTTGGCGTGTATTCCAGAATGGGTTCATTCATCAACCCCAGGAGAAAATGCCTTTTCTTGGACATTAGTTTTAGCTGCTACATATGCAATTGTTGCTGTTCCGGTGTCTTTTGTTGCGACGATAGTTTTTAATCTACTTCAGCGCCGCGATCAACGGAGCAACAACAAACAAGGGAATTCCGGGGGCAATTTGTAATAATTCAATGGAGTTAAATACACTGTCACCAGAATCCCACATCAATGCCTGCCCTCGCAGGTTGCCCGACGATTGAGATCAGACATGCAATGTCCAAGATAGGGGGCATTGACAAGATCGAATGGGGAAAAACATGATCGGAGCCATTATTGCGAAGAGGAATGTTAGGGCTGGTCTGGAAGCACTGAATCGGCGTGACGTATCCACGTTTCTGTCGTCTTGGGCGGAAGATGCTGTGTGGAGCTATCCCGGAGATTCACCTGTCAGTGGAAGGTTCATCGGTAAAAAGGCGATCAGGGGGTGGTTCGAGAATCTCCTACGACAGATGCCTCAACTGAAGTTTACTGTCCACAGTGTCTGCGTCTCCAATGTGTTCGATCTCGTCGGAAATAATACCGCGGCGGCCCATTGGGAGGTGGACTTCACCAACAGGGATGGCTATCGCCTGCAGTACAGTGGTGTGGCAATCCTTACCATCAAGAAGGGAAAGGTGGTCGAGGGACAAGATTTCATATTCGCAATGAACGATCAGATCAGGTGCCTGTGGGGCAACTCGAAGCCTGAAGTGTGACAAGGGATCTGATTGAGGGGTATGGACCATTGAAGATGAAATTACACGATGCCTGAGGGGATCTGTAAGTTCAATTCATCACTTCACATATTCACATTTGAGGAAAAGTGATGTCCCAACTCTCGTGTGGCCTCGGTCGCGGCGGAAAAACTGCCGCGCCGGTCACACTCATAGCCGTTTCGCGCCAAGCAAAGTCCGGCGTATCTTGCAGGGTGAAAGTCCCTGTCGGAGAAGGATTAGCCATCCGCTCCGTATCGAGTCTTGCGCCTGTGGCGGAGTCGTGAAGTATGCGGCGAACAAGACAGGTGAAGCATAGACAGAGAATCTTGCAGGCCGTAGGGGAGTCCGCGCTCCCTGAAGTGCTGGTACAGCTTCGAAAGAGGGATGTTGCGGATGCCGAGGACTTAACGGGCTCCGAAGGTAACACGATTTCATCCGTAATAGGCGAGGATGGATAGATCCGCCGGAGTCCACAGGCCATGGCATGCAGGAAGAGATATTCCGGGAACTTGGGAAGCCCCATTGACTCCTGGCGATGTAGAAAGGTTGTAGCAAGGTATATGGACATTGAGGCACGTACCGGGGAAACCCTGAAACAGCCTAGGCCGGAACCTGACGGATGACGTGGAACATCGCAACAGGGAGGCGAGGTATAACCGTGAAAGGGTAAGCCCGCCGCATGTCCTTGGGGTGTCTTATCACGTCCTTGGACCGTGACCGGGCAAAAAACGCCCGGCAGGTCAAGTCCGGCGCCGTTGAGGTTTTATGATCGAAATAAATGTCTTTCGGAATCTTTGCCTTACCGCGGTACTATTCCTGCTTTTCTCTTTGTGGGGATGCAAAGAGAGAAATGTGAACAAGGTACTATCAGTCTCGCTAGGCGGAGAGGAAATGGTCGCTACACAACCGGTTGAGCATATTATGACAGCTCTGCTTGCCCTGGAAAAAGATCCGGAGAGGTCCCGCTTGCTTGTGGCTGCCCATAAGGAATGGCTCACATTAAGGATGAACCATTGCGCAGCCGTGTGCAATTCGGGGGATTCGACAAAAGGCCGTCAAGACCTGACAGAATGCTATAATACCTTCGATAACCAACGAATAGAGATGTTGAATCAACAGAGGATCGCCCTGTTGTTCAACACCCCGCCAATAGGTCCCCTCCCGAACCAACCCATGAATTTCGCCTATTCCCCCGAGTCGAAGACCCGACCAAGTGAGCCCCGTTCCCTTGCCGTAGCCTCGGCTGCTCCCATGGCAGCAGTGACCTTCGCAAACGATATGACCGAAATATTCGATCTAGTAAGCGGGCGACTTCTAAGCAGGATACATACTCTTGACGCTGATAAACGGCGAGGTATTTATCATTTTTTTCTGTCCCCCAACGGAAGGGTCCTGATCGCCTCTTACCACTGGACAAAGAGAGGGCTGAAGATGTGGGACACGATAAGCGGGGACCTTCTCAGAGACAAAATGGTATTGCCCGACTATATACGGTTTCCCATGGCGGATGGCAGAAACTTCATATATACGGACAATAACAGGATCGGCATCTACGATATCGTGACGGACAAACCGATCTGGTATTCCGAGGGTAAGAGACCGGCCTCTTACATGGCGCTAAGCCCCGATGAAAAATGGCTGATAGTTGGGCGAGATGAGAAGATGGAGAGCTGGGAACTCATCAGGTCGGAAGGCAATCAAATCTCGTATGTTTTCCGAAGAGAGGAAACCGTGGGTAATTATTTCCAGCAACCAGCCTCAATCGTCTTTTCCCGCGACAACCAATCATTTATCGGTGCTCTTCCGAGCGGCTCCCTGATGAAATGGCAGATATCCGAGCTAAAGGTCGTACAGCGCATGCGATTTCCCAAATACAAGGACATCAGGATAATTCAGGTGCCACATGCGGATCCCTTCTTGATGGAAGCGAGGGTATCGAGTTTAGTATCGGAAGCATTCGTAGCCGACCTGGTGAAAGAAAAGGCGCAATGCCTGACTGAGCATAGAGGCACAAACACAAGGATGGCGGCTCTAGCCGACAATCTGGTACTGCTTGCCACCCCTCAGGAGTTAAAGATCGTGAGATTGCCCAGTTCCAGTGAAATGCTTCCCCTCGGAAAGGCGTTGGGCGGTATTGCCGCAGAGGCGCTCCCCCTCTATCCGGGTGTACAACAGGCCAATCCACAGTCACGGGTAGACTGCGACAGCTTTCAAACGGAAGCGATCGGTGTCTACGAAGGGAAATTGGAAAACGGCGTGAGGCGGTTCCGTGAAAGAATAGCCGGTAATGTTGTTGTGAATGTGGGTCTAACTGACAAACCCGTGAAACTGGTTTTAAGCTCATACGAACCGGTGGTTTGGCAATTGCGTCTATCTTCAGATGCACGAATTTCAGAAATTCTACTTTCCGGGTCCAATGAAAGCAGGATAGAGGGCATTTCCCAAACCGGGGTTACATATATCGGAAATGCCTATTCGTATGGATCAACTAACCCTCGAGGCCGTTCTGCTTCTGATCTTGCTTATTCCGTCAGGCAAAAGACAGGATGCGGTATGGATAATTTTCAGGGTTCCTATACAGGGTCGCTTTTCCATATTGGTGTACAGTCAAGCGGTAGTCGCTCGGAAGGGGATGGATTTTATAAGTATGTTGATGAGTATGGAAACGTTTCATACAAGGACCACCGAGACTAAGGCAAGGATAGAAGAGTAAGAGCTATGCATTTCACAAAATGAGGTTTCAACTCGCGGCCGGACCGGCCCAAAAACGGCCGGTCAGCCTTGTGTTAGACAGAAAATGGAGAAACAATGAACTCGACAGTAACGGCGGAGCAGATGATTAACGTCGGCGAGGAGACGGTGATAGAGGATCAATCTCCGAAGACATGCTTTGCAGTTGTGTTCGAGGATGACGGTGAGACAGGCTATTTCTATGGACTTGACAGGTCATTAGGCGATCCAATCTTGGACACCTTGCACATCTACAACTCAGATGCGGTTACCGACAAAAATATCCCGTCTAAGGTGCAGATATTGTGGTCGCAAGATGGATTGAAAGCCGCTTTGATCATTAATCAATATCCTCACGCTGTATTCGATTTTGAAGGGAAAAGAGGATACTGCAGATCGAATTTCCCACCACCAAATGAATGTTGGACAAAGTTTAGCCACGAATGGTGAGGCTGATCAGAAAAATTGATGGAAATTAGGCGAGAAATAGACGAGAAATGTGAGGAAAAGATGGAGAAGCCCCCTCACTTTTCTTGGCGGAATCGACGGGGGCTCCTCCTTGCCCAGCAGGAATCAGGCAGGAGTCATGCTACCAGAAATTATTCAGCGTCAGAAGCTTTTTTCCCTCCTTCATAACATCGACGTCGACCTTGCCGAGGGGGTGCGCTCCCTTGGTTGCCCTACTGTTCGGGACCGCTGCACCGAGGCGCCTATGTGCGCAAACCCCGTGGCGGCCCCGCCAACCTGTTCGAAACATTCTTCATACGCCATAGTCTTTGCTGCGGTCGTGAAGGTTGCCGACGACGGACCTTGCCGCCATCGGTGCTCTTCCTGGGCCGGCGTGTTTATTGGGGCGGGGTGATCGTTGTCGCCACAGCCCTTCGCCAACAGCGGGAAAAGGGTTACAGCGCCCGCAAGATCATGGACCTCTTCGGCGTCACCCTCTCGACTTTCAGACGCTGGCTGGCGTTTTTTCGCTCGACCTTCCCGCATACCTCAACCTGGCAAAGATTGCGCGGTCTCCTGATCCCTCCAGTGGCGGCGGAAGCGATTCCGTTGGGGGTGCTGGAGCGCCTGGGGCTTGGCCGCGACGGCCCGGAAACGGCGTTGGTGCGCTGTCTGCGACTGCTTGCGGGATGCGGCTTTTGAACAGGATCGGCGAGGGAGCTGGACTGTCGTAAGGGTCCGCGCAAAAGATGGCGGATTCGCATCGGGCTCGGAATGGTTTATAAGGCGGCTCTTGGCTGACCCGAAGGTGCTCCACAGTGGAGACGCCTGGATGGCGGCCGGAAAGGAGCCTTAAATGAAGAAGAATGTAGTCCCGAAGCAGCGCTGGGCCAGGTTTCGGCTGCAGGTGATCGGACCGCTATTGGCGAGCCCTGCCGCGAGCGGGGAGTTGCAGGGAAAGATCCGGGAATTGAGCGAGAGGGTGTACCGGCATCCCCTGCTCCCGGAGAAGTCTATACGACTTGGTTTTTCCACGCTCGAACGCTGGTACTACCAGGCGAAGGACGCCGCGGACCCGATCGCTGCGCTGAGTCGCAAGGCGCGTTCGGACGCCGGGTGTCAGATTGCGCTGTCCGAGGCGCTCTTGAGCGCCCTGGAAGTGCAGTATGCCAGGTATCCTCGCTGGACGGTGCAACTGCACTACGACAACCTCGCCGCCGAAGTGGCCCAAAAGCCCCAGATGGGAGCCTTGCCGAGCTACCAGAGCGTGCTTCGCCGAATGCGGGAGAAGGGGTGGCAGAAAAGGCGCGAGCCCGCGAACCCGACCGAAGGACAACGCCGCGCCGTCCGGCGCCGCGAAAGCCGTGAGATTCGCGGCTATGAGGCGAGCCACGTGCACGCCCTGTGGCACCTCGACTTCCACCAGGGAAGCCTCAAGGTGCTGGACGAGGAGGGGGGCTGGCAGACGCCCCTGGTGTGCGCGGTTCTGGACGACCGGAGCAGGCTCTGCTGCCATCTGCAGTGGTATCTGGCGGAAAGCGCCCAGAACCTCGCGCATGCTCTCACGCAGGCGATGCTGAAACGTGGGCTTCCCAGGGCTCTGATGACCGATAATGGAAGCGCGATGCTGGCGGAGGAAACCCGGGAGGGGCTGGCCCGACTCGGGGTGAGCCACGACACAACCCTTCCTTACTCGCCCTATATGAACGGGAAACAGGAGGTGTTCTGGGCGCAGCTTGAGGGACGTCTCATGGAGCTTTTGCGCGGGGTGAGCCCCTTGCGGCTGGAGTTCCTCAACCGCACCACCCAGGCGTGGGTCGAACAGGACTATCACCGCCGTACCCACAGCGAGATCGGCTGCGCTCCGATCGAGCGCCTGCTCGCCGGACCGGAGGTCTCCCGCTCGGCTCCCGACATGGACTCCTTGAATCTCGCCTTCACCCGCCAGGTTACGCGCACCCAGCGCAAAAGCGATGCAACCGTGACGGTCGAGGGGGTGCGCTTCGAGGTCCCGTCGCGGTTCAGGCATCTCCCCCGCCTGACGTTACGCCATGCCGGTTGGGACGTAAGCCGGATGGTTCTAGTGGATCCCGACAGCTGCAATCCCTTGGCCCGGCTGCTCCCCCAGGACAAGGAGAAAAACGCCTCCGGTCAGCGCCGCACTCTGGAACCGGTTGCGGCGCAGTCGGCCCAGGCGAACGCCTCACCCGAGGAGATGCCCGCACTGCTTCGCAAGTGGCTGGCGGATTACGCCGCCACCGGGCTTCCACCGGCCTATCTTGCCGTGAAGGAGGGTCCCGATGAACGATAAGACTCTCCTGGCCCTCTACGGGCTCAAGTACAACCCGTTCGTGCCGGCGCTTCCCGTGGAGGCGCTCTGGCCGCTGCCGGGCGCCGAACTCTTTGCCCGGCGCCTGGAGTCCCTGGTCTCCCAGGGCGGGTTCTCCCTGATCACCGGTGAGCCGGGCTACGGCAAATCGAAGACCCTGCAGTGGCTTGGCGCCCGCCTGGGACAACTGCCCGACATCGTAGTGGGGGTGATGGAGCGCCCCCAAAGCAAGGTCGCCGATTTCTATCGCGAGCTTGGAGAGCTATTCGGCGTTCAGCTCAATCCCGCCAACCGGTATGGCGGATTCAAGGCGCTGCGTGAGCGCTGGCGCGCACACTGTGCAGCGACTCTCTTGCGCCCGCTGCTCCTGGTCGATGAGGCTCAGGAGGTCAGCTCCGAGTGCCTGACCGAACTGAGGCTCCTGCAAAGCGCGAGCTTCGACTCCCAGAGCCTGCTCTTCACCGTGCTGTGCGGCGACGCCCGGCTCCCCCAGCGCTTCCGCACCCCGGAACTCCTACCCTTGGGCAGTCGCATCCGCGCCCGCCTGGAACTCTCCGCGCTCACCCCGCAGGAGCTGGCTTCCTACCTGGACTACGTCCTGCAGAAAGCCGGGGCGCCCCAGTTGATCGCACCGGAGCTGATCCAAACCCTGGCAACCCATGCACACGGAAACCTGCGGGTGCTCACACACATGGCGGCGGAACTGCTCACCGCCGCCGCCGAGCGCAACCTCCCGCGCATCGACGAACCCCTCTACTTCGACCTATTCACTCCTCCCGTGCGTCAGCCGCGCCGTTCCTGAAATAGCCCGGGAGGTGGATATGGAATGCACTGTGTATAACCCCCAGAAAAGACGGCTGGAAACGCTCGATGTGGAGATCACGGAGGAAAATACGACATGGTTCCGCTACCGTCGGAATATTAGAAGCATCACCATGATCACTGACTGGAACGGAGGACTGCTCATCAAGACAGGGTTTAACTATCCGGTCTATCTGTATGACGTATCGAGGGAGGACATCGGTTACAGCCGGAAGAAGGCAAGGGAGCTCATGCGGCAACTGAGGTAGGAAAAACCTGGGGGCGGCGGATGAACCTACTGTTATGCAGGGCTCAACCGCCGCCCATCCAGCATCCATGATCGTCAGGTCAGGGCCTGCAATGATCCCTCAATTAGCAAGTCTGAACCTCCCTCGATTATCGTGTTTACTCTCAATGGGATGACGCCGCGAGGAATCTATTCCTATAAGGATGTCTAACAACGTCCATGGACGTCGTTGGGGGCTGAGAAACGCCCCGGCGGGTCATGGCCGGCTCCGTTGAGGTTTTATGATCGAATTAGTTTCCGGACGGAAGCTGGATAACACACGGCGACAGCGGTAAATCCGTTGCGCCTTTAGACGTTGCACGTGAAAGAATGATGACAAAAGGCACACGAGAAGCTAAGATGTCGACATGAAACCTATCAACTGGAACTCGGATAAAAATGTGGCGCTCAAAATTGAGCGCGGCGTCTCCTTCGAGGAAGTATTGGTGGCAATCTCGCAAGGAGCGCTCCTCGATGTCGTCATACATCCAAACGAGGAAAAGTACCAGAATCAACGCATTTTTATCGTCCGCATTCGCGGTTACGCCTACTTGGTTCCCTTCGTTGAAACAGACGGAGAAATATTTCTGAAAACCGTCATCCCAAGCCGAAATGCCACCAAAAGGTATATCTCAAAGGGGAAGAACAATGAGTAGAAAAGCGAAAACTGAAGATAAGAAATATGAAGACGATATCCTCTCATCGTATGAGAGCGGTGAGTGGAAGTCTGTTGCAAATCTTGACGACGAAATAGTCCGGTATGCCTCTGGCGCTGCTGCTGCCCTCACAAAAGACAAACGCATCAATATTCGCCTTTCTACTCGAGATCTGGAAGATATCCAAATGCGGGCTGCCGAAGAAGGTATGCCCTATCAGACACTGATTGCCAGTATCGTTCACAAGTATGCCAGTGGCCGGCTGATCGAGGCTGCACCACGTCCAACTAAGCGCTCAACCGGTCGTGCCAAGAAGCTGCGCGCAGGCTAGCTCTCCCCCGTTGATTGATGTTCCCCCACCGCTACCTTCACAGCATGAACAGTGAGGGGGCGCGTCTTGAGCTTGTGGCAATGGTCAAGAGTTGAGACGCGACCCCCAAGTTGTTTACCGACCCCCAAGTTGTTTACAACGAGCAAGGGCCGGCCCGTTTCACTCGAAACGTCCGGCCCTTGCTCGTCTGTTCGGGGGAGGGGAGCAGGATTGACCTGCACCCTGCCGCGAGGCTGGCGCAGGAATCCTATTTCGTGCCGAATATCTTGTCCCCGGCATCGCCCAGGCCGGGAAGGATGTAGCCCTGTTCGTTCAGGCGCTCGTCGATGGAGGCAACGTAGATCTCCACATCGGGATGGGCGCGGCCGATGCGCTCCAGGCCCTCGGGAACGGCCACCAGAAAGAGCCCCTTGATGCGCCTGCAGCCGGTCTTTTTCAGCATCTCGATGGTTGTCAGCAGCGAGCCGCCGGTGGCCAGCATGGGATCGATGATCAGGGCGATGCGCTCCTCCATGCCGCTGGCGAATTTCTCGTAGTAGGCCACCGGTTCCAGCGTCTCCTCGTTACGGTAGAGGCCGACCACGCTGACCTTGGCGCTGGGGATCATGTCCAGGACGCCGTTCATCATCCCCAGGCCGGCCCGCAGGATCGGCACCACCGTGATCTTTTTTCCCTTGATCTGCTGGACGGTGACCGGTCCGGCCCAGCCGGTGATGGTGATGCTCTCGGTTTCCAGGTCTTTTGTCGCCTCATAGGTCAAAAGGCGGGCGACTTCGGACGCCAGTTCCCGAAACTGTTTCGTGCTCTGGTCCGCCTTGCGCATCAGGCCGAGTTTGTGCTGGATCAGGGGGTGCTTGACTTCGAAGATCGCCACGTGGTGACTCCTGTTCTGGGTGAAGTGTCTGCTGAACAGGGAGGATACAGGCCAACTTCGTGCCGGTCAAGGTCCCGTAACGTTGGTTCCAGGATCAGCACGGCCGAAAACAGAAACCATATCATCCTGTTCGTGCAGCCGCACAAGGATGAAATCATCCAACACTTCGGCGTGCACAGCATCGGGCTCTTCGGCAGGTATGCTCATGGGTACTGCGCAAAAAGATTGTGTATGATCCCCGGGATGTGCGATTCTACCCCACCCGGTTGAGCGTGGCGTTCGCCGGGGAATATCCGCGTCGGGAGAGAATGTGAACGCAGCGCCTCGGCTCTATCTGCTGGACGGGTCCAGTTACATTTACCGCGCCTACTATGGCGTGCGGGATTGCGCCACCTCGGTTGGGATGCCGACCAATGCCGTCTTCGGCTTCACCAGGATGCTGCTCAGCCTCCTGCAGGAGAACCGCCCCGATTACCTGGCAGTGGTATTCGATCCTCCCCGGGAAGGGACCTTTCGCCGGCAGATCTATCCCCCCTACAAGGCGCATCGGGACGACATGCCCACGGATCTCGCGGCCCAGCTGCCGTACATCAGGCAGGTCGTGCAGGCCCTCAATATCCCGGCCCTGGAAGCGCCTGGTTTCGAGGCTGACGATGTCATCGCCACCCTGGCCCGCCGCTCCGCGGACGAGGGTGCCCGGGTCACGGTCGTCACCGGCGACAAGGACCTGCTGCAGATCGTCGGCGAGCGGATCGGCCTGCTGGACACCATGAAGGGTCTCCGTTCCGGGCCCAGGGAAGTGCTGGACCGCTTCGGGGTGCCGCCGGAGCTGGTGCCGGACGTGCTGGGGCTGGCCGGGGACAGCAGCGACAATATCCCGGGGGTTCCCGGCATCGGCGAGAAGACCGCTGCCGAGTTGGTCCGGCGCTTCGGTTCTCTGGAGGGGGTGCTGCGCTGGAAAAGCCTGGTGAATGGCAGGCAGCGCCGGGAGAACCTGTCCGCCTATGGCGATCAGGCCCGGCTCTCCAAAACCCTGGCCACTGTCCGCTATGACGTGCCCCTGGAACTGTCCCTGGCTGATCTGTGCCGCCAGCCGCCCAACCTTCCACTGCTGATTCCCTTGCTGCGCGAGCTGGAATTCGGGGCGCTGGAGGTTGCCTTCACCCCGCCGCCAGCCGGCGTGGTGGAGATCTACTGCGATGGCTCGGGTCGGGACTCCGGGCCGGGTGGATATGGGGTGATCCTGCGCTATGGGGAGTCCGAGAAGGAACTCAGCGGTTTCGAGCCGGTCGCCACGTCCCAGCGCATGGAGTTGACCGCGGCCATCAGGGGGCTGGAGGCGTTGCACAAGCCCAGGCAGGTGCGCGTCTTCAGCGATTCGCAGTATCTGGTGCGGGGGATGGCTGAATGGCTCGAGCGCTGGATTCGCAGCGGTCGCCTGGAGACGCCGGATGCGCTCAAGAATCAGGATCTCTGGCAGCGGCTGGCTGGCCTGTCCGCCAAGCACCAGGTCAGTTGGGAGTGGGTGCGCGGCCACGACGGGCATCCCTTCAACGAGCGTTGCGACCGGCTGGCGAAACGGGCGCTTGAGGCGGGGATGGGGGCGGCCGGGGAGAACGGCCCGATGGAGCCGCGGGAACGGGAGAGGGACGAGGAACCGAGCCCGTCGCCGGTCGCTCCGGCCAGGCCGGCTTCGCTCCCGGTCGTGGAACCGGCTGCCTATGCGGCCGATGCCGACGGGCAGCTCCTGCTCTGTTGAGGTGGTGGTTGCGGAGGGACAGCTTGCCTTCCCTCTGGTCTGGTAGGGGCCGTGGTTTGGGAAAACCCTGTGGAAAGGAACGATTACATGATGTCACGCATACGGTTGATGGCTGCTCTCTCGTTACTGCTCATGCTCCTCGGTTGCAGCAAGCTGACCCAGGAGAATTATGCCAAACTCAAGATGGGGCTTGGTTATGGCGAGGTGGTCACGATCCTCGGCAAGCCCGACTCCTGCTCGGAGGCCCTGTTCGCAAAGAGTTGCGTCTGGGGGGACGAGCAGAAGAACATAACGGTGAATTTCGCGGGGGACAGGGTGGTCCTGTTCACCAGCACGAATATCAGGTAGCACGTGATTCACGTGCGACCGCCTGCCCGCCTCTGGCTGCCCGGGACAGCTCAAACATAACCACGGCAGTCCAGGGAGCAGTGATGGAGAAAACAGTTTACACCTGGGATGGGGATACTCTCGTGCTTAATATCCTCGGCACACCCAACGCCAAGCGGGACGCAATCGGCAAGGTCAAGGGGCACCAGCTCTGCGTCAGCGTAACCGCGGTTCCACGCGCCGGGCGGGCAACCGACCACATGGTGCGGTTTCTTGCCGCTGAATTCGGCGTGTCGGTCGATGCTATCCAGGTGGTGTTTGGCCGCATGAATGTCAACAAACAGCTGCGGATCAAGGCGCCCACGCGCCTGCCGTCGGTTATCGCACAGCAGCAGCTGTGCTTGTCCCTGTCCTGAAACCATGCGGGGATCATGCGCCGCTGCAGCGACCAGGCCCCGGCCTGCCAGGGTGAAACGGGATAACAGGGTGCTTTTTCCGGGCACGCGAGGCCGTCTCAGGCGGCGCAACCCTGGCATCCGCGAAAGAGCGCCTGCCTGCCCCATGATCAAGAGTCCGCGCACCAAAGGCCCTTCGCAGATGCGATTATTGATACTTTCTGAAAACGTTGTCCCCCGCTCCCTGGCACGGACGGCTGTCCGCTTGTTGCTCGTGGCCGCCCTGCTGCTCTCCCTTGTGGGCTGTGGCGAGCAGGGGGAAATGGGGGCGCCTCCCGCCCCCCTCGGGGAAACGGCGCGGCATACCGTCGCCCAGGGGGCGATTTCATCCGCTGCCAGGCCGTTTTCGACCATAACGACAGCCGGCAACGCTTCGGCGCTGAACCTTCCCGAACCTCCCGCCGTGGAGCCGTCGGGCAGACAGGGCAAGGTCAGGTACCTGGCCGGGGAAAGCCCCGAGTTCGCGCGACGGAAGGGGTGGCCGGTGAAATCCCCTGACCCGCTCCCCGGCTCGATCCTGCCGGAAAAGCGCATCCTGGCCTTTTACGGCAATCCGCTCTCCAAACGCATGGGAGTTCTGGGCGAGTACCGCACGCATGACATGCTGGCCAGGCTGAGGCGAGAGGCGGAGCGCTGGGAGGCGGCCGACCGCTCCCATCCGGTCCAGCCGGCCCTGCACCTGATCGCCGTGGTGGCCCAGGAGAGCCCGGGCAGGGATGGCACATACCGCATGGTCATGCCGGACGAACTGGTGAACCGGGTCCATGGTTGGGCCAGGGAGGCCGATGCCCTGCTGTTTATCGATATCCAGACCGGTCATGACAGCATCCGCACGCTGCTGCCCCGTTTCGAGCGGTTCCTCAGGAACCCGGACGTGCATCTGGGCATCGACCCGGAGTTCAACTTGGCCGCCAGCAGGGCCAGGCCAGGCACGCGCATCGGCAGCTATGACGCGGAGGATATCAATTACGTCAGCGGCTATCTGGCGGAACTGGTGAAGAAGCATAAGCTGCCCCCCAAGGTGCTGGTGGTGCACCGTTTCACCAGGAACGGCCTGACCAATTTTCGCCGCATCATCCTGCGGCCCCAGGTGCAGATCGTCATCAATATGGACGGCTGGGGGCCTCCCCTGCTCAAGCGCGATACCTACAGGTCGTACGTGGTCAGCGAACCGGTCCAGTACACCGGCTTCAAGCTCTTCTACCGCAACGACACCAGGAAGGGGCACAGGCTGCTGACTCCCAAAGAGCTGCTCAGGCTGAACCCGCAGCCGCTCTACATCCAGTACCAGTGAAAGCGCTCTCCTGTCGGCACGGCCGGCGCTGATCCAAAGGAAATCCGTTAGGACACTGATCGCAATGTTCCCTTTTACTCTCAACGGCACGATCAAGATTAAAGAGAACTGTGCCCTGTCCCCCCAGACGGTGCAGGACGAGATCGCCTCCACGCTTCTGGTCAGCGGTGTCCCGGTGGATTACCTGCCTGAGGGCGGTTTTCGCTTCCGGCTGGGGATGGCTCAGCATTTCTCCTGGACGTTCCTGCTGGGTGCTTCCTCCGGGATTGTGCGCTGCTCCGAGCGGTCCGGCCTGGTGCGCATCAGCTACAGGCTGCGCTTCTTCCACCTTATGCTCCAGGTCTCGGCCCTGCTGTTCATCTGCTGGCGGCTGGAACTCGTCTTCAGCCCGCTTACCATCCCCCGCGAATACTACCTGGCCGTCTGGATCTGGCTGCTGCTGGGCAATATCCTGATCACCCTGCAGGAGTTCAGGCGCTTCCTGCGCGGCTGCGCCCGCGACTCCGGCGAGCGAATCTTTTTCTGGCGCGGCAGCGGACCGGTGGACACAACGCTTCCCGGAAGCGCTGCAGCTCCGGCCTTCGCGCCCGCGCCGCCGGCCGGCCCTACTTCCCCAGGTAACGCTTCTTCAGGTTGAGCCCCACCATCCACTGCCCCAGGGAGCGTCGGGGGAGGACTTTCAGCATTTCGGCGCGCAGCGCCTCGATATCGCGGGAGTTTCGCGGCGACTGTAAGATGCCGCTGCCCGCGGGAAGAACCATTGCACTGTGGGCCGGTTTTGGGGTAGGGTAGAAAGTCCGGTTGGCGCTGCCGCAGGGGGCGCTTCCCGCCGGACCGTTGCGTGCGCCGAGGTGGCCGGAATCGTTCGCCCCTGCCTGTTTCACCCGAGGAGGAGATCATGAAACGACTGTTTGTACTCGTGCTGTCGATCCTAACGCTGCTGGCTCCCTGTGTCGTATCCGCCCAGCCCCTTGCCATTCTCCCGTCCAACACCAGCATCCAGTTCAAGGTACGCAACCTGGGAATCATGAACGTCACCGGTTCCTTCGGAACATTCCGGGGGACGCTGGATCTGGATGAAGCGGACATCACCAGATCGAAGGTGGAGGTGAGCATCGAGACCGCCTCCATCAACACCGGCATCGACAGGCGCGACAAGCATCTGCGCAGCGCTGATTTCTTCGATGTCGCCCGGTACCCGGCCATGAGGTTCAGCTCCACGGCCCTGGAAAAACTGGGGGAGGACAGGCTGAAACTGACCGGAAATCTTACCATACGGGGGATCAGCAGACCGGTGGTGCTGACGGTGGAGGCGCAACCAATTGAGGGACGGGCAGATTTCACCCGTTCGGCATTGGCCACTGCCACCATCAACCGCCAGGACTTCGGGGTCAGTTATGGCGCGGTGATCGGTGACGAGGTACAGATCACCATCACCACCCGCTTGAAGAAACCGTAACGCTTTTAGCTGTTTACGGCGCGGGAAACGCCGTGCCGATTTATGCTTTTTTTACTGCGGCCTGATGCGTTGCCCGGATTCCCATGGCCCGTGCATGGGGTGCCGCATCTGTTGTTTTTGAATCAGGGGGGCGGAGCCACGGCGTGGCCCGACTAATTGTTGTACGGAGTCGAGACTTCAATGAACCTTTTACGTGTTGTAACCTGTCTGCTGTTTCTCTTCATCAGCGCCTGCGCCACTGTACAGAAACCACCTCTGGTCCCTGTTCCCGGCAGTTCCGTCGATACCCTTTCCAGCTCGGTCTCGCTCTCGCTGCGCACCGCCGGCGGCACCGTGTCCGGCAATGGCCTGATGACCTATCGCCGTCCCGATCAGTTCCACTTTGTCATGCTCTCTCCCTTTGGTTCCACTGTTCTGGAGGCGTTCGCCCTGGGGGACCGGCTGACGCTGGTCTACCCCTCCCAGGCGGTTGCCTATTCGGGCCGTTTCGAGGAGTTACCCCAGGGGAGCGGCATGGCGGGATGGCGCCTGCTGCGCTGGGTCATGGACACAGCGCCCTCAGTCATGGCCGGAATGAGCGGCACCATCCAACGTTCCAACAGCGTGGTCGGTTCGGAAAGCGTGACCTTTGCCTCCGGCCTGGTGACCCACAAGACAGCCCCCACGGGAGACCGGGTGAGCTATGGCGCCTATGAGATGGTCAATGGCGTTCCCTTTGCCGGGAAGCTGGAGATGCTGACCATGGATAACGACCGGATTCTGCTCGGCTTCCAGGAGCCGGAGGTCAACCTGGCCCTTGACCTGTCCGACTTCACTCCCCGCTTAAAGGGTGTAAAAATTTTGCCGCTCTCGGCGTTACCGGTGGCTGCTCCAGGGGAATGAACCGGGAAACGCGACACCCCTCAGTTGCCGTGTTTTGAATGAAAGAGGAGGCGTTTGATGCATCCATTGGAGCCGGTAGCCTGCGCCGAGCTGATCAGAAACTCGAAATCAATGGTCGCGCTGACCGGGGCGGGCATATCCACCGCGGCCGGCATCCCCGACTTCAGGGGGCCCAAGGGGCTGTACGTCACCCGGCGCTACGACCCCGAACTGGTTTTCGAGATTGACAACTTTCAGCGCGCACCGCAGTATTTCTACGAGTTTACCAGCGATTTTGCCACTGCGGTGAGGGATGTTGCTCCCACCTTTACCCATCGTTTCCTCGCCCAGCAGGAGCAGGCGGGACAGCTGGAGGGGGTCATCACCCAGAACATCGATATCCTGCACCAGATGGCGGGGAGCAGGAACGTCCTGGAACTGCACGGTTCCTACCGTTCGGCCACCTGCCAGTCCTGCCGCACGCGGTTGCACGAGCTGGATTACCCTTGGTGGATCGATGCCATGGCCGGCAGCAGCCACCCACCGGTGGTACATTGCCCATCCTGTGACGGGCTCCTGAAGCCGGACATCGTATTTTTCGGCGAAGCGGTCAACGGCTTTGGTCGGGCCGAAGCCATGGTCGCAGCCTGCGACCTCTTGCTGGTGCTGGGGTCGTCCCTGAACGTCACCCCGGCATCGCTGCTTCCCTACAGCACATCTGCCCCGACGGTTATCGTCAATCGGGGCAGCGTCATGTTGCCGCCAGCTCCCAACCGCTACTTCGTGGACGAGGATCTGGACGACTATTTCACGAAGGTTGCGGACCATGTGCGGCGCTGAACAGGGGGAGCGTCGAGGTACGATGAACCTGAATTCTTCAGTTGGGAGCAGTCTCCTTTCGCGCGGACGAAAGATTCCTGGTGCGCTCTCTCCGACAGCCCCCAACTGCCGTTTCCAGGATGAATACACTTTGAGCAGAGCGAGGAGAGAGGCATGATCCCGGAACGGGTCGATCGGATGACATCCTTCATCGTCATGGATGTACTTGAAAAAGCTCAGGAGATGGAGCGGGCAGGGATCGATGTTATCCATCTGGAAGTGGGGGAGCCGGACTTCGGCGTGCCGGAATGCGTCAGCGAGGCGATCAGCCGGGCGGTTCGTGACGGGCACACCCACTACACCCACAGCCTCGGCATGGTCGAGTTGCGGGAGGCGATCTGCGAGCATTACGGAAAGAACTACGGTGTGGCGGTTCACCCCGATCAGGTGGTGGTGACCTCCGGCACGTCGCCGGCCATGCTGAGCATGTTCTCCACACTGCTCGCCAAGGGGGACGAGGTGATCATCTCCGATCCCCACTATGCCTGTTATCCCAACTTCATCCAGTTTCTGGAGGGGAAGGTGGTCAAGGTGCCGGTGTGCGAGGATGACGGCTTCCAATACCGCCCCGAGGCCATCCGCGACAGGATCACGGAGAGGACCAGGGCGATCCTGATCAACTCCCCCAGCAACCCCACCGGCACGGTGCTGTCGGCGGAGCGCATGTGGGCCATTGCCCAGTTGGGGCCGTACTGCATTTCCGACGAAATCTACCATGGGCTGAACTACCATGGCAGCGAGCATACCATCCTGGAGTTCACCGACCATGCCTTTGTGCTGAACGGTTTCTCCAAGATCTTCGCCATGACCGGCCTGCGCCTGGGGTACCTTATCGCTCCCCCCTGCTTCATTCGCCCCCTGCAGAAGCTTCAGCAGAACTTCTTTCTGGCGCCCAACTCGGTCGCCCAGATCGGCGGCATCGCCGCGCTGAAGGAAGCCGATGCCGATGTGCTCAGGATGAGGAATACCTACGACCAGCGCCGGCGCTTTATGATCCAGCGCCTGAGGGACATCGGCTTCGGCATTCCGGTGGAGCCGACCGGCGCCTTTTACGTGTTCGCAAACGCCAAACATCTCTCCGGCGACTCCTACGCCCTTGCCTACGACATCCTGGAAAAGGCCCGCGTGGGGGTGACCCCCGGCATCGATTTTGGCCAGGGGGGAGAGGGGTACCTGCGCTTCACCTATGCCAATTCCCTGGAAAATATCGCCGAAGGGTTAAGTCGGCTGGAGCGCTACGTGGCTGAGAGGACGTGCTGACGGGGTGAGTCGAAGAGGCGCCGGGCATTACCTGGGCGCCGAATGACCCGGTGATCAGCGCATCCTGCCCCCGGTTATTGTTTCTGCGTGCCGGCAGTGTGATCCTTGATCTCATGCTGGGGTATTACTATGAGCTGTTTCGTAGCGTGATTGTTCAGGTGGGTGGCCAGCTCCAGCTCGGCATGAGCGCACTGCAATGCGGCGACTCGCTGCCAGTGGCGTGGGGAGTGACCGATGTCCATGAAATCCGACTGCTCTTTATCAAGTAGGCGCTTTTTTGGAAAAAATGCTTGCTTTTGCGGGATTGTCATGATAATTAAGGTAAAATTTTTGTTCACCCCGGAGTGAGCTCGCAAGGCTCACTTTTTTTGTTTTTTTAGAGAGCGTTATGGCACTTCATCGAGACGACATATGCGATCGGATCCGCACGCTGGCTCTGCCGGTTATCGACTCCATGAATCTGGAGTTGGTGGAAGTGGAGTACAAACGTAGCGGCAGGGAGGCTGTGCTGCGCCTGTTTATCGACAAGGAGGGAGGCGTGACGCTGGACGACTGCGCCGACCTGAGCAGGGAGTTGTCGACCCTTCTGGACGTGGAAGACCTTATTCCCTGCGAGTACAGCCTGGAAGTGTCCTCGCCCGGACTTGACCGGCCACTGAAGAGCGAGGCCGATTACGAACGCTTTAGCGGTCGCCTGATCAAGGTTCGTACCTACGAGCCGTACCAGGATGACGCCGGAAACAGGCGCAAGACCTTTCTGGGGCGGCTGGAAGGACTTAAGGATGGCAGTGTTGTCATGTCACTCACCGAAGGGCAGACAGCTTCCATACCGCTGGAGCGCATTGCCAAGGCGCAGCTCGAATTCGAATTTTGATCTGATTTCATAGACGTCAGCAAGGAGAAGCAACCGTGGAAACGAACATCAGTCTCAAGCACGCCATTGAGCAGATCGTCAAGGAGAAGGGGATCGATCGCCAGGTGGTCCTCGAAGCCATGGAACAGGCGGTTTTGACGGCCGCCAATAAAAAATACCGCAATACACGCGATCTTGAGGCGCGTTACAATTCCGATACCGGCGAGGTTGAGCTGTTCGAGTTCGTCATCGTCGTGGAAGAGGTCGAGGATTCCTACAAGGAGATCAGCCTGGATGAGGCCCGCGAAATCGATCCCGATGTGGAGGTCGGCGACTCTCTGGGTGAAAAAATTGATTCCAGCGGCTTTACCCGCATTGCGGCCCAGACAGCCAAGCAGGTCATCATCCAGAAGGTGCGCGAAGCCGAGCGGGAGACGATTTTCAACGAGTACAGCGACCGCCAGTGGGAGGTTATCACCGGCATGGTACGGCGTTTCGAGAAGGGCGACCTGTTGATCGACCTGGGACGGGCCGAGGCCGTGCTTCCCTCCAAGGAGCAGATGCCGCGGGAGGTGTACCGCCCCGGCGACCGCATCAGGGCGATCATTACCGATATCCGTGTTACCCCCAAGGGGCCGCAGATCATCCTCTCCCGTACCCATCCCAGCATGCTGGCCAAGCTGTTCGAGGCCGAGGTGCCCGAGGTGGCCGAGGGGATCGTGGAGATTAACGCCATCGTGCGCGATCCGGGCAGCCGCGCCAAGCTGGCCGTTTCCTCAAACGACCCGGATGTGGATCCGGTGGGCGCCTGCGTCGGCATGCGCGGCTCCCGTGTCCAGAACGTGGTCTCCGAATTGCGCGGAGAGAAGATCGACATCATTCCCTGGTCCGAGGATATCGCCCGTTTCGCCTGCAACGCCCTCTCGCCGGCTCAGGTGTCCAAGGTGTTCGTTGATGAGGATAATCGAGCCCTTGAGGTTGTCGTGGCCGACGACCAGCTCTCCCTGGCCATCGGCAAGCGCGGCCAGAACGTCAGTCTTGCCGCCCGACTGACCGGCTGTCGCATCGACATCAAGAGCGAGGCCAAGGCTGCCGAGGCTGAGCTGCAGGCCTATGCCTCCTATGATGGCACCCAGCTGGAAGACGAAGAGATGGAAGAGGGTGAGGTGGCGGCTGACGAACAGGATGCCGTCGAAACCGATGCCGTTGAAACCGTTGAAACCGTTGAAACCGCGCCCGAAGCGGAAGAGACGGTGGAGTAACGGGGCGCTATGGTCCGTCAGGGTGGTCAGGAAAAACCGCAGCGCAGCTGTCTCGGCTGCCGCGAGACCCGTGACAGGGACCGCCTGATCCGTTTCGTGCTCTCCCCGCAAGGGGAAGTGCTGCCCGATCTGGATGCGCGCCTTCCCGGGAGGGGGGCGTACACCTGTGCCAGTTCCCGTTGTCTCGAAGCAGCAATCAGGCAGCGTCTCTTCAATCGGGCCTTCAAGCGCGAAGTTTCGGCGATGCAGCCCCAGGCCATGACGGAGATGGTGGCTCGGCTGATGCGCGAGCGGATTCTGGGCTATCTGGGGCTGGCTAACCGGGCCGGCAAGATCGTCTCGGGAAGTTCCCTGGTCTGCGACGCTGTGCGTGGCAAAATAAAGCCGGGGCTGGTTCTGGTGGCCGAAGACGTATCAGGGAGTATCGGCGAAAAAGTAGTGTCCTTGTCCACCGTTCACGGAATCCCCTGTGAGCGGGTACTGACGAAGGAAGAGTTTGGCGACATACTCGGCAAGGCGCCGCGCAGCGCGGTCGCCGTCAGGCAGGGCGGCTTCATTGCGCGACTTGTCACTGAAATACAACGATTAAGAAACTTCCTGGGGGAGGTGTAGGGCATATGTCTAAAATTCGTGTGAGTAACCTGGCCGAGAAGCTGGGACTGGAGCATAAGGAGGTACTTGCCCGACTCAAGGAGATAGGGGTTGACGCCAAGACAGCCACATCTCTTGTCGATGAGGACGTGCTCAAGAAATTGATGCCTTCCCTGTCTCCTGACGGCGCCGAAGAGGTCAGGGTGACCACCACCATCATCCGGCGTCGCGCCAAGGCCGCTCCTGTTGTCGAGCCGGCTCCGGCCGCTGTCGCCGAGAGCCTGGAGGAAAAGCCGGCCGAGCCGGTGGCGCCAGCCGCGCCGACTCCCCCCGAAGTTCCCGCTGCCGCGCCGGCACCCCCGAAAGCGGCTGCCGCGCCTGCAGAGGCGGCCACCATGAATGCGAGGATCATTGCTCCTCCACCCGCGCCGGTCGAGACCGCCGCACCGGTTGCCGCTGCACCGGTTGCCGCTGCAACCGCCCCCCCGGAGAAGGCATTGCCGACGCCACCGGTTGTGGAAGCTCCCGTCGTGGAGGCCAAGCCTGAACCGGTAGTGGAAAAACCAAAGGTTCCGGCGCAACCGGACAAGCCCAGCGCCAATCAGGCCCGCATTCTGGGACGCATGGAGATTCCCGGCGTCACCACTCGTCCGACCCGTGTGGTCAGGCGTGATGGTACGGTCGCTCCTGCGGCAGAACATGCCCAGAGACGGCCGTCTCCGGCTGCTGGCGCCCCCTCCCGCGGCGCCGCACCCGATCGCTCCCGCATGAAGCCCGCAACGCTCCCTCCGTCTGCTCCTCCCGCTGCCGACGACCGCCGCAAATTCGGCGGCAAGAGCGCCGCACCCCACAGTGAGGGGGCCGGCAAGGGCGGCAAGAAGGGGGGCGCTTCTACGGCCAAGAAGAAGGAACAGCCCAAGAAACATGAGATCCTCGAGAAACGCGAGCGGGTCTTCGATCCGGTCTACAGGGGGTCACGGAAGAAGGTCAAGGAGCGCGCCTCCGAAACCCGCAAGACGGAGATCACCATTCCCAAGGCGATCAAGCGCATCATCAAGATTTCCGAGACCATCAGCGTGGGTGAGCTGGCCAAGCGCATGGGGATCAAGGCCAATGACCTGATCAAGTCGTTGATGAAGATGGGCATGATGGTAACTATCAATCATGCTCTGGATTTTGAAACCACCGTCATACTGGCCTCGGAATACGGCTACGAGGTGGAGAACATGGCGGTTGACCTGGACGAAATCCTGGAATCCACCCCCGATGCGCCCGAGACCCTCGTCAAACGTCCGCCGGTGGTCACGATCATGGGACACGTCGATCACGGCAAGACCTCGCTTCTGGACGCGATCCGCGAAGCCAACGTCATTGCCGGCGAGGCGGGCGGCATTACCCAGCACATCGGCGCCTATGACGTGGAGCTGAATGGCCGCAAGATCACCTTCCTGGATACGCCGGGCCACGAGGCCTTCACCGCCATGCGTGCCCGCGGCGCCAAGGTGACCGATATCGTCATCCTGGTTGTGGCTGCCGACGATGGCGTCATGCCCCAGACCCGTGAAGCCATCAACCACTCCAAGGCGGCTGGCGTTCCGATTGTCGTTGCCATCAACAAGATCGACAAGCCGGAAGCCAAGCCTGAACGGGTCAAACAGGAATTGATGGAATTCGGCCTGGTTGCCTCTGAATGGGGTGGCGACGCCACCATGGTGGAAGTTTCGGCCAAGAAGCGGCTCAACCTGGAGGGATTGCTGGAAATGGTTCTGCTCCAGGCCGATCTGATGGAGTTGAAGGCCAACCCGGACAAGGAAGCCAAGGGCACCATCGTGGAAGCCAAGCTGGACAGGGGGCGCGGCCCGGTGGCAACGGTCCTGGTCCAGGAGGGTACCCTCAAGAACGGCGACTACTGCGTGGTCGGGGTCCACTCCGGCAGAGTCAGGGCCATTCACAACGACCGTGGCGAGAAGGTCAACGAGGCCGGGCCGTCAATGCCGGTTGAGGTTATCGGACTCTCGGGTGTGCCCGATGCCGGTGACGTGTTCGTCTCCCTGAAGGATGAGAAACAGGCCAAGGAGATCGCCACCCTGCGCCAGATCAAGCAGCGCGAGATCGAGATGGCCAAACATTCCAAGGTCACCCTGGAGGATCTCTACAAGCAGATTCAGAGCGGCGATGTCAAGGACCTGAACGTCATCGTCAAGGGCGATGTGCAGGGATCGGTGGAGGTGGTTTCCGACTCGTTCCGCAAACTCTCCACCGATGCGGTACGTCTCAACGTCATCCATTCGGGCGTTGGCGCCATAACCGAGACCGACGTCAATCTGGCTGCCGCCTCCAACACCATCATCATCGGCTTCAACGTGCGACCCGAAGTCAAGGCCCAGGCCATGGCTGAGAAGGAAGGGGTTGATATCCGCCTGTACAGCATCATCTACGATGCGGTTGAGGACGTGAAGAAGGCCATGGAAGGGCTCCTGGATCCGACCCTGAAGGAGAAATATTTGGGACGTGCCGAGATCCGAGAGGTCTTCTCGGTGCCCAAGATTGGCAATATCGCCGGCAGTTACGTACAGGACGGCAAGATGCTGCGCAACGCCCAGGCCCGGCTGCTGCGGGACAATGTGGTGATTTACGAAGGCAAGCTCTCCTCCCTGCGCCGCATCAAGGACGACGTCAAAGAGGTTGCTGCCGGTTACGAGTGCGGCATTGGCCTGGAGAACTACAACAACATCAGGATCGGCGATATCATCGAGGCCTTCGAGATCGAGAAGGTCGCCACCAAGCTTTAACAGCGGTTCGAGGTTCGGGAGATTGATCCCGAACCTCGAACCTTGAACAGGATTCCATGAGCAAACGTTCCGAAAAACTGGCTGAAACCATTCACGAGACCATCTCCTCGATCCTCTCCAGGGGGCTTAACGACCCCCGCATCGGCTTCGTCACCCTCACCGCGGTCGACGTGGTCGAGGACTTGAGTATTGCCCGCATTTACTTTACGGCGATCGGCGACCGGGACGCCAGGAAGAACAGTGAGGCCGGATTAAACAGTGCCAAGGGGTACCTGCGTCGTGAACTGGGTAAGGTGCTGACTATCCGGCATATACCGGAGCTGATCTTCAAGTACGATGAATCCCAGGAGTACGGTAACCGGATTGATTCCATCCTCAGGGAGATCGCTACTGAGCATGACCGAGACGATTCAGAACATAGTTGACGAGATCCGTGCCAACGGCTCGTTTCTCCTGACCACCCACGAGAGCCCGGATGGCGATGCGGTCGGCTCTTCCCTTGCCCTGGCCTCCTTCCTGCGCCGCATCGGCAAGCAGGTCTGCGTGCACTTCCGCGATCCGGTTCCCGAGTTGTTCGCCTTCCTCCCCGGAAGCGATACCGTTAACCCGCATATTCCGGAACAGGATTTCAACGTCTCCTTTGTGCTGGACGTGGGTGAATTCCGACGGGCGGGCGACGAGTTTTGCTCCTTCAGGAGGGGGGGCACGCTGATCAACCTGGACCACCACCTCTCCTGCGAGTGCTTCGGCAGCCATAATTTGATCGATTCTGGCGCCGCCGCCACCGGTATCCTGGTCTACCGCATCATCACCGCCTTTGGGTATGCCATGGACAGGGACACCGCCCTCTGTCTGTACACTGCCATCATCAGCGATACCGGCTCGTTCCGCTATTCCAATGCCAACCGCGAGGCGTTCACGGTTGCTGGCGAGATGATCGAACAGGGCGTGAACGCCTGGAGCGTGGCTGAACGTCTCTACGAGAGCCAGCCGCAGAAACGCCTGGAACTGCTGACCAGGGCACTGGCCACCCTAGAGGTGATCTGTGGTGGCAGGGCTGCGTCACTGACCGTAACCAGCGACATGTATGACGCCACCGGAGCAAATGCCGAGCTGACCGATGGGTTTGTCAACTATCCCCGCTCAATCAGGGGGGTGGAGGTGGCGATCTTCTTCAGGCAGCTGGATGAGTGTACCTGCAAGGTAGGCTTCCGTTCCAAGGGGGCCGTCAACGTGGCCGGATTCGCCGCTGCCCTGGGTGGTGGCGGACACCACAACGCCGCCGGCTGCACGGTCTCCGGCGGTCTGGAAGAGATCAAGTCCCGCGTCTACGACATTGTGAACGCCTCCCTGTGATTAGCGGCTTCTTCGTTATCGATAAACCTGCCGGCATCAGCTCCCACGACGTGGTCAGCCGTGTGCGCAGAATCCTGGGTACACGCAGGGTGGGGCACACCGGTACGCTCGACCCTTTTGCAACCGGTGTTCTGCCGGTGGCGGTCAATGACGCCACCAAGGTGATCCCTTTTCTGGACGAGGGGGTCAAATGCTACCAGGCCCTGCTGCGCCTGGGCGTGGTGACCGATACCCTGGACATGACCGGCAGGATTCTTGCCGAGGGAGATTACTCCTCCGTCAGCCGGGAGCGCTTCCTTGAGCTGTTGACCCGCTTCTGTGGGGTGATTAGCCAGGTTCCCCCCATGTTCTCGGCAATCAAGCGTGACGGTCAGCCGCTGTACAAGCTGGCCAGACAGGGCATCGAGGTGGAGCGCCGGGCGCGACAGGTGGAGATTCACTCCCTTGAGCTTTTGTCGTTTGAGCCGCCTCTGGCATGCCTGCGGGTCAGCTGCTCCCGCGGCACCTATGTGCGTAGCTTGGCGGATGACCTTGGAGCGGAGTTGGGGTGCGGAGCGTCCTTGCAGGAACTGCGCAGAATTGCCAGCGGACCGTTCCATCTCTCCAGCGCCATTACGCTTGCGACGCTTGAGCAGGCCAAGGAGGGAGGGATGTCGGATGCGCTCTGTCTGGATCCCTATGCGGCCCTTGCGCATCTGCCCGACATTCCCCTGTCCGATGCCGGACTGGCCAAGGTCAGGCATGGCAGGTCGCCGGAATGGGGGGAGACGCTGCTTTCCGCTCCCTGCGAGGGGACTGAGGCAGGGCTGGCTCGGCTCTCACGTAACGGGAGTCTGGCCGCCGTTGCCCGGATCGAACCGCTGCCTTATGGTGGTTCCCGGCTGGTTCTCAAGCGGGTATTCTGCAATTAGTTAGTGCTTTACATGGCAATGGCGGTGTGCTATTAGTCTCAGACTGCGGTAATGCTGAATAAATACGTGTCATCAGGACAATAAACCGAACATGAAGGGGGTGTTGGCAGTGCTGGCAACCGAAAAGAAGCAGGAAATCATCAAAGCATTCAAAAAACATGACAGCGATACAGGTTCTCCCGAGGTGCAGATCGCGATCCTCACCGAACGGATTACCTATCTCACCGAACACTTCAAGGTCCACAAGAAAGACCACCACAGCCGAAGGGGGCTTCTGAAGCTCGTTGGGCAGAGGCGTCGTCTTCTGGACTATCTGAAGGGCAAGGAAGTCGCCAGGTACAAGGCGGTCATCGAACGTCTCGGCATACGTAGATAACGACAGGCACTCTACCCGGGCTCGAACGGGTAAAGTGCCTTTTAATTTCATCTGCTCGAGTGGAAAAAAGAGCTTAACAGCTCTTTTTTATTTTTGTTGGGGGCGTGGGTAGAATCTCTCCGCCGCCTCCTTCCTGAAACGGCTACTGCTGCTGATTGAGGAGGGAGACGGCGGGGACATTGTAGCGACGGCCCCAACGCAACAGTCAACAGGGAGGTACTCCATGGAACACGTTGTAGATGTTGAGTTTGGCGGCAAGATGGTAACAATCTCCACCGGCAAGATGGCCAAGCAGGCCAACGGTGCGGTGGTGGTGAAGAGTGGCGACACAATGGTTCTGGTGACCGCCGTGGCCCAGAAAGAGGCCAAAGAGGGGCAGGATTTCTTTCCCCTGACCGTCAACTATACCGAGAAGGCCTATGCCGGCGGGAAGATCCCGGGCAGCTTCTTCAGGCGCGAGGCGCGCCCCTCCGACCCGGAGACGCTGACCTGCCGCTTGATCGACCGTCCCATCCGCCCGCTGTTTCCCGAAAATTTCTTGAACGACACCCAGATCATTGCAACGGTGGTCTCCGCTGATAAGGACCACGATCCCCGGATACTCTCCATGCTGGGCGCATCGGCCGCGCTGGAGGTCTCCGACATTCCCTTCCAGGGGCCCATCGCCGGCGTCAAAGTGGGGCGGGTGGATGGTAGACTGATCTGCAACCCGACTGCTGACGAACTTGAACTGAGCGATATGGAGATCGTGGTCGCCGCCAGCCGGGATGCCATCATCATGGTTGAGGGTGAGGCCAGATTCGTCTCCGAGGATGATATGCTGGATGCCATCTTCTTCGGCCATGCGGCGGTACAGCCGGTTCTGGAGGCCCAGGAAAAGCTGAAGCAGCTTGCCGGCGTTGCCAAGCGTGACGTGCCTCCTCCCGTCGTCGACCAGGCCCTGCTGGCCAGGGTGCGCGAACTGGCCAGCGAGCGCATGTCAGCCGCGGTCAAGATCAAGAGCAAGCAGGAACGCCACAACCAGATCGACCTGATCACGGCCGAGACGACCGCGTCCCTGGCCGCTGAGTTCGAGGGGAACGAGAAGCAGATTCGCGCTTTTCTGGGAGACCTGGAGTACGAATGCGTTCGCGCCGATGTTCTGAACAGCGGGGTGCGCATCGATGGCCGCGACACGGTCACCATCCGTCCCATCGCCACCGAGGCGGGCCTGCTCCCCCGCACCCACGGCTCGGCCCTGTTCACCCGCGGCGAGACCCAGGCCCTGGTGGTCACCACCCTGGGCACCTCCAGCGACGAACAGCGCATGGACTCGCTCTACGGTGAATACCGCAAGCGTTTCCTGTTACACTACAATTTCCCTCCCTTCTCCGTGGGCGAAACCAGCTTCCGCCTCGGACCGGGGCGTCGCGAGATCGGCCACGGCATGCTCGCCGAGCGGGCGCTCTCGGCGATCCTCCCCAAGCATGACGATTTCCCCTACACCATCCGGATCGTATCCGAGACCCTGGAGAGCAACGGCTCCTCCTCCATGGCGGCAGTCTGCGGCGGCTGCATGTCGCTGATGGATGCCGGTGTGCCCATCTCCGCTCCGGTTGCCGGCATCGCCATGGGGTTGATCAAGGAGGGCGAGAAGGTCGCCATCCTCTCCGACATCCTGGGTGACGAGGACCATCTGGGCGACATGGACTTCAAGGTGGCCGGCAGCAGCGACGGGATCACCGCTCTGCAGATGGATATCAAGATCGGCGGCGTCACCAGGGAGATCATGCAGAAGGCCCTGGCCCAGGCCCGCGAGGGGCGATTGCACATCCTGGGCAAGATGGCCGAGACCCTGGGTGCTCCCCGGCCGGAGATGTCGTCCTTTGCTCCGCGCATCACCACCATTTGGGTCAAGACCGACAAGATCAGGGACGTTATCGGTACGGGCGGCAAGAATATCCGCAACATCACCGAGACTACCGGCGTTACGGTGGATATCGAGGATACGGGTCGCATCAACATCGCCAGTACCAGCAAGGAAGCCTGTGATCTCGCCATCCAGATGATCCGCGGGCTGACCGACGAGGCCGAAGAAGGCAAGCTGTACATGGGTATTGTCAAGAAGATCATGGATTTCGGTGCTTTTGTGGAAATCCTGCCCGGTACCGATGGACTCGTGCACATCTCCGAACTGGACACCAAGCGTGTCAAGACGGTTACCGAGGTGCTCAACGAGGGTGACCGGGTACTGGTCAAATGCATCGGTGTGGACAAGAACGGCAAGGTCAAGCTCTCCCGCAAGGAGGCTCTTGGGCTGAACCCGGACGGCACACCGGCAACGGACGCGCCTGCGGGCGAGTAGTCCTCAGTTGTATCTGTTTGCTCACACGGGCGAAGCGCTTGCTTCGCCCTTTTTTAAGTCGGGACGGGATGGCTGTCCCGATTCTGTTCCTGGTTGCTATTTCCCGTAATTTGGTATTTACTGCATCGACTTGGCTCCAGCCTCCGTCGCCATGGGCGGGGCCGTTGCCTCTGCTTCTGACGGCTCACGGACTTCAGGGGACGGAGGTGTAGTTCATTTATGGAAACTGGTGAGGCTGTGTATGATTGTTGAAGAGGCTCGTCGTGTTATCCGGGTCGAGGCTGAGGCGCTTCTGGCCATGGCCGAACGGATCAACGGCGCATTCGAGCAGGCCGTGCGGATGATTTTGGACTGCACGGGACGGGTGGTGGTGAGCGGCATGGGCAAGTCGGGGCTCGTCGGACAGAAGATCGCCTCGACCATGGCATCCACCGGCACGCCGGCGCTTTTTCTGCACCCGGCCGAGGGAATCCACGGCGACCTGGGCATGATCATGAAAGGCGATGTGGTTATCGCCATCTCCAACAGCGGAGAAACCGAAGAAATGCTGCGCATCCTGCCGATCATCAAACGCCTGGGCGCCAGGCTGATCGGCATGAGCGGCAATGCCGCCTCAACCCTGGCCCGCGGCAGCGACCTGTTCCTGGATGTGTCGGTAAAGGAAGAAGCCTGCCCGCTGGGGCTTGCTCCCACCGCATCAACCACGGCAACCCTTGCCATGGGAGATGCTCTGGCTGTGGCCTTGCTGATCCAGCGCGGCTTTCGCGCCGAGGACTTCGCCCTCTTTCATCCCGGCGGAGCCCTGGGCAAGAAGCTGTTCCTGCGGGTGGAAGACCTGATGCACTCCGGCGACGAGATTCCCATGGTATCCGCGCAGGCCGTGATGAGGGACGTTCTGTTCGTCATCAGCGCCAAGCGGCTGGGCGTGACCGGAGTGGCAGGCGATAACGGTGAACTGCGTGGCGTTATCACCGACGGGGATCTGCGCCGGGCCCTGGAAAAGGGGTACGACATCCTCGAACGGGAGGCCGAAGCGATCATGAGGCTCAACCCCAAGAGGATCAGTCGCCATGAACTGGCGGCTGCCGCGCTGCGGCTGATGGAGCAGTACTCCATCACCTCCCTGTTTGTCTTTGACGACGACACAAGCAGTGTGCCCTGTGGCATCGTTCATCTGCACGACATTCTGCGCTCGGGGATAGCCTGATGCAGGAGAAACTTAAAAAGATCAAACTACTGCTCCTGGATGTGGACGGCGTCATGACCGATGGCGGTATCGTGTTTGACGGCAACGGCCTGGAAACCAAGGTCTTCAACGTCAAGGACGGCCATGGTATCAAGATGCTCCAGCGTTACGGGATCCAAGTGGGAGTCATTACCGGCAGAACCTCGGCCGTGGTGGATATCAGAACCCGTGAACTGGGCATCGAACTGGTGTACCAGGGGGCTCTCAAGAAGATGGAAAGCTATGCCGACGTGAAGCAGAAAACCGGTCTGGATGACTGTCAGGTCGCTTACATG